>DYTH01000101.1 GCA_020726025.1 Syntrophus aciditrophicus | reverse complement strand
TTTGCCCGGAAATAACATGTTTTCGCGCCTGTTTTCATCGGTGGATCGCAATTTTAATGACATCAGAGCCAATTGCAAAATTGATGAACTCGTCTAAAGTCGATTTTACCCCTATTTGTCATTCCGTGCTTGACACGTAATCCAGTGAATTTAGGTGCTTATGGATTCCGGCTTTCGCCGGAATGACGGTTTTTGGACTTTTGACGAGAGCATCAAAATTAAGCTAATCCGTCGCCCCGGTGAAAGCGAAGCTTCATGTTCACAAAGCGAAGCTTGATGAACTCGTCAAAAGTCGATTTTGCCCCTTTTTGTCATTCCGTGCTTGACACGGAAAGCGAAGCTTAATGTTCATAATCCAGTGAATTCAGGTGCTTCTGGATTCCGGCTTTCGCCGGAATGACGGTTTTCGGACTTTTAACGAGAGCATCAAGCTTCATGTTCATAAATGGTTGTCCGTAGAGGTCGGTAAGGAGCCAACAACGGATGTCCAAAAAAATGACGTTTTTGGCATCATGACGGAGAGGTCTGGACTTTTTTCACACATTTGTATTTATTCTTGTTGACAGTAACGTCTGCATGTTTCATTATAAAACTGGGGTTTTAATTCTACAAAAAGAAGCACGGCTGTTTTTCACGTTCGGAATTCCATCGGCAGGGACTATATGAACAGGGGAAAAATAATAAGAGGTTTTTCGCTGATAGAACTGTTGATTGTCGTTGCGATTTTCGGTATCGTGGCAAGTATGGCTTCCCTGACCTGGCAGAGGATTGTTGCGAACGGCGCTCTGCGCACGGCGGCGCGGGACCTGGCTGCCGATATCGCCCTCTACAGGCAAAAGGCGGTTGGCGAGGGCGTTGAGTATGTCGTTACTTTCAATGTTGGCGACAACAACTATACGATAAACCCTGGAAACATCGTGAAGTCTCCTGCATCCTTCGGTTCCGGGTGCGCTATTGCCGCAACGACATTTTCCGGCGATGTCGTAACCATACAGGCGCGCGGACTTCTCAGCAAAGGAACCCTGACGATGGCCAATACGAGGGGATCAACGGCGACGATAACGGTTAATTTCGCCGGACGGACGAGGGTTGAGTTTGACATGCAGTAAGTTAATCGGAGACAAATACCCTTTTTGCAATTTCGGTAGAGATGTGATCGAAAGGAAGTGACGGGTTGCCTATGGAGGAGCATCGCAGTGAGCTGTTCTCTTTGCACGCGATGGGGCGGCGGCTGAAATATTCCGGTCGCCCCGGCTTTGGTCTTGTCGAGGTCATGATCGCCATTTTTCTGACTTCCGTGGGGGTCATGGCCGTTATGTCGATCCAGCCGAACGCCTGGCGGACGGCTGCAAAGGCCGATTACATGGGGCGAGCGGCAGAAATTCTTTCCTCCGAACTTGAGAGGCTGGAGGGCATCATCATGAATCCATGCAACGCCGTGACGGTCGGTACGACGACAAGACCCATTGTATGCGCTAGTGGTCAGTCAGTTGCTCAGCCAGGAGACGCGGTTTATTCGGTGACAACAACGATCGCCCTCACGGGCGCCAATGTCTTTTTGGCGACGGTAACGGTTACATGGAACAATGGTTCAAATCTCGTTACCGAAAGTATTGTCGTGTCAAGACAGGATTTTTTTCGGTCGCCTGCGGGGTGTGCCAACGCATGATGAAAAGAACTGCAGACAGAGGCTTTACCCTGTCCGAATCGGTTGTTGCCCTTGCCGTGGGAATGCTGCTGCTTCTGGCTGTCTATGGCGCGGTTAACATGGCGCAGCTATCGACAACCGGGATAGAGCGCAAGGTCGTCGCCCAGCAGGATGCGAGGATTGCCCTTGAAATTATGGCGATGGAACTTCGCATGGCCTCCTACAATATGTCTATGGATGACTCGGTATGGGTTGACCCGGCCGCATGTGTTGCCGGGAGTCCTGTCTCGCGCGGTGTTCGCAGTGCGACGACCAACTCCATAACAGTTGAAATGGATATCGACGACAGCGGCGGTGTGGGAGATAACGAAAATGAAATAATCTCCTACCAGTATCTATCGGGAACTTCCGATCTTCGTATTACTCGGGAAACATTGCGCTGCCCTGGTCCGACAACCGGCGGGGCGCAGCCGTTTCTTGGCGCAACAGAAGCCGAACCCGCAGCGCGCACGGTCAGGGTGATCAATGGAACGCTGAATCTCCCGTTGTTTCGATATTTCGACGGCGCCGACGCAGAGTTGTTTCCCACGGCGGGCGATCAGTCCTCCGTGCCGAATATTCGGCGAATAAATATTACCATTGCGGTAGAAACCGCGGATATCGACCCGGCAAGCGGGCAGAGGCGGAGGTTGATTTATGGGACGAGCGTTATCCCGAAAAATCATGGCATCTCGGTTAATACGGCAACTCCGTAGGAATGTTTTTTTCTGCAGACCAGCGGGAATATTCCTGAGGCGTAAGCAGGCAGGTTTTGCCCTTGTTGCTGCCCTGATAGCCGCGATTATCATACTGGGCCTGGGAATCATGGTCATTCAGCTCAGCACGCAGGATCTGCGATCAGGCGCCTCCGTGGTCGGTGAAAAAAAGGCGCTCGCCGCTGTTGATGCGGGGATACATCGCCTCTTGTCCGGTTACGACCCCGCCGCTGCCTCGTCAGTCGTATTCAATGAGTGGCTGAGCGTCGATTCCGCGAATGATCCCAAAACTCAGTACAGCATTTCCACGCCGGCAGCGGGGGGAGGGGCGCCGGTACCCTTGCCGGGATATTCCATGGAGGCGGTGCAGGGGTGGGGAATGACGAGGATGGCATCCCGTATCAGCGGCAGAAACAGCAACTACGGCACGGAGGTTCAGGTTGACATCGGGATGGGGTATGGGCCGGTTCCGACGGGCACCTTGTATCGATAATATTTTTTCGTGACTGAGTCCCGTTTGTCATTTCATCCTTCATGTTCAGTTGACGCCGCGAAGGTTGCAGAGATCTGAATCATAGTGATGAACTGTCCCGGAACGAAGGCCGGGGAGGATTATCGGATGGATAGTCGTACGCGGGTTTGCGCAGTTGAACCAATAGAGGGAATGCTCGTCAACATTCCGGTCGGTGCAGGGAGGCAGTCATGGGTGATCGATTTAAAAGACTATCGTTATTCGTTGTGATTTTTTTCCTCTGGGGAGGTTTGTCGGCGGTGTTTGCTGTAACGCCGTTAAAAATCGACAAAAATGTTGCGCCAAAAGGCGATTCGGCTGCCGCCGTCAAGGTGAGGAAGGCAGCGGGCGTTATCAAAATACTGGACGATTCGAAACTTGTTTTACAGGATGGACGGAAGTTTTCGCTCGGCGGCGTCAAGGTGATCGTGTCGAGAGGTAAAACGAAGGCAAAGGCGGACGGGCGGGTGGCCGACATGATGTTTGTCAACGACCGCCTGGTCGAAGTCGTTGTTAAATGATTAAACAGTATTGCAAATGAGGGGGCAGCCATGAAACAAACGACCTCGCTGGATCGATTGAAGATAATATTGTTTTTACTGATCTTGTTTTTATCGATTTCACCGGTGTTTGCCGACGAGGAGGATCTTTTTTCCGCATCCGCGTCGATCGAGCCGAATGTCCTGATGATTTTTGACAACTCGAACAGCATGGATGAAGACTTTGTCGGCAACAGCGTCTGCTCGTGGGTGACGGGAAGCCGTTCCGTCGAGGGGCGCAGGGCGCTCATCGACATCGTCAATACCCATGTTGACGCGATGCGTCTGGGGTTGATGAGCTACGGACTGCCTTCCGCGAGCAAATACCAGCTTCACAACTCCCTCTATTTTTCGAGCTACGAACCGAAATCCTACTGTCCCAATCCTCCGGTCGAGTGCAGCACGTACTGCGCAACCGGAGACGCGGCCGCGCTTGCGATCTGCCAGTCGTCGTGCTCCCCGCAAAACAGCCAGTTCGACGCAACCTACAGGGATGAAATCATAACCAATTACGCCGTCGGTTCCGAACAGCGGATCCGTTACTGCAATCTCATTTATCCAAAGCGCAATCGCGCGGTGAACCCGACGGACATATCCAGATACGTCTATTATAAGCTTCCCGGGACGTTCTACGCCGATTCCAGTTATGGGGCGGATTTCTGCTATTCCTCGTCTTACAACGCGAGCGAGGGCGGTTCTGATTACTATCAGTGCTACAATACGAAAACCGGGACATCCGACGACGGCAGCGGGTACAGCAGCGCCAGCATGTCCGGGAGCTTCTATGCGACCGACGAGGACCTGGCCCTCGGTTTCAACGATTTCGGCCGACGCATGGCCTGGACCTATTCGGGAAGGACGTGGTTTGCCAACAGCTCCCCGGGAGGCGGCCATCTGCATGTCGCGGTGGACGACAATCCTTCCAGCAATTCCCAGAAAAACTCACTCCTGGCAAAACTGGCAATGAAGGAAGGCGACGAGACGGGCTACATGGCTTGTACAAGTACCAGCAACCCCAACAGTTGCGCCTACATCGTCAACGCCGGCCTGACGCCGACGGCGGGTTCATTCCGCTCCGCCGAGAATTACTTCAAGGGCGTCAAGGACTACAAAACAAACACGAACAACACGAGCCCCATCCAGGACTGGTGTCAGAGCAATTTTATCGTCTATGTGACGGACGGACTGCCCAGCGTCGATGAAAACGGCGTCAAGGGAAGCGCCGCTACGCTGCTTCCCGGTGTTTTGGGTAAAATTGACAATCTTCGGACGCTAACCAAGACCATCGGCAGCGCGACCTACACATTTGATGTTCAGACCTTTGTTCTCGGCATGGCGCTGACGGACGACGCGCGGGCGCACCTTGACCTGATGGCCGTCCACGGGGGGACGGACGTTGACGGTCATGCTTATTATGCAAACAACGCCTCTGAATTGACGGCCGCCCTCAATGCCGTGTTTTCCAACATCATCGAACGCGCCTACTCCTTCTCGACGGCATCCGTTTCCTCTTCCCGGATACAGGATGAGAACTATATCTACGAGACATCGTTCGAACCGAAAAATAACGATCCTTTCTGGAAAGGGTATGTCAAGAAATACCAGATCAACTCCGACGGCTTCATCGGGGCGGCCGTGTGGGAGGCCGGTGCGGTTCTTGATGCGACGGCGGCAGGCAGCCGTTCGATCCATACCCGCATCAATTCCGTCGATACCGAATTTACCACGGCGAACATCGGCCTTTCTCCGAATGTCCTCAATCTTCCGTCGGGAGCAACGGAAACCGATGCTGACAACGTTGTCAATTATATCCGGGGCGAGAACACCCCCGACAACTGGAAACTGGGCGACACCTTTCATTCCAATCCGATCACGATCGGTTCCCCATCGCCTTTTTTCTATGACGTTCTCGATTCCGGAAATGTCTATGCAACATACCGGGATAACAGGGAACGCAGCAGCGCCAACGGGAAACGCCTGCTTTTGACCGGGGCGAACGATGGCCAGCTCCACGCCTTCCGCACCTTGGACGGGGTGGAGGCGTGGAGCTTCATCCCTCCCAATCTGCTGTCGAAGCTCCATTTGATATCCCATACATCCCATCCAACCAGCCTGACGCATCAGTTTTTCGTGGACGGACCCATCACTGTCGCCGATGCCTGGCTCGGTTCCGGAACAACAAAATCCTGGACCGACTGGCGAACGCTTGCGGTGGTCAGCCTTGGCAGGAATGATCGCGACTACACCAACGCCGTTCCCTCCGCGAATGCGACGAAGTACTGGAGTTCATCCACGGCCTGCGACACGGGTCTTGCCCATGCCTACAGTACGGCGAATCCCTACTACTGTGGATATTACGCCCTTGATTTCACTAATATGGGATACGGGAGCACTGCCCCGGAATACAAGTGGCATCTCAACCTGAACTCCACGCAGGCCCCTTACGCCGGGGAACCCTGGAGCCGCATGGCAATTGGACGGGCCAAAATCTATGGTCAGGAAAGGTGGCTTGGTTTTATCGGGGCCGGATTCAGCGGGGCAGACTGCAGCGGCGGGGGGAGCTGCGAGCTGCGCGGCAAGGGGTTTTACGTTGTGGATTTAAGAAACGGGGACGTAATCTGGCAATACAACCGCTCCAACAACACCGCCAATCTCGAGTACGATTTTGCGGCGGCCCCTGCGGCGGCCGATATGGATAACGACGGTTATATCGATAGCGTATTTGCCGGGGATACGGGGGGCAATGTCTGGCGTTTCGATTTGTGTAAAAAAACGGACGGCGCCTCCTGCGGGACATTGAACTGGACCGGAAACCTGCTGATGGACAAGATCAACGGCTCCAACAAGCAACCCATCTACACGAGCCCCACAGTCACTATCGACAACAGCGGACAGGTCTGGCTCTACTGGGGGACAGGCGACAAGACCGATCCCGTGGGCAACGCCCCGGCCGGCTATTTCTGGGCGATCAAGCCGCAGATGTGTACGCCGACCTGTTCCCGAAACGACGGCGAAAACCTGACATCCTCGTCAAGAACTTACGAGGACGACAGCAACAAGATCGGATGGTACATCAACCTTGCCGGTCAGTCGGAAAAGATCCTTTCCGATCCGGTGGTTTTTGGAGGTGTCGTCTATTTCACGTCGTTCACTCCGGCTTCGGGAGGGGCGGGAAGCTGCGGGCAGGCCGGAACGGCAAAAATGTACGCGGTCAAGGCGTTCACCGGGGGCGGCGGTGTTCTTGACAAGACGGATACGACCGTGCGGAGTGTCGATGTTGGAGGCGGAATCCCATCAACCCCTGTTATCAGCATGAGGCCGGGAACGGCGCCCAGTGCCGACATATACATGACGATAAGCGGTGGAGGAGGTCAAAAGGCGAACACGCTTAGAGTCAATTTTGATCCCCCGACGCTGACTACGCGAGGAAATATGCTGTTCTGGCGTGACAGGAGAATTCAGTGAGCCAGAAGTCTCCAACAGCGAAAAAAGAGCTCGCTTTGCAGGGGCGCAAGGCTTTGCCGGTAAAGAAAACGGCTTCTGTCCGTTTTGACGCGGTCGTTCAGAAGGGCGGACCCGCCGCACATGCGTCCGCGCCCAAGGGAGCTTCCGGAACTCCCTTACGGAAAAGGAATCCTCTCTTTATTAAGGTCGTTCTGACTGTCGTTGCACTGCTTTTCGCGCTGTGCTTCTGGAGGGGAGGTTGCCTGCGGACAAACGTTGATGCAGTTCCCCAAAAACAGGGCGGCGCCGGGAGCAATGCTGCTGCTGAAAGTGAGGCAATCCCCGAAAGAAGATCGGCAGTGGTTGCGGACAAACCCGCCCTTGTGAAAAGCGCTGATGCGCCTGATGTCGGGCCGGTGGTTTCATCCGTGCGCCTGATTCCATCCCAGCCGATCGCTACGGATCATATCCGTGCAGAGGCGTCGGTTTCCGGAGGGGATGTCGAGGGAACGACGTTCACGTATCAGTGGAAAATAAACGAACGTTTTGTTCCCGGCGTGAAGGGAAAAGCGCTCGAGGGTGTTGAACTCCGGCGTCGTGATCGAATCAGCGTTGTTGTGACAGCCATGCGCGACGGTAAAGAGGGTCCGAAAACTGAAAGTCAGACGGTGATTGTCTATTGTCTGCCCCCTTCTTTGGAAATGAAGATCATTACCGAGCGTTTTCATCCGGGAGAGGTTGCTGAAATCCAGATCACAGGCGCCGCCCCGGATGGCGATAAAATCACGTTTTCACTTGTATCCCCTTTTGTGGACGGAATGAAGATTGATGCTGAATCGGGAAGAATACTCTGGACTCCGGGACGTCTCCTTCAGGGAAAATTCCAATTTGGGGTAGCGGCTGTCGATACGGACAAAAACAGGACTGTCCGGGTGTTCGAAATTGATTTGGGAACAGGTCAGCAGCCCTGAACAGGGTTTCCATAATTGGTTCATTATAATAATCAAGGCGGGTAATGCTTTGATTTCATAAGCGGATTGTGTCGTGCACATCCATGAGACGCACAGCGGTGTTCTATGGAAAAATTGATTGAAACGTTTCCCCCTTTTTCCCGGATAGAATTTGATGATTCCCTGTCGCCTCCGTCCGAGCTTCTGAAAAATCTGAAATATGGGTATCTGCGCCGGGAGTT
>DYTH01000100.1 GCA_020726025.1 Syntrophus aciditrophicus | reverse complement strand
ATATATACGATTAATGAGTACTTTTTGAATCCGTCATTTTCATCTCCGGGGAAACGGATGATGTCAATTTCAGCGCGGCCACGACCTACAACTGTCAATCTCTTTGATATTACATACATATTTTCGGAAGTCGCGCATCCCCCTCAAAACATCAAAGCCGTGTCATTTTCATCGTGCGGAAGATCGGGAATGCCTCAGCGTATTTCCGCCGCCGACTGAATCACGTATATCGCGTCCTCCATCCCGATACGGCCGTTGCCCCCCAGATCGGAGCCGGACGACGGGTAATTGCTGACGATCCCGTCGTTCCAGGTTCTTGTCAGCACCTGCATGACCAGTACCGCATCGGCAAGATCGACGCGCTTGTCGCCATTGATGTCTCCCAGAACGGAAGAGGCATCACGAACCGGCCAGACATAGCATTGGTCCGCTTTGGCATAGGCCTGTAGATATCCGGCATACATGTTGCTCCCCCAGGCAAACCCGGGCCCCGACGCGAGGCTGCTCGAAGACCAGTAAGGAGAACTTTTGACGTCGATAAAGCCTCCCCCCGACATCAGCCACTGGGCGACGGAAAGAAGATTGCTGGTGTTTGTCTGGTAATTGACCTCGTAACTGACGAGGCTCTCCAGTTCGTTGATGTTGGGCAGCCGCCAGTCTTCGTACCCCAGATACCTGTTTTGATTGAGACATTCAATATAATCGAGCGCACCCTCCCAGCTTTTGGAAAGCGCCGCAGCACACTGAGCAGGCCCCGGGGCGTTGGCGTTTCGCGTCCACATCAGGTTGGTCAGGCTGTCCACTACGGCCTGCGGACTTACCAAAAAACGCGGAGTCGGCCATACTTCACCCGCTTTCACGCTCCCGTCCTGCCCGTATCCGGCGGATGAGCAGGAAATTTCCAATCCCTCCCGATTCCAGCATGTCCGCTGACCGGTCTCCGGCAGGCCGACTGACTCCAGACCGGCCCTCACCGGCCACACATAAAGGTATTTGTTTACTTTTCCCTTTACCGTCAAATCCCCGAAAAAAACGCCCGCCGCCCATGCCTGCTTCAACGCAAGCGCCGCGCTCGTCGATGACCAGTAGTATCCGTTAGGCAGGTTGAAAAACCCCTCGTCCGCCAGGCCCGAAGCGGGCGAACCCAGACTGTAATTGACGAGACTCCTGAGTTCCCGGATGTTGGAAAGCCGCCAGTCACTATAACCCAGGTATTCATCCTGATTAAGTTTTGACAGATAGGCAACCGCATTGGCCCAGTCAACCATACCGTCACCGACGACGCCATCCTGATCAAACTCGGGGTTCCTCGTGGATAAAAGATTGGCGTTTTTGCTCCAGACCAGGCCGGTCAGATTATCGGTAACGGTTGCCACCCCGGCGGTAAATCTGGGTGTCGGCCACGCCTGACCGGAACGTAACTCTCCGTCCTGACCGGTTCCCGTGCAGGAAACAACATTCCCGCCCGCATCCCAGCATCCCTGTTGACCGGTCGCGGGCAACTGAACGGCGCCTGCGTAAACCAGACCCGACGGGGACAGAAAACAGACTGCCAGCAGAAACAACGCCGACAGCCGCCACCAGTTTTTCTTCCGGTCGTTCATTTCATTGTCTGTTCATCCTGCGTAAGAATCCCAAGGAAAACAGGGTAGCCAGCAGCAACAGCAGCACGGCAGGAAGCGCTCCCGTATGCAGCAGCAGATAGCTCAACCCCACCAGCGGCAGCAAGGCCAGCCGGACCACAAACCTGAGCCCGTCGTGGCGGGCAAGCCTGGCAGCAAGCGGCGGCGAATGGCGGTAGTATGTCTCCACGAACCAGCGACCGCCGCGGTTGGTAAGGAGGAAATTATCCCGGAATTGCCTCAATATCCGGACATGCGGCGCCATGTACGACCCGTAGGCGGCAGTCGCAATGAAACAACCTCCCCCTCCGCCTCCGCCGCCCGGCACGTATTGGGCCGCATACTTCAAGTCGCCGTTGGTCAGATCATAATAGCTGATATGAACGGAACCAGGCGCATCGACGTCAAGAGAGGAGAATTTTCCTACATCCCCGGCAGCGTCGATTACCGAAGAAACCCAGAGTCCCGCCTCTTTGGTTGCATACTTCAAATCGCCGTTTACCGAATCATAGTAACTTATGTGAATCTTTCCAGATACGTCAATGTCGAGGGAGCTGTACAAGTCGGTGGATATGGCGCCATCGGCGACCGACATGACCCAGACGCCGGTGGTATTGGCGGCGTATTTGAGATCCCAGTTCGTTTCATCCGCGTAAGAAACATGAAGATTGTTTTTGCCGTCAACGGCAAGCGAGGCATATTTCCCGACATCACCAATCGTGTCTATCTGAGATATCACCCAGGCTCCGGCGGCATTCGTCGCGTATTTCAGATCCCGGTTCGTAACATCGTAATAGACGACGTGCAGCTTGTCGTTGGAATCGATGGCAAGCGAGGTGTACCATCCCACATCCTGAGCCGGATCGTCCACAATGGCGACAACCCAGCTACCTGAGACGTTCGTCGCGTACTTCAGGGCCTTGTTCGTCGCATCATAATAAGTGATGTGAATCTTGTCAGCGCTGTCAACGGCAACCGAGGTGTAACTCCCGACATCATCGCCTGCGCTGCTGTCCACCGGGATCGCCACCCAGGCGCCGGAGGCGTTGGTCGCATACTTGAGGTTGCCGTTTATCCTGTCGTAATAGGCAATATGAACCTTGTTGGCGCCGTCAACGGCAAGAGACGCGTAACTCCCCACGTCTCCGCCGGCGGTATCGACAACCTCCTGAGTCCACACCCCTGTCTTATTGGTGACGTACCTCAAGTCCTTCCCCAAATCGTCGTAACAGGCAATATGCGACTTTCCGATTTTATCGACGGCAAGGGCGCTGTACTTGCCGACATCGGCCGCCGTATCAACCTCCGCAGTGGTTCCCAGGGGAAAGAGCACAATATGCTTCAGTTTTTGATTGGTTCTGTCGAAATAGCAGACACGCACCTCAAGGCCTGCACCCTGCCCCACGGTTGCCACGCCGGAGTAACGGCCGACGTCCCCGGCGCTGTCAGGCGTCGTGACAACCCAGATGCCGGGGGTATTCGTCGCATATTTAACCCCTCCCGCCCCGTCATAATAGCTGATGTGGATTTTCCCGTCCGCGTCGAGGGCAAGCGAGCTGTACTGTCCGACATCCCCCGCCGTATCGACGGAAGTGGCGGGGCCCCAGACGTGAGTCGTTCCGGACACATACTTGAGGTCGCCATTGCTCGAATCGTAAAAGCTGATATGCGCCGCACCGGTAGCCGACACGGCGATGGAGGTGTACAATCCGACATTTCCGGCGCTGTCCGCCGTCGATTTAACCCATGCGCCGGTGGCGTTGGTCGCGTACTTCAGGTCAAGCCTGGTCGAAGTGGCATCATAGTAACTGATATGCGCCGTACCGTTGCCTTCGACGGCAATTGCGCTGAACTGACCGACATTCCCCGCGTCGTCATCCACCGTCTCGACGCTCCAGGATGAAACAACCGTGGGGCGGCTCGCGTATTTCAGATCAGCGATGGTCAAGTCGTAGTAGCTGATATGTACCCGTCCGGAATCGTCAACCGCGATCGAGTTGTGGAGCCCCACGTCATGGCCGCTTACGTCCGATACCGTCTCAACGCTCCAGCCCCCTCCCGTCGGCCTGGTCGCGTATTTCAGTCGGCCGTTTCCGGAATCGTAGTAGCTCGCATGGAGACGCCCGTCCTTACCGATCGCGATGCTCGCATACTCGCCCACATTGGCCGATGAATCCACGACCTCCGTTTTCCAGACGGTTCCGTCGAACCAGGCGTGATAGAGGTGATCCTGCCCATAAACAGCGTGAGATTTGCCGGTCGAGTCAATAGCCAAACACCTTGATGTCATGTTGCTGAACTTGTGGGGGGCATCGACAGTCGAGACGACCCACGCCTCCGCGTCGGCTGCCGCAAACGGCAACCACGCGGAAACAAGAGAAAAAGGTAACATTATCGCCATAACAAAACGCCTGTATGAAAGCTGCATATCCCGACCGTCTCCTTTACAAAGCTTTACGTTCATCGTCATTCCCGGCGCCGGCATTACGTTTCGCCAGAATTTCCACTCCGGCGGCAATGGCATCAACAGGCCATCCATTGCCAACACGGATCCTTCCCGCATCCTCCTGAAAGTCCCGGACACCACAATTCCCGCTGTTTTCCCTCATTGAAGAATTTCCCCCCTCCCTCGCAGGGGCGACAGTCTCATTCATCCGGTACATTGCGCCGGATGCTTCCGGATTACCGATCAACGGGTTGGCCAGTTCGCCAGTTCCATCCCCGGCGCCGGTACTCTTCTGTTTACCGGCAGAACCATTGCCCACGAGTTCGGGAGAGATTTCAGCCGCCGTCTGCCCGGCCATTGCCGGAATTTCCGGAAGGGAAGCTGTCACCCCACCATCCGCGCCAGCCCCGACCTCCCTCGCCTCACTCTCAAGCCCCGCGTCGGAAGCCATAACCGCGGCAACCGTATAGACAGCGCCGCCTTCGTTCAGCGCAGCCCGAACGACCGGGATGTCTTCCGAATCCGGGGCTGCCGTTGTTTCGGTCGTGTCGCCTTGAGGCGCCGCTGACTCTGGAACCTTGAACTCTACGCTCCTCGAGGCTTCTCCATACCCCGCCGGGCTCCAGGTTCGCACCGTCCACTGATAGTCGCCCGCGGCAAACACGAAATCTGCGGTCCAACTGTTTACATTATCCATATACCTGGTGGCGAATATTTCGCCGCCCTTGTAAATCGTCAAGTAGTACCATCGGACCCCGGCAATCGCGTCCCATGTGAAAATCACACCCTCTCCGTCAGGCAGGAGGCCGGACGGGGCAAGGGTCGAAGGGGCAACGCTCTTATCGGCGGGAACGGTGAAAGTCGAAGGCTCGGACACCAGACCAAAACCTTCCCCATTCCAGGACTGAACCGTCCATCTGTATTCACCGGAGTTGAACAATACCCCCTCGGGCGTCCAGGAAGCGACCCCGTCAACCCACTGCTGTACAAAAGGCGCCCCGTCCTTTTCCACAACAAGCTGATAACGGGTGGCCCCCGGTATTTCCGTCCAGACGAACTCGACGTCTTTTCCGGAGATTGAACCGGTGGGAGACAACGCCACCGCCCGCGGCATAATAGCAAACGTCACCGTTTCAGAGGCCGCTCCGAACCCTTCAGCCGTCCAGGGACGGGCTGTCCACTGGTACTCTCCCGGAGGGAGGTCATACTCAGGCGTCCAGGAAGTTCCCTCAACCCAGAGCGCCTCGAATTTCGATCCGTTCCTTATGATCTCCAGATAATATCTGGTGGCGCCTGCTACCGGCAACCAGGAGAATGTCGAACCGTCATTGGACATCATCGAGACACTTTCCGAGACTACCCCGGAGTTTATCGATATGTCCTTCGCCTGAATAGTTATTTCGCCATCTCCCTCGGTGCTGATCTGCTCATCGACATCGACGTCTCCATCAAGCGCCCTCAGCACGATGGACCCGCCATCGGTTGCGGTGAGACCGGAAAGCGCCTCTTCAACAACCGCGGGCGGCGCCGTAGTCCCATCTTCCTGAACCCTGTCGATAGCAACCGGGCCAACCGTCCCCACGGCAACGGTATCGTCTTCAACAAGATAGATGCCACCGTTCCCGGAACGACCCGCCACTTCGGCAACGGCTATATCAAGCGGATTTTCAAGTGTGCCGATGCCGATACCAGCCTCCAGTCTCAAACCAGACGCCTTGATATCTTTATGTGAATCTCCTCCGTCGATAATCGAACCCGCCGTTGCCACAACACTGACATCGCCTGCACCGGCATCCAGACCGCCCAGAGTAATATCTGCGGATGCGGCATAGCGAATGTTGCCGCCGGTGCTCCGGCTCGCGGCGCCGTCAACCATTGTTATCGAACCCGAAGCCGCCTCCACATCGATCGTTCCACCATCCGTAAAGATATCTCCGGAAATATTCTGGGTTATCGAACCATCGGCAAGGACAGATATGTTGCCGACGGTAAGCGCCGTCAGGGCTTCGTTCAGAATCACCTCCGCCGCAGCCAGCCTCACATTTCCAGCGCCGGTCGCAACCCCTGTGATGCCGTCCACACTCCCGACGGTCAAACTTCCTGACGCGGCAACAATAATGTTGCCTTCATCGGTGCGGGCGCCCAGCGTCGTCGCGCTCCCCAACCCAACGTTTACACCGGTATCGGCGTCCAGCGCCACCTGCGGCGCCGTAATTACGCCGCCGGTTATGGAACCATCGGAATCAAGCGACGCGAGGGTGTCCGCATTCACTTCACCAACCGCAATGTTTCCGTCATCTCCAGTGGTTGCATAAACATTGGCGCCGCTTACCCTTGTCAGCGAAATCCCGTCCGTCTCGGTCAGATGCACATTCCCGGTCGCCTGAAGATCGGCGACCGCCACGTGCGTCTCCACGGTGATCGTCCCGTTAATCCTGCCATTTCCGGGCGCCGCGTCCGAATCGATCGTCAGCTTCGCGCCGGAAACAACCGTCAGCGGATCGCCGTCATCCAGCACGGAGGAGGAGGCCCCGTTCAGGCTCAGCTCGATATCCCCACCCGCCGTGATCGTCCCGACACTCAGATTGCCGGTTTCCAGCGTTACGTCCACACCGGCGGAGGCGCTCACCTCCCCTATAGTCAAATCATCGGTTTCATGAATGATCACAGAACCAGACAGGGCACGGGCTTCAATCGACGTCGCATCGGTGGCGACGGAAACGCCGCCTGTCGCCGATGCATCGAGGTGGTCCGCGGTTACCATACCGGAAAGCGCGTCAATCCCGCCCGCGGTCGCAATCAGGAAAACGTCCCCAATCACCCCCGAATTGACAACGCCCGCCGCGATCGTTGTTCCCTGGATGGTGATGTCGTTTGATTCCGCATCCGTCGCAGAAACTACGCTTGTTGCCGTCACGGCGCCGGCCGAGGTGATCATGATCGCACCGTTTGCCGACTCGACCTTCGTCGCCGCGACATCGCCGCCCGCCTGCGCCGAAATGGCACCCGCCGCCGTCGTCGCGACATCCGTCAGAACAACCGCATCCGACTCCGTGATCGTAAGAGACCCGCCCGCCTGCGCCGCCAGAATCTCCGCCGCCGTCGTATCGAGCGTCATCGCCCCGGCGGATGTCGCCGTGACGTCATCCGCCGTGATCTTCCCGTCCATGTCGGTGATCGCGCCTGTCGTCGCAATCAGGAAGACATCGCCAATCGCTCCGGCGTTGACAACGCCCGCCGCGATCGTCGTCCCCTGAATCGTGATGTCGTTTGCTTCCGCATCCGTCGCGGAAACAACGCTTGTCGCCGTGACGGCGCCGCCCGAGGTGATCGTGATCGCACCGTTTGCCGACTCGACCTTCGTCGCCGCGACATCGCCGCCCGCCGTCACCGCAATCGCTCCGGCAGCCGTTGTCGCAACATCAGTCAGAATAACCGCATCCGACTCCGTGATCGTAAGAGACCCGCCCGCCTGCGCCGCCAGAATCTCCGCCGCCGTCGTATCGAGCGTCATCGCCCCGGCGGATGTCGCCGCCACCTGATCCGCCGTGATCTTCCCGTCCATATCGGTAATCGCGCCTGTCGTCGCCGTCAGGAAGACGTCGCCAATCGACCCTGCGTCAATCACACCCGCCGCGATCGTCGTTCCCTCAATCGTGATGTCGTTCACGTCCGCATCCGTTACGGAAACAACGTTTGTCGCCGTTACCGCCCCGCCCGCCGTGATCGTGATCGCACCGTTCGCCGACTCAACGCTTGTCGCAACAACACCGCCGCCCGCCGTAATCGTGATCGGCCCGGAAACGGTCGTACGCAAACCCGACTGCACCCCGTCACTGACTTCCGTAATAGTCATGTCGGCTTCTACTCGATGAACCAAAACCGCCACATCACCGACAATCAGGTCATCGGTTTCGAGAAAATAAATACCGCCATCGGTCGCCCGCGCCGATATTGTCCCTACCGCCGTCTCGAGGGCGTTGGCACTCGCACCGATCCGGCCCCCCGCTGCGATACGCAGACCCGTGGCCGACACATCCAGGCCGCCGTCGGCATCACCGTCAATCACGCT
>DYTH01000099.1 GCA_020726025.1 Syntrophus aciditrophicus | reverse complement strand
TTCGCCGGAATGACGGTTTTTGGACTTTTGACGAGTTCATCAAGCTTCGCTTTCACGTTTCCCGGAGATAAAAGAAACAATGGGCGGCAACATAAGGATCAAGGCGGGAAAACAGGCGTACGAGATTATCCGTGCCGGCGACTTCAATCTGGACCGGGTGGCAACCTGTTTCGGGCCGGCAGGCGGCCCCCGCTGGCTCATCGCCAGTGGTTTTGATCTCACCTTAATCCGTGAACAGTCGCTCGGACGAAAGAACCCGGTCTGGCTGGCAGGCGCCTCGGCCGGGGCCTGGCGTTTTGCGGCATGGCCCCAGCCGGAAGCGGAAAAAAGTTATCAATCTCTTATTGAGTCATACATAACGGCTACTTATACAAGAAAAGACACACCCCGGACAATCCTTCAATCGCTGGCAGCTATCGTCAACAGCTATATTGAGGACGACGGCCTGCCATTCGCGCTGTCCAGCAAACGCTACCGGCTTGCCATTCTGACCACGAGAATGAAAAATCTTGCCGCCTCCGACAACGCGCTGTTGCAGAAAACCGGATTTCTCGCCATCTTTCTGGCCAATACCATAAACCCCAAACTGCTGAACCGTTTCGCCGAGCGGTTTGTTTTTTACTCTGGTGCAAGACCGCCGGACTTTTGCCTCCGCAGGGATTTCCATGGTCGGTTTTCCCCGTTGAACGAGGTCAATTTCAAACCTGCCGTTATTGCCTCCGGCGCCATCCCCCTTGTCGTGGCAGGCGTCCGGGACATCTTCGGCGCGCCTTACGGGACATATCGCGACGGGGGTCTCATCGACTACAACATAAACCAGGATTACCGGACAAAGAAGGATGGCCTGACGCTGTTTTTCCACCACCAGGAGAGGATCATCCCCGGCTGGATGGACAAGATATTTAAAAAAAGACGCCCCCCCGCAGATTTTCTCGATTCCGTGGTCATGGTCTATCCCTCGGAAGACTTCGTCAGAAAACTCCCCGGCGGCAGGATCCCCGATCGAAGCGACTTCGATACGTTTATCGATGACCGCAAAAAGAGAATCGCCAACTGGAGAAAAACAACGGAGCTTGCGGCGCCGCTCGGGGAGGAATTTCTGGAGCTGATAGAAAGTGGAAAACTGCGGGATATCGTCGAAATCATCTAAGGACTCTCTTTACGTTGCAGGCATACACGCAACATGATGAACGCTCACACCATGGAAAAGAACATCGCCAAGCTGAAAAACATTCTCTCTGACTGCGCATTGTGCCCGCGGATGTGTCGCGTCAACAGGCTCGCAGGAGCAACCGGGTTCTGCGGCCTCGGTGGAGAGATGATCCTCAGCGCCGCCCTGCCGCACCACGGTGAGGAACCGCCCCTTTCCGGAACGGGCGGGGCGGGAACCCTGTTTTTCTCCTCATGCAACCTGAGGTGCCGTTACTGCCAGAATTACCAGATAAGCCACTCTCCGGCAGGCCGACCGGTTTCTGAAGAAAAACTTGCCGGGATCATGATCAATTTACAAAATGATGGCTGTCACAACATCGAGCTTGTCACCCCCACTCCCCACCTGCCGGGAATCATGACGTCGCTTTTTCTTGCCAGAGGCAGGGGGCTTCACCTGCCGGTGGTTTACAACTGCGGGGGCTATGAACGAAGGGAGATCATCGCGCTTCTCGATGGACAGGTGCAGATTTATCTGCCCGATTTTAAATACGGGGACGCCGAAATGGGAAGAGGCATGTCCGGCGTTTCCGATTACCCCCAACAGGCAATAGAATCGCTCAAAGAAATGGTGCGTCAGGTCGGAGATGAGCTTTTTGTTGATGAACAGGGGGCGGCAAAACAAGGGATCATCGTCCGCCACCTTGTCCTTCCCGGTTGCGTTGACAACAGCATGGAAGCCCTCAAGATGATCAGAGACATCTCGCCCTTCATTCCCCTGAGCATCATGTCGCAGTACACGCCCATACCGGCCGTAAAAAACCACCCTCTCCTTTCCCGGAGGATCACGAAAAACGAATACGAACGTGTGGTCAATGCCGCTTTGGATATGGGATTCGAGGAGATATACACCCAGGATGTTGATGAAACGGCCATCAATCCGGACTTCAGCAGGGAATATCCGTTTAACTGGGGGACGACAGGAGGTTCCGTTGCCTGACTTCACCAATCTCGGAAAAGTATTGATCATCCTGGGGATAGTAATCTCCGCTATCGGGGTTCTTCTCGTTTTGTCGGGAAAAATCCCCTGGATTGGCAAACTGCCCGGCGACTTTTTCTGGCGCGGCAAGAATGTCTCTTTCTACTTTCCCGTTACGACCAGTATTCTGCTCAGCATCCTTCTGACGGTCATTTTGTGGTTCATCAACCGCCGTTAGACGACTGACATAGTCGGCAATAGAGACAAAGCATTTGAAATTTTTGGATAATTTTTTATTTCCATACAAACCAGGCGGGAAAACCGCACCTTCAAGATCACGGTCCAGCCCGCCTGTTTTGATGACTAACACTCCCTAATGTCACAGCAAACCTGATCAAAAAGGGTTTCTATTTCCATGTGTATTTCACGATCGGCGCGTTGGGATCCCTGGCCAGCTCTTCCATGGAGCCGTCATAGAGCCTGACATTCTGGTACCCGAGAACTTCCCGGAGGAAGTACCACCAGCCGCTGGCAAATACGCCCGCGTTGCAGTAGGTCATGATTTCCTTTGCATGATCGGCCCCAACGACACCCGCGGCAATCGCTGCAAGCTCTTCCGGTTTCTTCATCATCCCCTCGCCATCCATAATCCAGCCCGGAGAAGAAAGGCAAACAGCCCCGTTTACATGGCCGGCCTTGGCAACGGTGGGCGCCTTGGCCACGCCGAAGAAGAAATCAGCAGGGCGGGTATCCACGACAATTGCCTTGCCCAAACCGGCAAGAAGCTGCTCTTTGGACAGGTTGATTTCCTTTTGAATATTCCCCTTGCACTCCACTTCCACGGGTTTTACCATGTCGGTTGAAACCGCTCGTTTATCCTTGTTCCATTTTTCCATTCCTCCGTCGAGGAGGGCAACGTTTTTCACTCCCGCGTAGATAAGCGTCCATGCCACTCTGGTTCTGAAACACTGAACCACCGCGTCAGCCGTGCTTCCGACAATAACGACCTTCGATTTTCCGTTAATTCCGAGTGACCCCAGCAGATCGGTGAGATCATCATTTTCCAGAAGTTCGTTCGTGTTGTTATTTCGTTTGGCAACCCAGGAACCATAAAAGGCGCTTACCGCACCGGGAACATGACCGGCCTTGTAATCTTCGACTTTCCGGATATCAATCATAACCATGCCGGGGGCTGTCATGTTTTTCTCCAGCCACTCCCCGGACACCACCGGCGCAATATCCCTTGCCAGTGCGGAAAGCGGAAGCAGGAACAGGGCAACCAGCAATGCGCCAAAAACCATTTTTGTTCTCTTTAAACTAATCCTTGTCTGCATGAAAACCTCCTATTTTTTCAGTTGTTTGGGAACCATGATTAGTTCCTTGTTCGCCCTGGAACCATCCTTGATCAGCGCCTCTTCGGTCAGGAAATCCTTCCCTTCGACGTGGCAGGCATCGCATGAACGGGTCCTGTTCGTCCTTTTTTTGATGTTGTGCGGATACGCATCCCAGTAGTTCGGAAGCTTGTCGAAGTTATCCATTGTTATCCCCGACTCCGCAAACGTGTCCTTGAGTGTCGGGATCAACCGCAACGTCGTCAGCGTCTTTTTGTCCCGGGGATTACGGCCAAGGAAGAACCCTGGTTTCGAGGTAGAACCTGGTCCTTCATGGCAACTGTAGCAGTTACGGTAGTTCCCCGAAGAATGGCAGCTTGTGCAGCTCGCCTTTCCCGCGTGAAGGGTGTGGGCTGTCTTCCCCTTCGCGTTCTTCTCCTGGCCGGGAGGATGGCAGTTCACACAGGCGGGTCGGCCTTTTACGTCCCTTCTCGACGTGTAAGGTCCACCCTCTCCATGAAACTCTCCCTTGCTGTGGCAGTCCGCGCAGGACATCCCCTTTTCGTAATGGACATCGGGGGTTCCGCCGTATTCACCGATGAATTCAGGATAGACCCTTCCTCCGTGGCAGCGGGCGCATGTTTTTCCCTCGTCTTTTCTGACAAAACGATGCCCCTTGATCAGACCGGTCGTGACCCCGCCGATGGTCGGGCTCTTGACGTGGCAATCGCCGCAGGTGGCGTGACAGCTCCGGCACGACTTCTCAAAGACATGGGCATCGAAAGCCTTCAGATCTTTTACGGAAAACCTTCCCATAACTCCATGACGCTGCCCGGCCGAGGTGTAATGCAGAGAGTTCTTGTAATTGCCGGCAATCTCCTCATGGCATCCGCCGCAGGTATTCAGATCATCCGACGGCCTTTTGACCAGCCCCTTGTGCGCGGTTTCCTTCGTCTGTCCCTTTTCATCGCCCTGATGACAGGAGCTGCACCCCTGGGCAAAATGGGGGTCTGATTCCAATATCCCCCGGTCAACCAGAAACCCCTTGTAAACATCTTCCGCCTTAACTGACGGAGGCGGACCAGCTCACCCTTCGCCCCCGCCGCCGGCTGCCTTGGGCGGCATAACCAGAGATTTCATCATTGCCTCATCGGTATGGCATTTGACGCAGCCGCTGATTTGATCGGCTGCCGTCGCCATCCCGGCAGAAAGAATGACAAAAGAAAAAATAAGCAATGCAATTTTTTTCATGACGCCCCCTCAATCAATCATAACAATCTGATTTGAAAATCATCAGCCAACCGTTTTGTTGTTTCATTCACCGCCATAATTCCCCTGTTCTTCAGCGCCATACGTGAAGTGAACGCAATACAGGACGCCGGGGGTTCCTTAACTCGTATCCATCTCTTCAGGAATTCCCAGGTAGTTTTCCTCAAATTTGACAAACTCCCGGGTGAGAACCCCGAGAGTACGGTAAAAATCCAGACTGCTTTTTCTGATCATTTCCTCACAGAAATCTGGAACGGCGGGAACCATAAACCTGGAGAGAAAATCGAGCTGAATCTCCTCCAGACGGATTCTTTCACCGCAGATGGCGCGGCTTTCCATCTCCGCGAGAATGGCCATAAGTTCAAATTTTTGAACATTCAGCTCGGCTTTTTCGCAAATCACCCTGTCAATCTCTCTGCCTGTTTCATGGGTTCCATCGTTGAAGAAAAAACCGGAGGCTGAAGGGCGTTCTTTTTCAGGCAGGATAGACCATAGATCGTTAATGTAACCGGCAGCATCGCTGATGCCGACCGGGGAATCGCCGAACAACTGCCGGTACTCCATCGCCATATCCTGCTGACTTGCAAGCCTGCCTTTGCCGCACGCATTACTGAAATCTTCGAAACTGTCTTCAAAATATTTTTCGTCAAGTATATTCAGCGATTCCCTCAAATTCTGCCGCCATTTACCGTCAATTGTCAACGAACAGGTACTCTTTCGTGGATATCGAAAAAAGAAGGAGAGCATCCTGTAAATGTTTCTTCGGGCCAGCGACCGGTTCATTCGCCCCTCATATCCTCTACTGCTGGTAGCTGCCCTCTGTGATGACCATTTTCCGGGGAGAATCATGAATCTCTCCCCGGAAAATGGAGGAGGGGAGCATCAACGCGTATTTTCTGCCCCGCGTTTCCCAAGGATAGAGCGATATGCGTGCCAGGATTGCATTTAACTAAAAAACAAATAATATCATAACTTTACAAAACGAGATGATGAGCCGGACAGGCGACTGAACATTACCGTTACGTAACGACTTTGCTCAATCATGTTTAACCATTGGAAAACAGGGAGGAAAACTTGACGTTACCGTAAAGTAACATGAATTACCCAGACGAAACACTGAACGCGCAATCAGGACCTGTCGGGAAAAAGAGAGTCCATTTTCGCAGGCATCGTGCAGGCCATCTTATATTTCAATTTCGAGGCTTTTTATTTTTTCCCAGAGGTTCTTTCTTGAAATTCCAAGTATTTCAGCGGCTTGTCCCTTTTTACCCTTTGTCGCCTTAAGGACATTCTGAATATATTCCTTTTCAAAAATACTGACGGCCTCGCCAAGCTGTTTCAACTCCATGATTCTTTCACAAACAATGGATTGGGATTTTCCCTGGTCTCGCACGTCATCGGGCAGATCTTCCGGCTTAATCATATCTCCCTTCAAAAGGGCGATTGCCCGCTCCATGATATTTTCCAGCTCGCGTATGTTGCCGGGGAAAGGGTACTTGTAAAGAAGGGTTTTGGCCTCTTCCGAAACACCTTTTACCTTTTTCCCCATTTTTTTCGAAATCCTCGTTGCAAAATAGTCGATCAACGGAAGTATATCTTCTTTTCGTTCCTTCAAGGGGGGCAGGCTTATCGGCACAACATTCAGGCGGTAGTACAGATCCTCGCGAAAAGCGCCCCGCTGGATTTCATTTTTCAGATCTTTTAGTGTGGCGCAGATCAGGCGTACGTCAACGGAGATCGTCTCGTTTCCCCCGACCCTTTCGAATTGCCTCTCCTGCAGTACGCGAAGCAGCTTCACCTGAACCGAAAGAGGCAGATCGCCAATCTCGTCGAGAAAGAGCGTGCCTGTGTCTGCCAGTTCAAACCGTCCTCTGCGCTGCCTGATCGCACCGGTAAAAGCACCCCGTTCATGACCGAAAAGCTCCGTTTCCAGAAGTGTCTCCGGCAGAGCCGCGCAGTTCACCTTTACAAAAGGGGCATTTTTTCTGTTGCTTAAAAGATGAATGGCATTGGCCGCCAGTTCCTTCCCGGTCCCGCTTTCTCCACTGATGAGAACGGTGGCATCCGTCTGGGAAACGGTTTCAATGGTATCATAAATTTGGAGCATCCTGGGACTTCTGCCTACCAGTCCTCCAAAACCGTACTGCTCTCCAACCCTTTTGCGCAGAGAAACATTCTCCACCTCGAGAGCCCTCATGCGGAGCAGACGGTTGACAACCAATAACAGCTTGTTCATCGAAAAGGGTTTTGTCAGGCAGTCGCAAACACCTTCCTGCATTGCGTATGCGATAGAATCGGCGGATCCGTTCACCGACATGAGAATAACCTTCATTTCAGGGAAGGATTGTTTTATTTCTCGAAGAAAATTAACCCCCTCCGTCTTCGGGAAGTTGATATCGGCGACCAGGATATCGATACTCGCCTCAGCAAGCAGCGTCAACGCTTCTTTTTGTGTTTCCGTCGTTACAACATCATATCCCTCGGCGACAAGCGCACCGCCTATGACATTTTTTGTAGCCAGATCGTTTTCTACAACCATGATCTTCGTTCTCTTTTTCATACAGCTCCTGTCCTTAACTGCCCGGTAAAGGGACACCCGCGGATGAATACGCAGTTTTATATTCATAATCCAGTTTCTTCACGATTTCCGGACATCTGCTTTTTGCTAATAATTGATGAATAATCAAGCAATTTCTACAGGTAATCGAAAAAAATAAAACTTGACATTCATTAACAAGATGGCCTATAGACCCAGCCGCATTGTGCTTCTTCAGGAAAAGGAGCATGTGCGGAAGTTGGATACAGACATTTAGCAGTGCATTACCGGACGTTTTTGGTCCAGAGGATTTTTCAGTCCTGCTGTTGCTTTTGCGAGCATGTTCATCCGACTTGAATATTTTACGAAAGGAGGATGCACAACATGTCAGAAGGAACAGTAAAGTGGTTCAATGAGCAGAAGGGCTTCGGTTTCATAGAGGATTCCGAAGGCGGCGATGTTTTCGTTCACTACAGCGCCATCAAATCCAGCGGCTTCAAGACACTGGCCGAAGGTCAGCGTGTCAGCTTTGAAATTACCCAGGGCAAAAAAGGCCCGGCTGCCGAAAACGTAATGGTACTGTAAGAATTACCGCAAAAACCCTCCCGATGTTTTTAAAAATATCGGGAGGGTTTTTTATTTTATGAACACGAAGCTTCGTTTTCAAAACAAGCTCTGGATATTTGATATAAGCGAGCCCCCGGCGGCAATTTTTTTGAAAATAATTTAAATTTATTTGTAACTATTCAGCACTTAAAAAAGATTGTCATCCCCGAATGCTTCTATCGGGGATATGGATTTAAAACCGGCGCCATATTCCCGATTACAACCTCGGGAATGACAGATTTTATTATCATGCTGAATAGTTACATTTATTTTAATAAATCATGTAGTTGTGCGTTTTTCTTATCGGCGGGGCGGTTTC
>DYTH01000098.1 GCA_020726025.1 Syntrophus aciditrophicus | reverse complement strand
TTCCGGCTTTCGCCGGAATGACGGTTTTTGGACTTTTGACGAGAGCATCAAACTTAGTTCTTGACAATGATTCCAATCATTGCTAAAGAGGCCCCCGCTGCTTGTTGATATGTAAGGGCGGGTAGCTCAGTCGGGAGAGCGCCACGCTTACACCGTGGATGTCACAGGTTCAAGTCCTGTTCCGCCTACCATGGAAAAGCGAACTTTCTCGGATGGTTTTGACAAAGGAAGTTGAATTAATCTATGCGGGGTCGTAGTTAAGCTGGTTATAACGCCGGCCTGTCACGCCGGAGGCCAGGGGTTCAAGTCCCCTCGGCCCCGCCAATAAAAACAGGGGGTTAGATGAAAATCTGGCCCCCTGCTTCTTTTTATAACCTTCTTCCTCAGCTCACGAGGTACCAAACCAAAGATGACCTGCAAATGGATCAATGCCTGCCCGATGAGGGATCTGGAGAGTAAAGGGGCAGTGAACGATGCCTGGCGAATCGACTATTGCGAGTCTGTCGGCATCTGGAAAAATTGCATCCGATACCAGATGGAGGAGAGATTTCTTCCCCACAGCGACGATATGCTCCCGGACGGCAGCTTTGTCGATTTTTCCAGAAGAACCTGACGCATCCATTTGGGGGCGCTGCCTAACCGTGCCCCTTTCCCACGGCCGCCCCATTCAGAGTTTTCATCATTCGTTTTGTCTGTGCCGGGTATGGGGGGTTGTGGCGATTATGGTAATTTCTATTGCCGCGCCCATTGCCAGAGCCACAACCCCGATCGTTTCTCTCGCCGGTTTGTGGCTGCCGAATCTTCGGGCGTAGATGGCGTTCATCTTCGCAAAGTCGCCCATGTCGGTCAAATAGACGCTCGATCGGGCAACGTCGTTCAGGTTGAGCCCGGCCCCCTTCAGCGCCGCCTCGATGTTGTTGAATACCTGTTCCGTCTGCTCCTCGATGGAGCTGCCTGCCAGTTTCCCTGTTTCGGGGTTCAGGGGGATCTGTCCGGAAAGATAGACCGTGTCGCCCGCAATGGCAAGCTGGGAATAGGGGCCGACCGCCGGCGGCACGCCCGGTATGCCGTTTGCCAGTTTAACTCCCGTTGCCGCTGTTTCTGATTCTGGATGCGCTGTTTTCAAATCGTTCATTTTCCCTCCGATATGTTGCCATTTTTTTAGCCTTTTCAGGACCAAATGATTTTACTCGTGAAGAACCCAGACCATCTTAATTACCCGTTTCTTTTTTATTGTAGTCAGCGGATAAGGTCCCTTTGATTTTGTCGCAGAGTTCAACCTGTAATGATTAGCCCCAATGGTCATTGACAACACCTACAACTCCGTGAAAAATGAAAATCTTATAAATCAATGAATGCCGTTTGAAGAAACCTGCGACGAAGATGGTTGTTCCCAGCTTAACACTTTCAGGAAGTTGTCCTCACTTGACCGCTCCGGCCTGCTCCCTGAAAAAATGGTCTCCGGTGAAAAATCAAACATGTAGATGAATAATCTCTATTTCTTCTGGTTCTTCCCGTCTATCGTCTGGACTTCCAGTAGTCCGGATGCCGATGAAGATGCATGACCGCAAGGATGTAGATGCGATCGGGCTCAATGCTGTACAGAACACCGTATGGAAAGCGATTGGTTAAACATCTGCGGACATCATCTTCCACAATTGGCCATGCGTACGTACAGGATAGGATGTTCTGTACCGCGGAAATGACCTCCAGAGAAAAATCTTCTCCAAGCCCAGGTGAGCAGCTTTCGTAATATTCAATGGCATCAAGAAATTCCGTTTCTGCTTCTGGATGAAAATCAAACGTCATCGTTCGAACCGCTCCCTGATTCGCGTAAAAACGTCATCGCCTGGAACAGGCTTGACTCGTCCGGACCGGAGTTCGGCAAGCCGACGCCTGGCAACCACCGCCCATTCCCTGTCAATGTCCGCATCTGGCATATTCAAGGTGCGAAGGAGGGAGTCAACCACGATGATGCGTTCTTCCACCGGGAGCGAGGCGGCCTCTTGAATGATGTCCTCTGTGTTGTGCATAAAATACCTCCATAATCTCAATGCGAGCATACCACGGGATTTTATCTTCTGCAATTATCAAAGGTAATGGAGTATCCAGAAGACATTTACCGGTCATTGACAACACCTGCAACTCCGTGAAAATGAGGGGATGCCACCTTCCACCCCAAAAATCACGATCAATAATCCGCGCCTCTCAATCAGGCTTCAATAAGAAAAGCTTCCTTATCATATTTTGAGTTAGCTGAATCTCCGCACTGCCCTATGCTGCGTTCAACGGCTGGATGCGTTTTATTTCATCACGGTGACTGTTTTCAGCATCCCACAAGTCAACAGCTCTTTGTGCGTTAAGCCAAAATTCGGGAGAATTTCCAAATAACCTGCTTAGACGCAATGCCATTAAAGGCGTCAGTGACCTGTGTTCGCGCAACAATTCATTCATTGTCTGACGTGATACCCCAAGCGTTCCGGCAAGTCCGGACACAGTTAAACCATAGTCAGGTATAAAATCCTCGCGAAGCATTTCTCCCGGGTGGGTTGGTCTTATCTTGCGATTTATTCTATTTGCTGAACCCATAGTAAGCCTCATTAATGGTAATCTGTAATTTCAACATCATACGCATCGCCATCAACGAAACGGAAGCATACGCGCCATTGGTCGTTTATCGATATTGCATGTTGTCCGTTTCTGTCGTCATTCAAAGGGTGAAGGCGGTTACTCGGCGGGGTTTTAAGATCATCAATACACGTTGCAAGGTCAATATATTCGAGTCTGCGTATAGCTCTTCTGAGAAGATCCGGTTTAAACTTTCTCGATTTCCCCGTTTCAAAAAGATCTTTTGTATGTTTATCGGAAAAGGTCTTTATCATGTTTTTGCAATAATGTGTCACGTGACAATTGTCAAGCTCTATTTTGCTTCTGGCCTGAATCCGTGGCACACAATGGGCGGTTCAGTCTATGCAGCCAAAACTGGCTTTTACCCATCGATTTTTGGTTCCCCATACGGGAAAGCTACCCGCTATTTGGGGAACAGCAGGGCATAGTGCGCGCTTAACATGTTAAAAAACTGAGTATGTCCAATTTTGTATGTTCTCGATACTCCTTCCTTTTTCGTCCTGGAATTGTCAAAAGGGCTGACATCTATGTCCAAGGGGACTCGCTCGCCTTCGCTGGTGGTTACCGTGCCAATCTCTGGAGCCGTGCTGCGAATCAATTTAGCCGACTCTTCCTTGATGATGCCGTCAAAAGCGCCGTTGACGACATCGAGCCTCTGCCTGAGTGTAGGACTGGCCGGACAGCGGGCGATACCGAGGCTCTGCATGAAAAATGGAATTTCTCGAAACTCCTCTATCGCGTCATAGTCAGGCTTTGCCATACACAACAATCCAAGGAACGACTTCAGAATATCGCCATGGGAAATCCTGGGTTCCTGGCGCCCCGGCAGAACAATGGAATCTGCTCTTTGCGCAAGTCCCGTCCGGTTGAGCAAAGCCCCTATCAAGGCCAGCCCGGAATGGCTGGTCAAATTTTCGTCTCCCTCTTTGATGATAAATTCCAATGGAACCATCTTCACCTCCCGGGCGCTGTTTTCAGGGAGGAAAATTACAGCAAATACACAATAATGTCAATATATTATATCAATTTTAAGCGGGTTTTATGCCACTAATTCAGGTATGGGTTAAACTAAGCCGTCGTCCCGGCGAAAGCGAAGCTTCATGTTCATAAAGCCGGGGCTCAGAAAGGACTGAAAAAACTGGATTATGAACATTAAGCTTGATGCTCTCGTCAAAAGTCGATTTTCTCCCTTTTTGTCATTCCGTGCTTGACACGGAATCCAGTGAATTTAGTCACTTATGGATTCCGGCTTTCGCCGGAATGACGGTTTTTGGACTTTTGACGAGTTCATTAAGCTTTGCTTTCCGGGTTTCGCCGGAATGACGAAGAGAGAGTTTTGCAATTGGCTCTTTATATTCAGATATGCGATGCGATCCATTGTGCCACGTCGGCGAGCACCCGGTCATGTTCAGGTTCGTTGAAAACCTCGTGGTAAAAGCCTTCGTAGAAAATCAGCTTTTTATCTGCGGAGGAGACACGGTCGTACAGCATCTGCGCGCCGGTGGGGGATACGAGGCGGTCGCCGGTTCCCTGCAGGATGAGTATCGGCAGCGTGATCCGGGATGCCTCTGCCTCTACCCTGAGCATTGCCTTGAGCATTTCCGCGCCGAGGCGCGCCGTAACCTTTCCATGATAGACCAGCGGGTCGTTTCTGTAGGCGGAAAGAACATCTGCATCCCGGCTTACGGCAGCCTCTTCGAGTTGGATGATTCCCAGACGGGGCATGATCGATGAGAGCGCTTTCCCCATGAATACGGTAACGCTTGATATATTGTCGGGAACCTTGACCCCTGGGCCGGAGAGGATTGCCCCTTTGAGTCCGTGCTGGCGGTCTATAAGATGGAGCGCGCCGATCAGCCCGCCCATGCTGTGGCCGACAAGAAAGACGGGTTTCCCCGGCTGCCAGTCGTTTACCATGCGCGTAAATTCCGCAAGCGTGCCGGTATAATCGCCAAAGCCCTCCACACAGGCCCGTGCCCCTCCGGAACGTCCATGCCCCGGATGATCCAGCCCATACACGGCATAATTGTCCGGGACAAAACGGTTGACGATATTCATGTACCGCCCGCTGTGTTCGGCGTACCCGTGAACGACAAGAAGAACAGCCTTTACTTCCTCTTCCGGAAGCCACGCCTGGTGGTAGATTTCGAGATCGGCGCTGTTTTTGAAGTATCCCTCGTCATGTTTCATTGTCTTGTCTCCAGTGCATTGCTGATTGCATCTACGACAATTGGGCAGCGATAGTCAAGGCGAACGGCGCAAATTTGAAAGCGAGAGAGCTCTTCGTGGTTTGCTTGAAATGGGAACCGTGTTTCCGGTCGTACAAAAAGATTATCCGATGATCTTTGGTTGTTCGTATCATTGCTCTGGCGGAACTCTCGAAGATATTATATTGAGTTGCCCAAACGATTTTGCTGCGAGCGCCGGAAGGAAAATAGAAAGACAGAGTCGTTGCCGACAATAGGATGTCCGCTTTCTTGGGGAGGTTGGTCGAATGAAAAAAATTCTTTTCTATCTAAGCGTATTTCTGATAATCGGTTGCGGCGCTGCGGACAAGGCGTTTGTTCCGGCAAAAGATGCCGCCCCTTTGGGGGGTGGACAGAAGACATGGAATGCCGATGTGGACAAGAATATGAAAAGTCTGATCAATCCTCCCGAAAAAATTCCTCTTTTTTCCCGTTTTCTGCTCAGGAAGGCGGAAAAGGAGTTTGAAAAGGAACTCCTCCCCGGCAGAATCCTGACGTGGTCAACCGATATGGGGGTAGGTTCCGGCTGCCTGGAGATGTTCATCGAAAAGGGGGCTGCGAAAATCCTGCCTGCACGGATGATCTACTTGGTGAGGATGCAGGTTTCCCATGATGTGGGCTCGGCCTTTGCGATGGATGTAAACTCTTACAAGTACAAAGATTATCAGATTGCCGCAGAGGAGATTGCCGCGATCCAGGGCAAGAAGGCGCTGGATGAAGTCAAAACCTTTTCCGAGCGGGAAGTCGTTGCTCTGAAGTACGCCATTGCCCTTTCGCGCACCCCGGTCCGTTTCGACGGAAAACTGCTCGACGACCTTCGCCGTCTTTTTTCGGAGCGGGAGATCGTTGCCGTATCGACACTGGCGGCAAAGGTGAACTACTGGGCGCGTCTGATCGAGGCGTGGCGGGTAAAGCCCGCCGGCTACACGAGCGACCCCCTTCTGGAGATCGACAAATACAATGCATTCGAATGAGATATTCAAGCTATTCAAAACAGGCATGACGTCTCAATCCGGGCCTTCTTCTGCAACGGGAGGATGGTCTGATGGAAGCTATTTTAATGAGTTATGCATGCATTTTCAGGCGAAAGGGGATCCACTGCAAAGCCGTTGATGCAGTGGGGGAGAAAACCAATGCGCGTTTTGCTTGTGGAAGATGATGTCAAGATTGCCTCTTTTATCGTCAAGGGGTTGAAAGCGGTCGGGTTTGCGGTCGATCATGCCTCGGACGGAGAGGAGGGACTGCAGCTTGCCCTGATTGAACCCTACGATGCGGCCATCGTCGATCTGATGCTCCCCAAAAAAAGCGGCCTTTCTTTGATCCGGGAGCTGCGGGCCGAAAAAAACAACACGCCTGTTTTGATATTGAGTGCGAAGGGCGATGTGGAAGACAGGGTCAGGGGGCTCGAAACGGGCGCGGATGATTACCTGACCAAACCGTTTGCCTTTTCCGAATTGCTCGCACGCCTGCAGGCGCTGATCCGAAGGGCAAGCGGCGTCGCCGATCCCACCCGGCTCAGCGTCGGGGATTTGTCCATCAATCTGCTGACCCGTGAGGTAAAATGGGGCGAAACGCCGATCGAACTGCAGCCGCGGGAGTTTTCGCTTCTCGAATACCTGATGCGCAATGCCGGCAGAATCGTCTCCAGGACAATGATCATGGAGCACGTCTGGGACTACCATTTTGACCCCCAGACCAACGTGGTTGAGGCCCGTATCAGCAGACTGCGGGACAAGATCGACCGGATCGCCGGTCGGAAATTGATTCACACCGTTCGAGGCGCCGGATATGTCGTCAGAGAAAACGGTTCGCTTCCGTAACAGCCTTACCCTCCGGCTTACACTCTGGTATGCGGGTATTTTTACCGCCTCCTCGTTTGTCGCCTTCTTTTTGTTCTACGCCCTGATAACGGCCTTTATTCAGGAAAAGACAGATATTGAATTGTCAAATCAATCCGGTCAGTTCGCGCTTCTTTTCCAGGAGCGCGGGATACGTGCGATTGAAGATCTGGCTGTTTTTGAGGCGCAGGCTTCGGGAGAAAAGAAGGTCTTTTTCCGGTTGCTCTACTTAAACGGCCAGGTTTTTTCTTCTTCCAACATGGCCTTGTGGGAGGAGATGCCCGTCAGCAAAGAGGCGATCCAAAAACTTGCCGGCGGCGAAAGGATAGCCTTTGAGACTGTCTTGCAGGGAAAGTCGGAAAATCAAGCGCGGATACTCTACCGGATGATCGGGCCGGGCGTTATTCTCCAGATCGGCCAGTCGCTCGAGAATTACAGGCGAATTCTGGATGCTTTCCAGAGGATCTTTCTGTTGACCATGGCTCTTTTGATGAGCCTGGCCACGGGTATCGGCTGGTTCATGGCGAACCGGGCGGTTTCCGGAGTCCGGGCAATCACCCGTACGGCAAATGACATATCGGCAAAAACATTGGGAAAAAGGGTGCCGGTCAAGGGCCGGGGAGACGAGATCGATCAACTGGCCATGACGCTGAACCAGATGCTGGACCGCATCCAGTCGCTGGTGGCCGAAATCAGGCAGATGAGCGACGATATCGCCCATGACCTGAAAAGCCCGCTGACGAGAATTCGGGGAATGGCGGAAATTGCCCTTGCCACAGGCGTCAAATCGCCTGCCGAGCATGAGACGATGGCGGCAAGCGTCATCGAGGAGTGCGACCGTCTGCAGGAGATCATAAGCACGATGCTGATGATCTCGAAGACGGAGGCGGGCGTCGAGAAACCGTCCCATGAGACATTTGATTTGGCGGAGCTTGTCCGGGATGCGTGCGAGCTTTTTGAAATCACGGCGGAAGACAGGGGCTTGACCCTGGCATGCAGCCTGCCGGATGCATGCATATTCTGCGGAGACGCCAGGATGCTCCAGCGCATGCTGGCTAATCTGCTGGATAACGCGATCAAGTACACCTTGTCCGGGGGGAGGATTGAAACAGCCCTCTCCCCGTGCCGTAAAGGGGAGGTGACTCTCGATGTCCGGGATACGGGAATCGGGATTTCGCCGGAGGCGCTCCCCCATATTTTTGAGCGGTTTTACCGGGGCGACCAGAGCCGTTCCGAAAGCGGCGCCGGTTTGGGCTTGAGTCTCGCCAGGGCTATTGCCCGCGCCCACGGGGGCGATATCACGGTTGAAAGCGCCCCTGACGAAGGAAGCGTGTTTGAAGCCCGGCTCGTTTCCTGGTGTGAAAATTGATGTTCTCGTCAAAAGTCTGAAATTCCCTCCCCCTTCACGGGGAAGGGTCAGGGTGGGGGCGATAAGTTACTGTATTTCGGGATGTAGTTTTCCCCTCCCCTTAATCCCCTCCCGCAAGGGGA
>DYTH01000097.1 GCA_020726025.1 Syntrophus aciditrophicus | reverse complement strand
TAAGGGGAGGGGAAAACTACATCCCGAAATACAGTCACTTATCACCCCCACCCGGCCCCTCCCCCGTGAAGGGGGAGGGGATTTTAGACTTTTGACGAGAGCATCTTTTTTGGAACCTGAAACCGGCCCGGCAGAGCGCCCGGTCAAGCGGGATAAAAAATGAAGTGTCCACTATAATTAAGCGTTTTCTCACTAACATACCTTTCCCTTGATTTCAAGGAGTGTCTGCATTTACGATAAAGCCTTGCCCGCCGGTTTTTATTTGTGTAGAATCGATCGGAAAATCACATAATTTTCACACGGCTGTCATATAACCGTAAAACAAATTATTTACAGTGCTTCGTAACAGGGGTGAGAGAAAATGATGCTTGCAGGCATTGATATCGGCTCAAACGCGGTAAGACTGCTGCTGGCCCGCGTCGTTGAAGAGGACGGTCAGACTATCATCGGCAAGGAGTCCCTGATTCGCGTCCCCGTACGACTGGGCGAGGATACCTTCAGTTCGGGCGCCATTTCCCCCTTCAAAGAGCAAAGGCTCATCGACACGCTGAAGGCCTTTCGTCATCTGATGAACGTGTATCAACCGGAAAGCTTTCTTGCCTGCGCAACGGCTGCGATGCGCGAGGCCTCAAACAGAACAGAGGTTGTACAACGAGTCCGTGAGGAGACCGGGATCGCAATCGCGGTAATCGAAGGACTTGAGGAAGCCCGCATAATCTCCCTGGTCAATCATATTCCCCTCGTAAAACCATACAGATACAAGATGTACATCGACGTCGGCGGCGGAAGTACCGAAATAACCATCGCCAAAGGCGATGAGACCGTGCGCGCCGAATCGTTCCGGATAGGCGCGATCCGCATGCGGGAGAATCGTGTCGAGGAAGCGGAATGGCTGAGGCTCAAAAAATGGCTGCGGCCCCGGAAAAACGAGGAAGGGCGAATTTATCCCGTGGGTTCAGGTGGAAACATCAACAAACTGATCAAGATATACGGAAAATCAGACCCCTCCCTGCTGACCTGCCGGGAACTTCAGCAGGCCCTTGATCAGCTTTCCCGCATGTCTCTCAATGACCGGATCAACCGGCTGGGCATGCATCCGGACCGGGCGGACGTCATCGTTCCCGCTTCAGATATCTTCCTCAAGGTGATGAAATGGGCGGACGTTGGCTTCGTTCACGTCCCCAAAAGAGGACTCTCCGACGGCATCGTCCATCTTCTCTACCAGCAGGAACAAGTCAGAGCGCTTTGAAAATACCGACCCTGCCGAGCCGGAACCAACGATCGCTACATCAAAATCATCGGCTCTTTCGCAAATCATCCGTGGCGCCCTCTCCTTTTTAAGAAATCTGAGCCAATTGCAAAACCAGCTTATTTAAGTCACCCCGGCGAAAGCGAAGCTTGACGAACTCGTCAAAAGTACATTTTCCCCTCCCCTTGCGGGAGGGGATTAAGGGGAGGGGGAAACTACATCCCGAAATACAGTCACTTATCACCCCCACCCTGACCCTCCCCCGTGAAGGGGGAGGGAATTTTAGACTTTCGACGGTATGACGAACAGGGACTTTTGCAATTGGCTCATCTTTTTGTAATTACAGTTTATTCCGGGTTGAACACCCGAAGCAAATGAGGAAACAGCGAATAATCACCTCTTGCCATCATCATGATCTGTAACGATTGATCTCGTCTCGAAGGGAAGCGGCAGCACGCCGGGCAGCTTCGGCAAAATCCTCGTCGGCGCTTGCATAGATAATCGCCCGGGATGAATTGATGATCATCCCTGCCCCGCTTTTCGTTTTGCCGTTCGTGACGGCGGCTTTCACATCCCCGCCCTGCGCGCCGATGCCCGGGACCAGAAACGGCATCTCCGGGGCAATGGCTCTGATTTCCTTCAATTCTTCAGGGAACGTGGCGCCGACCACCAGTAGCGCATTACCGTTATCGTTCCAGGAGTTTACCGCCTTGCCTGCAACAATCTGGTAGAGCTTTCGTCCATCGGCAGTCACATCCTGAAAGTCCCGCGCTCCCGCATTCGATGTGCGGCACAAAATGATGACCCCCTTGTCTTTCCTGGCAAGATACGGCTTAAGCGTATCGCCTCCCATATAGGGGTTTACCGTCACGGCATCCGCCCGATAACGGTCAAACGCCTCCTCGGCGTACTTCTCGGCGGTTGCCCCGATATCGCCCCGTTTCGCGTCGAGAATGACCGGAATCGATGGATAGTTCTGATGGATGTACTCGATCGTGAGTTCCAGATCATGTTCTGCTCCAACGGCAGAATAGTAGGCAATCTGGGGTTTGTAGGCGCACGCCAGATCGGCGGTGGCGTCAACAACAGCCCGGTTGAATTGAAACAACGGGTGTTCCAGCTTACGCAGATGCAGCGGAATCTTACCGATGTCCGTATCAAGCCCCACACAAACCAGCGAATCCTTCGTTCGCCATCCATCCTTGAGCATCTGCATGAATTCCAATGTCTTATCTCCTCTTCTGAACTCTTTTTCACCGCCCTGTCTCGTGAGCGTATCCGCCATTGCCCCAAGCATTGCCTTTTTTTGCGACTCCAAACTTTTCATCTCTCCTGGGGACAGAACTTCGCCCCGTCAGAACCGCTTCTCCAGGCTGGAAATAGAGTGTCTTTTTTTTACTGTCAAGAATTATTTGGCGGCAGCGCTCTTTTAAACAGCGTTATATTTCACGGAAAATTAACAATTGCTTCATTATTTTCTAACCTTTCCTTTGTATAGACCACACAGCAAGTCGTCAGAATTTCGGAACCCGTATTTTGACCATTAAGCTTCGCTTTTTGAACATCAAGCTTCGCTTTCGGGCGAGGCAGCAGAGGGGGCCCAAAAACCATGAGCAGAGACAATACGGCATCCGTCACGAAAAATCGTCCCTTTTCCTATGCTTCGTTTTATGATCATGAAGCTTCGCTTTCGGCCAACGCATTACATGACTCCCTCGAACGCACCGTTGTGTTTGATCGACTGGGAAGCAAAATCGAAACCCTGCCGTTTTCGGCCGGAGACACGACGGCCGGATGCGAAACGGAACTCCAGGCCGTCGTGTCCGGCAAAAAACAGGACGTCGAACTCCCAAAACAGATTGAGCAATCCAACTACTTTTCGAATATTCTCCGACGCGCCGCCGCGGGGGAACTGCCCGGTCGCGCCGTTACAGAACTGGGAAAATTTATCAACGAAAACTCCGACGGCATCTGGGAAAACAGTTGGATTCGCCTTCCCGTGGACCTCCTCGGAAACCTGGCCAGGAAAATCATTTTCGAAGATATGCTTGCCGATAAAAGCGACCCTTCCCGGGGGAAAAGAGGCGATGCAGCCAATTTTATAACCGACTGCGGCGATCGGAAATATTATCGGATGCCGGTCAGTTATCTGCTGAAAATCGCGCTTGCGGACTCGATTGACTCACAAAACAGCCCGGCGCCGTTCATTGCGGAAATCGGCGCCCGTTACCTGAATCACTTTCTCAGCGACAACACGTCTCCGGAAACCTTTTCTTTTTATATCTCCGGCCACCAGGATGGGCCAGGCCCCGGCAAAGAGGCCGCCAGGGAAAATGCAAAACGCTTTCTATTAACGCAACTTCTTGTCATCTATGCGAATAAAAAATTTGCCCTCACAAGCTCGGGGCAGAAGGTGATGGTATTCTTTTCTCCGCACCCTCCCCAGCGCCTGAAGAAACTCAACGCCTGCATTTCCGATGCCTTCTACCGTGAGCTTTTTATGAATCCCTGTCTCACTGGCTGGAACAGGGGAGAGGAAAAACACGCGTACATGCATCTGTGCCATCAGGTGCTGAGCCGCAGCCAGATGAACGCCGTTTCCAAGCTGCGCGAGGCGGGCATTATCACCAACAACCTCGTGGTACTGCCCAACACCTCCAATATCAGTCTGGCCAATAACGGAATCCACGTAAGCCTCGGCAGCCGTCGGCTGACAGCCCTGTTGAAAGACGGCGGCGCCGGGTACACAAAATACCACGAAAAGTACATCGGCGATCTCGCCGTAAAGATTCTGGAGCACTTTATCCCCCTGTTCATAACAACGTACAGCGCTTCCCCCTACCGGCTCGATTTTACGGATTTTCACCCGGAAACCGCCCTGGGATTTCTTCCCCACGAACTTGACTTCACCCATCTGCGGATGCTCTGGCGACGCTGGCGTAAAAAGGCAGATCTCAACATCCTTGGCCGGGCTGTAACCCCCTTTGGGCCTCCCCGCATCGACCATGCCCTGCGCGCCGTTTTCGGTCTGAAGGGCGATTATGTTGGAGATTACCGTCTGATCGACTATCTGGTTGCGCTTTTAAGCACCGACCGGAGTCCGGCCTGGAACGGCGCCCTCCTCAACCAGGAGCGTCTCCGTCATGACCTTCATGACATGGGCGTATTCGACCGGCGCATGTCGGTCTATTCCTTCATAAAACTCCGTGAATACGAATCCATCGGCTTTTCTGGATTTGAAAGCCGCTTTTACAGCCTCTTTCCGAGCTTTGAGGACGACATGGCCCGGGCGATCGATCTCCAGAACCTGCTGCACCTTCTGGCCTTCAAATACATGACGCATGGCCGGGTGACGCACAGTCATATTCCCGATGAACCCTTTGTGGAGAGTGAACGCAGGCAGATCATCTTCGGACGCGCCATCGGCATACCGACTTTTTTTATAGCGAAAGAGACGAGCAATCTGTTTATGAAAAAAATCCTGGCCAGAACGCGCAAGGTGCGACCAAGCCATCGCTATCAGGGATACCTCCGGGTCCATAGCGGCGAGTATTGCCGGGCGCTCCTCGAAATCATCCGGGAAGACGGCGCCGATCTGATCGAGATGCTCGGCATGGAGGAGACTCTGGAGGACCTTTCGGCGCGCCTCGCGGAATCAGACCAGCAACAGGAAGCATCGCTTTCGGCCTCCGGAAGACTGGCCCGGCATGTGGTGAGAAAATTTTCCGTCCGCTCCCCGCTGCAGATTCCGACCGATGCGTTTAACAGGGAGATGGAGAATTACTACCGCGTCGTCCTCCGGAAGAAACACATCCGCGAAGGGTGGCGATTTCTCGAACAGGATCTCCGGCTTTTGGAAAGAAAGACACAGACCCTTTCCGGCCCGACGGGAAAAACCCTTCATCTGCTTTTGGGTGGCCTGAACATGGAAGGGTTTCTCGAATCCTCCCTGCATGAAGTTCTTCAGGAAAACATCTCCGAGTCCAATGTCAAAAAACTGATTCACATCCTGTTGCTCACCATTCACGAAGACGCACGCAAACATCAGAACTTTTGCGATGCTCGTCCCGTCCATGAAAGTCCCGTCGGCAATGAAACCGCCGCCGACCCGCCGCCTGTAGAGACGAGGGCAAAAGCATTCTCCGAGGTGCAATGATGGAACACGGCGCGCATCAGTACATCGATAGAAAAAGCAGGCAGGCCAAAGATGAGACCCTTTTGGGCGACCGCCAGATTGTCTTTCTCTACTCCACCATCCGGGAAAGGGCGCCGCGTCTTTTTCAGATTGCCACCGGAGGGCGCATCTCGAAATGGCTCGCCTGGCTGAACTATGAATCTTTTATCGGGGAAAAACTTCTGGGCGGCGGCGATTTTCTGAAGCGCTGCGGCATCAACGCCGCCGAATGCGTAGAGAATTCACAACATCTTGATACGCTTGGAAAAATATTCAGACGCACGATCCGTTTCTGGGACTGCCGTCCGATGCCTGACGATCCTGACGCAGTCGTCTCGCCGTGCGACGCAAAAATGCTCTACGGCGCCCTGTCGCCGGACTCCTGTCTGTTTATAAAAGGAAAATTTTTCGACTACGACGAGCTGATTGGACGCGACAAGAAGAAGTGGCGAAACACGTTTGCGGATGGAGATTTTGCCCTCTTTCGCCTGACCCCGGAGAAGTACCACTACAACCATGCGCCGGTCTCCGGAAAGGTGATCGATTTCTATCAGATATCGGGGCGCTATCACTCCTGCAACCCCCATGCCGTGATCTCTGCGTGCACCCCCCATTCAAAAAACAAACGCTTTGTCACGATCATAAACACCGATGTTCCCGGAGGCACGCAGATAGGCCTCATCGCCATGGTCGAGATCGTCGCCCTGATGATCGGCGACATTGTTCAGAATTACTCCGACTACCGGTACGACAACCCGATTGCGGTGGGTACGGGGCTCTTCCTGAAAAAGGGGCAGCCGAAAAGTCAGTTCAAGCCCGGAAGCAGCACGGTGGTCCTTTTTTTTGAAAAGGGGAGAATCCGTTTCTGCGAAGATATCGTCGCCAACATGTTTGCGGCGGATGTCAGGAGCATCCTCAGTTCCGGATTCGGGATGCCTCTGGTGGAGACGGACGTGGAAGTCCGTTCCCCGATTGGAACGGCAAGGAAACAAGGGGAATAATAAGAGGGGTGATTATGGAAAATCTGTGGTTCTGCGCGGGCGCCGCCCTGTTTTTCGCGGCGCTCTTTGCCTGGGGGTTTCGCGTCCTGCCGCGCGAGGAATGGCAGTTTCTGGCGGTTACGCCGGTGAAGCGTCTGTCGAACAGCGTCTGGGACGGGCTGAATCTTACCTGGTACGGATTCTTCAACGCACTCGCCCAGCTTATCGCGCTTCTTTTCTTTCTGGTCCTGACCGCATCTTCCCGAATCCCTCCGGCGACAGCGGTGGCAACCATCCTGCTTCTGATGTCTGTTGCCATGCCCGCATCGCGACTGCTTGCCCGGCTGATCGAAAAAAAACCCGGTACGGCTACCGTTTCGGGCGGGTTTTTCATGGGCCTTGTCTGTGCACCCGCCGCAGTTTTCCTTGCACGCATCATAACCGGCACGGAGTCTGTCGTCGCCTGCCCGCCGGTTTTTGCCGCCATGGCCATCGCCTACGCCTTCGGCGAGGGGGTGGGACGGCTGGGCTGTCTGAGCTTCGGCTGCTGCTACGGAAGATTGCTCAGCGATGATCCCCGCAGCCTGGATCGTTTTATTCGCCCGTTCGGGATTGTTTTTACCGGGAAAACAAAGAAAATATCCTACGCAAGCGGCTGGGAGGGCAGGCCGGTCTGGCCGGTACAGGCGGCGACCTCGATCATTCACACCATCGTCGGGCTTTCGGCAGTCTGTCTGTTTCTATCCGGGAAATACTGGCTGGCGCTGTTTGCCACGATATCGGTCACACAAATCTGGCGGATCGTCTCCGAGTTTTTACGCGGCGATTATCGCGGGGAGGGAAAGTTTTCCGTGTATCAGCTTTTTTCCGTTCTTGCGGTGCTGTTCGTCATTCTTTCCTTTCCGTTTTTTGATCCAGCCGGAGAACCGGCCGATCTGGCCGCCGGGATGAAAGCCATCGGGAGTCTCCCGATGGCCCTCTTTCTTGAGGCGTGGTTCGCCTTTGTCTTTTTGTATTCCGGCAGAAGCAGCGTCACCGGTTCATCCGTAAAATTTCATGTAAAAAAAGAGAACATCTAACGCTCCCCGAAGGCTACCCCGCCCCCTGGACGCCATCCCCCCGTTCTGCGCTGCGCCTCCTCCATTTCAGACTTGCAGGTTGTGCACAGACGACTCATCGGCGCCAGAAGAAGCCTTTTCTGAGCGATCGGCTGCCCGCAGTGGCTGCAAATTCCGAACTGCCCCTTTTCGATGCGTCCGAGCGCCTCCTTGATCTCTTTTATTTCCTGACTTTCCCTCGACCTGATGGCAAGCTCGACGCTCCTTTCATGCTCGGTTGTCGCCATGTCGAGGGGATCGGCGCAATTTTCGTTTCCCGCCCGGAGGCGGCTGGCGGAGCCGTTCAGCAACCCCTGAAGATATTCAAGTCTTGTCATAAGATGCCCTCTGACGATTGTGGAAATCCTGCTTTTAGACATTGCTTCCTCCTTGCCGATGGGTTTATGGGCCTGCATTCGGGATAGAGCATCCCTGTGCCTGTGCGTTGTAATATAGCTTAACTTTGTTAAACAGTGATGAAATCTGGATGAAAGGCGCGTGAAATTAAACGTCCTTTTTTGATGGTCTCGTCAAAAGTCGATTTTGTCCCCTTTTGTCATTCCGTGCTTGACACGGAATCCAGTGAATTTAGTCGCTTATGGATTCCGGCTTTCGCCGGAATGACGGTTTTTGGACTTTTGACGAGTTCATCTTTCTTAGCCTTATGAAACGGGCGAAAAGCAGATATCCGCGAAAGCGACGTGGTCGGGG
>DYTH01000096.1 GCA_020726025.1 Syntrophus aciditrophicus | reverse complement strand
AAAAACTACGATTTCACCAAGGCGGGCAATGTCGATTGCCTTTCCTGCCACGACACCACCGGAACCTATAAAAAGGTATTCCCGGCCGTTCAACCCGACCCCAAACTCGATCTGGCAAAGCTTGCCCAAAGCATAGGCCCGACCTCGCGTGCGTCCTGCGGCTCCTGCCACTTCTACGGCGGCGGCGGCGACCACATCAAACATGGCGATTTGGACAAATCTCTCATCAAGCCGACAAGGGATATTGACGTCCACATGGGTGGGGCGGGGAATATGGAATGCACCGCCTGCCATTCGGCTGAAAACCACGTGATCAAGGGACAGTCCATGATGGTAGCGGACGGAAACGGCCCCCGGGCTTCCTGTACAGACTGCCACAACGATCCCAAGATTCACAAGAACCAGTTCGTCGAACGGCACACCAAGAAGGTGGCCTGCCAGGCCTGCCACATCCCCATAATCGCCAAGAGTTCCCCCACGAAGGTCTGGTGGGACTGGTCCAAGGCCGGCGACAAAAACAGAAAGCCCAAGCACGACGCCTTCGGGATGGAGGATTACGTCGCAATCAAGGGTGAGTTCAAGTGGAACATGAATTTCATGCCCGAGTATTTCTGGTACAACGGCATGGTTGACCGCGTTCTGCCCGGCGACAAGATCGATCCGACGAAGATCGTCAAGATCAACGCCCCCCAGGGCAGCCGCCACGACAAAAACGCCAAGCTGATGCCCTTCAAGGTCATGCGCGGCAAACAGCCTTACGACGTCGGCAACAGCACGCTGGCCTATGTGCAGGTGTTCGGCGGCTACTGGAAGCACCTCGACTGGCAGAAGGCCGTCACCGACGGCATGAAGGCAGCGGATCAACCTTACAGCGGCAAGTACGGTTTCGTCGAGACGAGCATGGTCTGGCCGGTCAACCACATGGTTGCCCCCAAGGAAAAGGCGTTGCGCTGCACAGCCTGCCATGGTACACATGGCAAGCTCAACTGGAAGGCACTCGGGTATGACAACGACCCGATCATGAAGAAGAAAAAATAACACCCTTTATCCCTGCCGCCGGATTCCCGCTTTGCATTCGGAGTCCGGCGGCAGGATTTTTTTCCTCCCCTCTTGCGTCCCCAACCGACACCTGCTATAAGCCGCCCCACGCAGATTGCAGCATGGAAATCACCGGTTTTCTTTGTCTGTCTGGATATGAAGCTCTGCAATTTTTCCAGGAGAGTTGAGAAGCATTGATTTTTATTAAAGAGATAAGCCTTTCCTTTGCCGACAGGAAAATCTTCGACAACATCAACTGGACAATTCCCGACCGCAGCCGGGTTGGCCTCGTCGGCGACAACGGGGCGGGGAAAACCACCCTGCTCAAGGTGATTGCCGACATCATCGAACCGGACAAGGGCTCTATCGAGATCCCCAATCGCAGAAAAATCGCCATCGGTTATCTCCCGCAGGACCTTGTGGAGCTCGACCCGATCCCCCTTCTGGAATTCATCCGGCTGAAAAGCGGCGTCACGGACCTGGAAAAAGAACTGAAGATGTGTGAGGAGTCCCTTTCTTGTTTTGGCGGCAGCGACGACGACCACGAGAAACTGCTGGCCGACTACGAACGGAGCATCGCCCGCTTCGACGCAATCGACGGCTACTCCTTCGAGGCCAGGGCAAAGCAGATGCTGGCCGGATTCGGCTTTCAGCAAACCGACTACCAAAAAAACTGCGCGGATTTCTCCGGCGGATGGAAGATGCGGATCATGCTTTCGGTGATCCTCCTTTCCCGCCCCGATATCATGCTCCTCGACGAACCGACCAACCATCTCGACACGGAAAGCATGGAGTGGATGGAAAGCCAGTTGAAGGACTATCCCGGAACAATCATCACGATTGCCCATGACCGTGTGTTTCTTGACAAGATCACCGGCTATATCGCCGAGATCTCCAACCAGAAAATGGAGATATACAAGGGTAATTACAGTTATTATCTGAAAGAAAAGGAGCGGCGCAGAGAGGCCCTGAAAAAGGAAATGGAACTGCAGCGGGCCGAAATCAAACGGATCAGGGAATTCGTGGAGCGTTTCCGCTACAAGGCCACCAAGGCGAATCAGGTGCAGAGCCGCCTGAAAATGCTTGAAAAGTTCGACACGCTGCGTGAGGAGTCAGATGGAAAGACCGTGACGATCCATTTTCCCGAAAGCCCCAAGAGCGGAAAAGAGGCGCTTTCGGTAAAAAATCTCGCCAAAACCTACGGGGATCATACGGTATTTCACGATCTCAACTTTACACTGTATCGTGGGGAGAAGGCCGCCGTCGTGGGGATGAACGGGGCCGGAAAATCAACCCTGTCGCGCATCCTGAGCGGCGCCGAAGAGGCCACCGCCGGAGAGATAAAGGTCGGCCTGAACGTCAAGTGCGCCTTCTTCTCCCAGGAAAGCGCGATGAATCTCAATTATGAACGGACGATTTGGGAGGAGGTCAACCTGGTCGGAACCCGAAGCAACGACCAGCAGAGGCGCAACCTGCTGGGCGCATTCCTGTTTTCCGGGGATGACGTTTACAAGAAAATATCGGTCCTTTCCGGCGGTGAAAAATCACGCCTCGCCCTCCTGAAGATTCTCCTTGAGGACACCAATCTGCTGATCCTCGACGAGCCGACCAACCATCTCGACATCAAGACGAAAGAGGTTTTTCAGAACGCCCTGCTGAGTTACGGGGGGACCATTCTGATCGTCTCCCACGACCGCTTTTTTCTCGACAACCTCGTCGGTCGGGTATTCGAGCTCCGGGAGGGCCTTTGCCACCAGTACAACGGCAACTACTCGTGGTTCATTGAAAAAAGAAAAGAGCTGCTGGCCCCGCCTCCTGCAACGCAGATCGACCCTACCCCCTTCGGTGTCGCGGCGCTGCCCGTGGAAATTTCTGACAAAAACAATAAACCACTGGAAATAAAAGGTAAAAAGACAAAAGAAGAAAAACGGCTGGAGGCGGAGGAGAGAAACCGCATCTCCAAGGCCACCGCCCATCTCAAACGGGAGCTGGGAATAACGGAAACGCGGATTTCACTGCTGGAAGGAAAGAAACAAAAGATAGAGGGGGCGCTCTGTGAAACGGAAATCTACCAGCAGCCGGACCGGATCAAGCAGATGAATCTTGATCTGAAGGCAATCGAGACGGAACTCGAGGACCTCTACTACACGTGGAACGATCTGACGCTGAAAATTGAGGCATGGGAAGAATCGGCGCCCTGATTCTCCCCGCTTTTGCCCGCACCCACCCCAATACTTTTCCCCATCAAGAGGAGAGAACCTTCTTGCGAAAACAAAAGGCTATTTGCGTTTTGTTTGGAGGGGCGGACCTGCCGCGTCCACCCCGATCGCGCCTGCGGTTACGCCCCGTCGAGGCCTGTGGACTCCTGCTTGCGAAGCCACCCTTCGGGATTGACGAAGTACTCTTCGGTATCCTTAAGCGAGGTGAAGTGTTCATGCTCGATATTGGCCATCAGCTCGAAAAACGCCTTCTCCCTGGGATCCGAGGATTTATCCCGCAGCTCGGCGTAAAACTGCGCCCCTTTTGCCTCGAAGTCAATCGCCACACGGACGGCCTTTAAATCATCGTCATCGCCTGCGGCTTTTACGCCGCTTGACGCCGCCCCAAAAACTGCCCTCACCGCTGTTTCTTTTACCTTAAGCGGGATGGTCTCCGGCCATTTCTGATCCTTCTTCCAAATTTCGGCAAGCTGGGAGAGCCGTTCGTAATGTTCCAGCTCTTCGTCGGCGATCTGGGCGAACATTGCCTTTCCCACCGGATTGGTTGTTCTTTCCGCGTTTTTCAGATAAAAATCGCGCTCCGTCATCTCGTTTTTCAACGCCATTTCCAGCGCATTCAATCTCTCTTCCATGATTTTCTCCTTTCGTTCATTCACTTGATCTATCGTTTTATCGATATTTTCCGGGAAATTCCGGCTTGCGCCTCTCCTTCATCGCCTTGATCCCCTCGCGCGCGTCGAGGCTGCTGAAGACGGGAAGCCCTATTTCCAGCTCTTTTTGAAAGGCATCGGCCCAGGTCATATCCATGCTTTCCCGGAAGCAGCGGACGATCCCCTGAACGGCAAGCGGACCGTTTCCGGCGATCCTTTCGGCCATCGTCATCGCCGTGTCCATCAGTTCCTCGTACGGAACGACGCGGTTGAGAAACCCCCATTCGTAGAGTGTCTGGGCGCTGAAATTGTCCGCCGTCAAAAGCGCCTCCATCGCACGGCAGGGGGTCAGGATGCGGGGCAGATAAACATTGGAGCCGCCCGTCGGCATGATTCCGAGACTCGCCTCCCGCATCTGAAATACCGCGTCCTTCGAGGCGATCCGCAAATCCGCCCCCATCACCATCTCGAATCCGCCGGTCAGACAGTAGCCGTTGATCGCCGCAATGACCGGCTTACGCACCATATTGGGCTTCAGCATCGCCTCGGCAATCTGCGGCCCCACCCCGGCAAACCACTTCTCCGCCTCGGTCTCGGGTTCCCTGACGCCGGTCAGAATCGGAATCGCCGACCCCAGATCCATCCCGGAGCAGAATATCTCCGGCAGGCAGGAGTAGAGGATGACGACCCGGATTCCGTCATCGGCATTGATCTCCTCCCACGCCCGATGAAGATCCATCAGGATTTGCGGGTCAAGCGCGTTTTTTTCCTTCGGGCGGTTCAGCCCGACCTTTACGATATGTCCCTCTTTTTCGTAATTCAACGCCATCTGCTGCCTCCTCAAGCAGCTTAAGACCGCTTTCCATAGTTTTCCTGAATCCAGTTCTGATACGCGCCACTGCGAATTCTCTCGCTCCAGCCCCTGTTTTCGATGTACCACAGAACGGTCTTGCGAAGCCCCGTGGCAAACGATTCCTTCGGCGTCCAGCCCAGTTCGCGGTTGAGCTTCGTGAAATCGATCGCATAGCGGCGGTCATGGCCGGGTCGATCCTTGACGAAGGTGATCAGATTGCGACGCGGCGCTTTTGCGGGGGCAATCTCGTCCAGCAGATCGCAGATCATCCCGACAATGGAGATGTTCTCCATCTCGGCATGGCCGCCGATGTTGTACGTTTCTCCCCTGGTTCCCCTTCGCATGATTTCCACAATCGCCTCGCAGTGATCCGTCACGTAAAGCCAGTCGCGGACGTTTTTGCCGTCCCCGTAAACGGGAAGCGCCTTTCCCTCCAGGGCGTTGAGAATGACCAGCGGGATCAGCTTCTCGGGGAACTGATAGGGTCCGTAGTTGTTGGAGCAGTTGGAAATGGTCGTCGGCAAACCGTACGTTTCGTGATAGGCGCGGACAAGGTGATCGGAGGAGGCCTTCGACGCGGAATAGGGGCTGTTGGGACGGTACGGCGTCTCCTCGGTGAAGCATCCTTCCGGGCCGAGGCTGCCGTAAACCTCGTCGGTGCTGATGTGATGAAAAAGATGGAATGTGCTACCCTGCGAGGCGGTTCCCCGGGCCGCTTCGAGCAGGTTGAACGTCCCGGCGATATTGGTCTGGATAAACGTCTCCGGCCTTTTGATCGAGCGATCCACATGCGACTCGGCGGCAAAATGGCAGACGGAATCAACCCGGTAACGGGAAAATATCTCCTGTATTGCCGATGCGTCGCAGATGTCGGCCTTTTCGAAGACGTATCTGTCAGCATATTCCTCGGCAAGCCCCTGAAGGTTCTCGGGATTGCCCGCATAGGTCAGGCTGTCAAGATTGATGATCCTCCCCTGAAAGCCTGCATCAGCCAGCATGCAGCGGATAAAGTTGCTCCCGATAAATCCGCACCCGCCCGTCACCAGTAAATTTTCACTCTTCATCGTCTCTCCTGAAAAAAAGCCCCCGGCAAAGGGGGCTCCCCGTTGAATGTATTTTGAGGCAAGCTACCTGAGAAATCCCTGAATGATCATGTTAACCGCCTCCTCATCGGAAAGACCGAGGCTCATCAGCTTCATGAGCTGGTCGCCGGCGATCTTGCCAATGGACGCCTCATGGCTCAGTTCGGCATCCGGGTGTTCCGCGCGCAGGGCGGGAATGGTCTCGTTGGCGCCGTTGTCCATGATGATCGCGTCGCATTCTATATGGCCGAAGCACTTCTGGCGGGCCACCATCGTCGCGTAAAAATTCTGCCGGGAATTGCCCTTTATCACCGAACGGGAAATCATGTTGGAGGAGCTGCCCTCGCCGGCGAGGATGATTTCGTTTCGGGAATCAGCCTTCTGGTCGCCTTCCGTCATGACCCGTTCCATGATCATCAGGCTGCTGCCGGGACCAAGAACTGCCTCATTGATGCGGTTTGCCTCGTCAACACCGCCTATCTGCGTCAGTTCCATCTCGACGTGGGCATTCTCTTCAAGGTGAACCTTTGTTGTCGGATTCATGATTTTCCTGCCGAAGCCATGGCCGCTCGCGTAGTGTTTTTCGACGTATTTCAGCCGTGCCCCCTTTTCAACACGGAATTCGTGGATTCCCTCGTGCCCTTCCGGTTCCGGCCCTCCACAATGTATTCCACAGCCGGCAACGATCGTGACATCGGAACCGGCGCCAACAATGAAGGTGTTGTAAACGACGTCGTTGAGACCGTTTTCACTGAGAATCACCGGGATATGAACCGATTCGTTGATCGTCCCAGGCGCAATCGTCACGATAATTCCGTCCCTTTTGTCGTCGGTAACAATATCAATATTTGCCGTTACGGAACGCGACTCCAGTTTTCCGTTTTTTCTTATGCTGTAGGCGCCCTGGGGAAGATCATCGAGATCAGCCACCGCCTTGAGCAGATCCTTATCTAAAGCATTGAGCATCTTGTTCTCCTTCCGGACACGGATTGAAGCTGCATATTCTGAAATCGTTCAGCATCGGCAGGGCGTTTTTCAGATTGCCGTGGTAGCGCAGCTTGCCATGATCGACAATCAGAATGTCATCGGCCACATCCAGGAAGGAACGGTTGTGGCTGACGACAATCGTGGTCGTCTTGTGATCTATCTGCTCTTTTTTCAGCAGGTTGACCATCGGCATGATCGTCCAGAGGTCGATACCCGTGTCGGGTTCGTCGTAGATGGCGAGCTTCGGATTTCTGGCAATCGTCGTGGCAAGCTCTATCTTCTTGATCTCGCCGCCGGAAAGTGTGGAATCAACCGGTTTGTCCAGAAAGGAAAGGGGGCAGATGCCCACGCGCCGGACAATTTCAAGGAGCTTCTCTTCGTTCTCGGTTCTTGCCGCCACGGAGAGAAGATCCCGGAACGTCACTCCCTTGAAACGGGCCGGCTGCTGAAAGCTGTAGGATATTCCCGCAGTGGCGCGCTCCGTGATCGTCATGCCCGTTATGTCTTTTCCTTCAAAAAAGATGCTCCCCGCCGAGGGCTGGTTTATCCCCATGATCAATCGGGAGAGCGTCGTCTTGCCGCTTCCGTTGGGCCCGGTAATCGCGTAGAACTTTCCCGCCTCGAACGTGAAATCCATTTCATCGATAATATCACGCCTCTTTTCTTCCCCGTTTTCGTTCTTTTCCGCGACGGAGAAGCTCAAATTCTTCAATTCAAGCATAAACACCTCAAAAATCCTTTAGAGAAACCCGACAACGTTCATCAGGCGGCAACCTTCTTATCTTTCCCGTCCCATAATATTAAATTTTACGCTGTTGTCAATCGATATTGTTAAAAAAATTTGACAACGCCTCCTTAAAATGTTTATCAACCAATCGATCAATAAAAGAAACCGGTAAATAACAATTTTCGTACCTGTTTGAGGAAAAAGATGCAGACTATCGATCATCGACCCTGGGGTTTCTACGAAATTCTCTCTGACGCGCCGGATTGCAAGGTGAAGCGAATTACCGTTTATCCGGAAAGCAGGCTCAGCCTCCAGCGCCATTTCCGCCGCTCGGAGCACTGGTTCATCGTGAAGGGCGAGGCGATTGTAACCCGAAATGACGAAAATATCCGGCTCGCCACCGGAGAATCCATCGATCTTCCGGTACTTGCCTGGCACCGGATACGCAACATCGGAAAAGAAGATGTAGTCTTTATCGAGGTGCAGACCGGAGACTATTTCGGGGAGGACGACATCGAACGCTCTGAAGACGATTACGGCCGGGCATGAATAGAAATATTCGTTAAATAGGCGCTCTACAGGTCATGGCGAAACGGTTTGTCATGACCGAAAGCAAAGCTTGATGGTCTCGTCAAAAGTCGATTTTGTCCCCTTTCGTCATTCCGTGCTT
>DYTH01000095.1 GCA_020726025.1 Syntrophus aciditrophicus | reverse complement strand
ATTTAGTAACTTATGGATTCCGGCTTTCGCCGGAATGACGGTTTTTGGACTTTTGTCGAGTTCATCAAGCTTCGCTTTCCGAGGTCTTTGATCGTCCGTCTGGGCTTTCTTTTCATTCTTGTCCTTTTTTCTGGCGCGATTCTTTATACGACGTACCAGAATTCCCTTCATGCCAGAGCCCTGGCCGATCAATCCCTGCGCAATACGGCGCTGGCGCTGTCGGCCGCGGCGGAAGGCGCCTTGACCGCAAGGGGGCGCGATACAGTCGAAGAGTTGAGAAACATTCTTTCCGACCGGGTGGTCGCCTACGCCCTCATTGCCGATGGCGACGGCGTTATCCTCTACCATACCAACGAGCGGCTTGTGGGCTCAAAGATGCAGGATGCGCCTTTGAAAATTGACGATATTGCCGCGGGCAAGGGCGAATGGATCAAGCTGGGGACAGGGATGGCGGCGGCAGGTCCGGCGCCGGAAATACGGGCGTAACGCGCCCGGAAGGTTCACAAAGGCGTGATGGCAGCTTTGCCACAACAGGAACGACGGCGAATGGCTCCGCCACCCGTCCCGATCGCGGCAACGGCCTCAGGGATGGAAGCCGGTTGGCAGCGCCCGTTCCGGCGCAATAACGAAAGAGGTTTTCAAAACGCAGCTTGTTTTTTTGCGACATAATGGTTAAGAGAAGCGCCGGTGGCGCCTGGTCGATTGAATCGGCGGGCGTCACCGGTTTTTCCCGTCAGGCTGGAGAGGCGACAATGCCGGTTTTTCTACTCACAAGAGGTAATTGCAAAACCTCTTTTACGTCATTCCGGCGCCCTTCTATGTCATTCCGGCGCCCTTCTACATTATTCCGGAGCCCTTCTATGTCATTCCGGCGCCCTTCTATGTCATTCCGGCGCCCTTCTATGTCATTCCGGCGCCCTTCTATGTCATTCCGGCGAAAGCCGGAATCCAGTTTTTTCAACATGTTGCAAAAACTTCCGGATTCGCGTTTGAGCGGGAATAACACCTTTTGCAATTGGCTCACAAGGATGGTTTTAATCCTGTTTTTCTCGTTGATGGGGTTTACAGGCGCGGCACGTGCGGAGGAGATGGTCCTGCCGGAAAGTGGAATACGCTACCCCGGCGGATTCGACCCCAACACTGTGGGAGAGATCAGGGGTAAGGCCTTTGGCTTCTCCTTTCCCGAAAGGGGGCCTGTCAGCTTCAAGGTTGCCTCGCCCAAAGAGACATACACCGTTTTAGCCTCTCCATTTTCGACGTGGGCAGGCGATGCCCGAGAGACCGTGAAAGAGGGCTCGGAGGTGCGCGTTCTCGGGTCCAAAACACTCGGTGCGGACGGGCGTCTCTACCTGATTGCCCAGGAGATCGAAAATCAGCAGGCAGGAAAGAGGATAAGCATCCGAACGGAAAGAGGAATGCCCTTGTGGGAACGTCCGGCGACGACGAGAAATCCTGAAACAGGTTCCTCCACGCGATGGCTTTTCAACCGCGGCGGCGGAAACCCCAGCAGGGGAGCGGGAGGCGTCGGCGGGGGCGGCAGGGGAGGAAGCGGCGGTGGTGGAGGTGGAGGCGGCGGCGGAAAGTAAAGCAATCAAAAACCCGGCGTCACGACTTTTGTCGCAACGCCGGGTTGCAGTACCCTCAAGTAATGATTTTAATAGAGTTTTTCCGTTCAATATCAACCCGTTGCGCAACATGTTGATATCGAATGGGGAAATTCTGTTTTCGTACAAAGATCATCGTGTCGAGGGGGTCTGTTCACTATTTTATGCTTGCAAATAAAAGACGCGAGGGAGTAGAAGTCCAGCAGGAATAAAAACAAAATACGGGTAAAATAAAAATATCTCAGGAAGAGCCGATGAAACGCATTGAATCGCTTTTGGAAAAAAAGGAAGAAACCGTTCTGAATGTATTCCAGCTCAAAACAATGCTCCAGGAGAACGACACGCTTGCCGTCCTGATGTACGGCAGTCCCGATCCCGATGCCGTTGCCTCGGCAATGGCGCTGCGGGAGCTGCTGAACCAGACAAAGCCTCTTGCCAAATGTGTCTTTGTGGCAACCGAACAGGTTATACGCCATCAAAATGTCGAATTTATCAAGGAAATGAAAGTAGAAATCAAGATGCTGGACAAGACTGATTTGACTCAGTACAGGATAATCGCCGTTGTGGATGCCCAGCCTACCTTTTTTGGAGATGCGCTGGCCGGGATAAAGCCACAGATCGTCCTTGACCATCATCCCTGCCGTACCGTATGGCACGCCTCTTTTGCCGATATTCGCGCCGATTATGGGGCTCTATCCACGGTCATGACGGAATACCTTCTTGTGGCGCGGACACGGATTCCCAAACGTCTTTATACGGCGCTGCTTTATGGAATCAGAAGTGATACGAATAATTTTGAGCGCGACGCAAAACTTGAGGATATCAGCGCCTATTATTTCAATTTCATGCGCGCCAATCGGCAGCTCATCCGCCGTATAGATCTCAACCAGATACCTGATCGTTTTCTCAAATATTTCGATTATGCACATAAGCACAAGCGCCGGTATCGCGACCGGGTGATCTGTTTTCTGGGACCTGTGGAAAGCGCCGACGCCTGCGTTCAGGTTGCCGATTTCTATATACGAATCATCAATGTCTTCCACGTGATGATAGCTGGACTGGTGAAGGATCGTCTGATTGTCATTTTCCGGGGTGATGGCTACCGGCATGACTGCGGCGCCATTGCGGTCAGGGCGTTTGGTGAAACAGGTTCCGCCGGTGGACACCGCAGCGCCGCACGGGTAGAAATTCCGCTGGACACGCTGAAGAATGTCCTGGGCGAAGAAATTACCCAGGACTCAGTCAACCGTTTTCTCGTTCATCAGCTCAGGCGCAAAAAAGAGAGAAGCCAGGAATAGGAAAGGGCCCAAAGCCCTATTCCTTGTCCCTGGAAGGAGTTGCCTCGGGGGTTTTAGGCGCTTCCGCTGTTTCTGCGGACGCTGTTTTCGTTTCGGTTTTTTCTGTTGCCGGCGCCTTCTTTCCGCCGTAGTCGGTCGCGTACCAGCCGCTTCCCTTCAGGTGGAAGGTGGAAAGCGACATCAGTTTATGCACCGCTCCCCCGCAGGATGGGCATGTCTGCAGTGGCTGATCGGTTATCCCCTGAAAAATTTCAAATTCCTTACCGCACTTCCTGCATTTGTACTCATAAATCGGCATTTCTGAAAACCTCCCAAATATTGGATGCTATTGAAAAGGCTGTACCCTGTACTGGTCGCTGAAACAATCGAGAACCAGATTCATATCGGTGTCAGCCATTGGTTTAAGCAGTGTCCTGGTTATACGGTGGACCTTTTCTTCCTCGGATGTCTTTTCGTCTCCCACTGCGTAAAAATTGCCTTCGCCTCGTGCAAAACGAATCACATGCACCAGTTCGTGGGTTGCCACGTACAGCAGAAGCGGTGAAAGTCGAACGAAACTGTTTGCCCTCTTCACCGCGTCAAGTATGACGTTGTCCTGCAGGCAGATGCGGTAAAAAAAATCCGGCTCGCCCTCATTTTTGTCTTTCCCCTGCTGAGGGCTGAATTCATATTTGCAAAGATGGGCAAAGGTTCCGTCGCAAATCTCGTGTTTTTCAAGAAATGCACGCGTTTTTATGTCGTAACGGTGCAGTTTTTTCTCGTCTTGATCAACGCTGAAAAAACGGCGCGTCATCATTTCCGCGTCAACAAAGGCCTGCCTGGTCAACGAAATCTGTTCGGGGCTGAAGTACATTGCCATTCACTCACCCACCACTTTTTCAGTCGGCGGTATTCTAACCATTGAAGAAAAATTGTCAATAGCATCCAGCCCCAAGAGATTCATGTCATTGCGGCATGAAGACAGGGCACGCAACCCCTATTTGCCGGGGACGGTTTTTATCTCCCAGCGGGCCTCGTAAAATTCCGCGAGCTGTTCTTCGCCGGACGGGATAACATGCCGGACACTCCTGCCGAAAGACTTTTCTGAACTTCTGTATCTGAAAATTCCGCCGGTTGTCGTTGCCAGATTTACCTGACTCATCGGCAATGGCGTTGCGTAAACGATAAAACGAGTCAGCCCGAAGGGAGGCTGGGCGTTAAGCTCGTAACGATCGCCTTCATCGGGAAGCGCGTACCGTTTTCCTTTGATGAACGATGACAATTGGCGGTAATTATTCGGAAGTATCTGATGCACGCGGCCTTCCGGGTCAATCCGGATGATCTTGCCCTGGAAGTCCCTGTTGCCCTGCAGGTAAAGAATTATTTTCTGCCCGTTTTTGTATTCTCTCTGATCCGTCCAGATTCGGACGTCGAGAAATCCCGCCCGGTCAAGCGTTTTTGCCTCCGGGCGTTTCCCCGTTTTCGGGTTTTTAAGGAGGAATGTTCCCTCTGTTTCGAGCCACAGGGACGGTTTCCTGCCGGGGGGTTGGGATGGAGTTTCTTCCTGCCTCAATACCTTGACGAATCCGGCTTTCGTACTGGGGAGTTCAAAATCAAGGTCAACCGCCTTTTTTTCGGCGAGAAGATTTTTGATCTTTTCCCGTGCCGTCTGTTTGCCGCGTTCGATAAGCCTTGCGGATGCCGCTTTTTTATCGGTTTTGCCATCCATTGTCCCTGCATGGATTCCCAGGATGAACGAACGGGTTTCCGTGTCCGGCGGAGGCACAGGGGACTCCGCTGAAAGAGATGCGTCCGTAAGGGGCTGGCATACCGACAGAATGGAAAAAAGAAGGAAAATTACTTTTGCGGGGTGTACTGGAAAAGACAAACGCATGGCGCCTCCTTAATTATAATGGTCCCCTTAATTATAATGGTCCTTTTTTGTCTTTGTGAACCTCCTGCGCATATTCGATAATCCGGTCAATCAAAACGGCAGGGGGAATCCCTACCGCGGCAGCCTGGTGGAAAAGAACGGTGGAGGGGGTCATCCCCGGCAGCGTATTGGGTTCGAGAACCGCCACCCTCCCATCGGATCTTACAAACATGTCCATGCGTGCATAGCCTTTTAAGTTCAATGCCTTGAACGAGGCGACGGCGGTTTCCCTGATTTTTTGAATCTGTTCGTCAGGCAGCCGGGGAGGGGTCTTGTTTTCCCCCTGGCCATAGAGAAATTTGTCTTCAAGGGAAAGGATTGCCTCCGTGGCGATCGTTTCAGAGGGCATGAGGGCCTCCGGGTTCTCAACGCCGAGCACCCCGCAGGTAACCTCTGTACCGGAGATAAATTCTTCGACCAGAGCCATGGTGTCCCACAGAAGGGCCTCCTCAATTGCCCCGGCTATTTCCTCCGCGGCGATGACCTTTTTTACCGCCGTGCTGCAGCCTTCCCGGCAGGGTTTGACGACGCAGGGAAAACCGATAGCGCGCGCGATTTCTGCAGTAATATCGTGACTTCTTTCCCGCCAGTGGTTTTCCTGAACGGGGATTGTCCGAGGCACATCGATGCCGTTTATTGCGAGAATCCTCCGCGATGCGTATTTGTCCATGCCGATTGCCGAAGCCAGAACGCCTGAGCCCGTGTAGGGGATGCCCAGAAGCTCCAGAAGACCCTGGATGCATCCGTCTTCTCCATATTTCCCATGAAGAGCAAGGCACATCACATCGACGCGTTCTTTCAGGGTTTCATACGGAATGGGCGTCGCTTCTGTTTGTAAATCCTCCTCCACATCGCGGGTGCTGTTGCGCATGAGCAGTTTCAGGGGGATTTCCCACAAACCGGCTCGACTGTCCATGAACAGGGGAATGGGTGTATATTTGCGTTTATCGATCTTGCTGAAAATATTGCGTCCGCTTTCCAGGGAAACCTCTTTTTCCGAGGAGAGCCCTCCCATAACGATCCCGACCCGGCAGAGCGGCGACGATGTACTGATTGCATTGCCCATTTCAAAAAACCTCTTTTTCGTTTGTCCGTAACATGAATGCCCTTTGTTTTCCAGATTATTTTAACGTTTCTCTTGTCCGGGTGCATGAAACGAATGGTCGGTTCTTTCCACGGAAAACTGTTTTACCTTGCATTTGCCGAACCTCTTTGTTAGCGTCGCAAAACATAAAAAAGGATTATTTTCCACTGCCGGTCATACACGGAACTATTTTTACGGGAGGGGAGTTTACGCACATGGTTCAGAAAATGCTGTGGTTGTCCGCTGCCGGCGCTCTTGGGACGTTATCGAGATACGGCCTTTCCAGACTGGTGCAGGGGATGAGCGGTTCATCATTTCCCTGGGGAACATTTGCGGTGAACATGACCGGCTGTTTGCTGGCAGGTTTTTTCTGGGCGCTTTTTGAAAGCCGACTCGCGGTTTCCGGGGAAACAAGGGTCATTGTCCTGGTCGGTTTCATGGGCGCCTTTACCACCTTTTCGGCAATGATCCTGGAAACGGGAATGCTGTTGCGCTCCACCGAGTGGATGGCCGCAGCGGCCAATCTGGCGATCCAGAACGGCGTTGGCCTTGGGATATTTCTGGCGGGGATGGCGCTGGGAAAAATGGTGTAATGGGGGAACCAAAATGAAACTTCCTTATGAGTCCCATTTGTTACGAATTTTCATAGGCGAAAGCGACAAGGTTGACGGAAGGCCTCTTTACGAGGTGATCGTTGAGGAGGCGCGTCGCCGGGGAATGGCGGGCGCTACCGTTTTGCGGGGCTTTCTGGGTTTCGGCGCCAACAGCCGCATTCACACCTCCAAAATACTCCTTCTTTCCGAAGATTTGCCGATGGTAATCGAGATCGTCGATACCGAGGAGAGGATACAGGCTTTTTTACCGGATCTCGATTTGCTGGTGAAAGAGGGGATGGTGACGCTGGAAAAGGTAAGGGTTATCGCCTACCGGCACAACGCGGATGTGTCATCCGTGAAGCGGTAAATTCTGGTGTAAACGTATCGAAGGGAAACGCGGCTACGATATCAGGAAGATCATCGGCTGCGTTGTGGACGGCGGAGACAGGGTTCATGGATCCGGAAATCGGCGCCGATATCGTCAATTCCGGGGTTTGTTATCATCGGAAATCCTGGCGTGTTGCGCTAAGAACGGCACGAAAAAAGGGGTTACAGCTTTTTCGTTTTGCTGCAACCCCTCATTAAATTTGGCTCCCCAGCGCGGATTCGAACCACGGACGCGGTGGTTAACAGCCACCTGCTCTACCGACTGAGCTACTGGGGAATTCTCTACGGCGGAGGCTTCTTAATATAAGAAACGTTCTTTGTCAACAGGGAAGACGGATTTTTTTCGCGGTGTCTGGAAACCATTTTTCATGGATCACTCTGCTTCCGGACGATTTTACTGTTTGTGGTTGACAGAAAAGCGACTGCTCGTGTAGATACGCAAACGTAAAAGGGAATACGCAAACGCGCGGGTAAATGTTATTTTGAGGGAAAATCAATCATTGGCAAGGAGGAATGTTATGGGAAAATACGTATGCGATGTATGTGGTTACATTTATGATCCGGCGGAAGGAGATTCGGAGGGGGGGATTCCTGCCGGGACGCCTTTCGAAAAGCTTCCCGAGGACTGGGCTTGTCCGGTTTGCGGCGCCTCAAAAGATGAATTTTCGCCGGAAGAGTAGGATGTTATCCCCGGCTGCGAGCCAGCCGGGGATTTAAAGAGAGGTGCGGTTCATGGGGACAAAAGAGGCCCTGCAGCAGGCCTATGCCGGCGAGGCAAAAGCGGCGCTGCGCCTTAAGGTTTATGCAGACAAGGCGGACGAAGAGAATCTGCCGCAGATCGCCAAACTCTTCAGGGTGATTTCCTGTTCGGAAGAGATTCACGGTAAAAGGGCGCTTCGGGCGCTGAAAGAAATAAAGAAGACCGAAGAAAACCTGGCCGACAGCATCCTTTCCGAAGAAGGCGTTGCCGCAGTGGCCTACAGCCGGTTTGTCAGGGAAGCCGAGATCGAGGGAAACCAGGCTGCGGTTCTTCATTTCAGCCAGAGCCGGGATGTGGAGGAGACGCACGCCAAGCTCTACAAGGAGGCGATGAACCATCTCCTTGAGGAACGGGAAACCTCCTACTACGTATGTCTTGTCTGCGGGTATATCGCCGACGGGGTATTGCCGGAGACCTGCCCGGTTTGCGGCGCCGGGAAAGAGAAGTTCACGAACTTTGGTTAAGAGCCTGAAATATTCGAGAATATCCCTTCGGTGTGCTTTCGCGAAGGTCCGAAAAGATGGTCCTTACTCAAGAATATGTTACAATGATCACAGTATGTCAGGAAGTAGTCTCCGGTAAATTCCGATTTTGACGAAGCCATCATTGATGAACTCGTCAAAAGT
>DYTH01000094.1 GCA_020726025.1 Syntrophus aciditrophicus | reverse complement strand
GCTTTCCGTGTCAAGCACGGAATGACAAAAGGGGACAAAATCGACTTTTGACGAGCTCATCAAGTTTAATGTTCATAATCCAGATTTTGACTTTATGGATCCCCGATAGAAACATTCGGGGATAGCCTAAAAGTTTCAGCAGGACGTACATACAGGTGAGCTGCAAGCCGCCGCGAGTAAAAATGACAACATGCCTGTCGGGAGTAACCGTTTCTATATGCAGAGCCTGCCAAAAGCAAGATCGATGCAGATTCTTTATTCGGCGCTCATTGTGAAGCAGGTCACTATGCATCGCAAAAGAAGTTGCGTTTGATTATTTTTGTGTGCTAATCCACTATCGTAAGGGAATGTCCAGAGTACGCGGTGTCTCGTTTTGAAAATAGTTATTAATATAAAAAGACTATAGCGGCATTTTATGGTGTAGTTTAAGAACCCGTAAGCTGCGGTGAACCCGGTGCACGAGTGAAGGAGGAAAATATGTACGCGAAAAAATTCATAAAAACGGTGGCGGTTGCTTTGGCGGCGTTTTTTTTCATCCTCATGGGAGGAATGGCGTCTTTAGCCGGGGCATTTTCGGTTGATGTGGACAATCTGACCTATTCGGACGATTCCGACCGGTGGGTCGAATATGACTTTGCGAACGGAACAGTGGGATCACTGCCTCCCAACGCGATCATGCTTGATGGTGTTGCGACGATGGTCAAACCTACAGGAGAGACCGACTCCGTCTATTTCTGGGGCGCCGCGCCGATTGCGGGCCTCCCTTCCGTAAATGTAACCAAAAATGCCGGTTCGGCGACCATCGTCCCGTCCGGTAGCAAAGGGGGGGCGGTTCTGTTCGCGGGGGCTGCCCCACCGGCCACGGCTCCATCCTATCCCACCCAGACATTGCCCACACAATGGTTTCATACCGTTCAGCTCGGGAACTTCACCGGAATCGAGGATCAGAAGGCCTACCGGTTCTCCATCGGTCTCGGTCGGGATGAAACGGCGGGGCCGTTCAACAACGCCTCCATTCAGGTTCTCTGGGTGAAGGGATATTACGACGGCGCGATGTATGATGTACGTACCCTTATTGTTCAGGCGAGAGTTCAAAACAGCGACAACACCCTATGGCAGTCCCTGCCGATTGTGCGGACGGATGTGGATCCGGCGACTGCGGCGCTGATCTTCGATCTTGGCGTTGAAAATGGCAACTTCTTCACCGCCGCGGTGAAGATCAACGACGAAGATACCCGGAATCTTGGCGATGAAGACGGGAATGGCTGCACACTGACGACCGAACAGGGCTCTTTCCTGCGTTTTCCCGACCTCTATCCTTATATATATATGGAAGAGGAAAATGCCTCGACGGCCCCTCAGGCGACGGTGCAATCACAGCACTGGAAGGATTCATCCGGCAACGATGCGTACCATGCGGGTCTCTACGTCGCCGATCCGCTGCACCTGGCCAGCGCGATCCAGGTTACCGGGTACAACGGGGCCAATGTATCCCTTTACTATGATGTAAATGCCAAAAGCTGGTACAACGCCACACCGGTGGTGATCGGAAATTTGCCGGTGGTGAGCCCCTCGTGGCCCTCGTACACGTTCAGTTTCACTCAGCAAACCGGCGGCGCTGCAATCCCGTCGGTGGAAAAAACCATTACCGGCTACGTCACCGAATTCGCAACGGACCTTCTGCCTTCGGGAAGCATTGCGACGACTCCGACCTTTTCCTGGACGGCCGCAGCGGGAACCATCAGCGGCTACGGGATCGAGTTGAGCGACGTCTCGACCGGGAACCGTGTCTGGTCGCTTTACGGCATACCTCCGACGCAGACCAGCGTCCCGTATGTCGGCCCCGCGCTGGAGACGGGGAAGACATACAGATACAACGTTAACACCCAGATCGAACAGGGAGAGTCATGGAATGCATCGTTTGCCCAGGGCAGTTTCACCTGGACGGGGGCGACCCAGACGACCATCTCCTTTACCGGAAACGTGATGACTGCGCCGAACTGGCCCGTGATCGACGGGATGCTGCCGTTTCTCGGTGCGACGGTTGCCGCCCAGGAGGCCGTGGTGCCGCTGGAATATGGATATTCCTATGGTCAGGTAATCACGAATGAGGCAGGCGCCTTTTCGATCGGGGGGATCCCCGCGTCAACAACCTTCAGGCTCACCATCCCGACGCCTGCTTCCACAACTTATGCGTCGGTGCTGAGCAAGTTCATGAACTGGAATGCCGACATCCAGGGGCTGCTGCCGTTTGTTCTCTTCACGCAGGAGCAGTACAACGCCTTCGGCAACACAACCGGTAACGGAATGATTCTGGGAAGTGTCGCGCTTCAGAGCAATCCGGCAAGCTTCCTCGCCGGGGCAACGATCACGGCCAGGGAAATGATTCCGGGAGAGACGATCACCTATGGGGCAACGTATCCTGTCTCCTATACCGGCGACGGATATTCAACCGGGACTGACGGCATCTACATGGTCAAGAATGTCCCCGCCGGAAAAATTGTCCAGCTCCAGGCGACGCTTTCCGGCTACACCTTTATGTTTAACGGACCGGTAGTTCCCGTTGCTGCCGGTTCGATATCCGAGGATTCGTTCTTCGCGACACCCGTTTCGGGAAGCGGCGGGACGTTCGCAGGAGAGGACGCATTCACGACGGTCTTCCCGGACGCCACGTTGATCGATTTCAACGCCATAAACACGTCATCAGGGCATGCCTTCTTTGCAGGCAATGAATACGCGTATCAAGGGATTGTCTTCTCGTCTCCGAACAGTCAGACACTGTATGTCGAGCCTCCGCCGATATCGAACTGGGTCTGGACATCGAACTACCTGAGCGCCGGCGCGGCGCCGTTTGAAGGCGGCGATGCAACCGAGGACAGCCTGACGGTGACCTTCTCCGTTCCCGTCTCCGCGGTCGGCTGGAAATTTCTCGAAATTCCGAATTTCAGCGCCATTGATATCCGGCTCTACGATGCGTCCAACAATCTGATTCACGAGAGCCTCGACGGGGCGGGGATGGTTGCCAGCGCGACCAGCGACAGCGCTTTTTGGGGATACGCCTCGGCGACGCCGATTGCCAGGGTGGAAATTACCGACATGGCAAACAACGGGGATGACGTCGGCTTCGACGATTTCCGGTTTGCCGCGGCAACGACGCCCCCCGCCGGGATCTCGTTTTCCGGGATTCTCGCCGATGCGAACAATAACCCCATCGGCGGCGCGACTATTGAAAAGGCCGGTAATGCGTCAATTAACGCGACTACCGACACAACAACCGGCGCGTTTGTCTTGAATGGGCTTCCTGCCGGGGAGCTGTTCAGCGTCAGGATGTCGCCGCCGACGACACTGATGGGCCTGGTTCCCACTTTTACCCAGGCGATTCAGTCCACGACGCCGATTACCGCCGCCCGCACCTACAACCTGTATGCCGCCACCGACTTGACCGCCTGGGGCACGGCGACCGGAACCGGTGTAATCCGGGGCCGCGTCATGAACAGCGCGAACCTCGGCGCCGGGTATGTCAGCGGCGCGGTGGTCTCCTACGGAAGCTCGCTGGGCAATGCCGGTTACCGGGTTATGTACGAGGATATTTACGGGAATCTCGTTTCGGGAGGGGGAACGTTTCCCAACGGGAAGTTCTTCATCCTCGATGTCGCCCAGAACGACATGGTGACCGTATCGGCCGTCCAATCCAACTACTCGATTTTTCCCACGGCCTTCGGACACGAAGGCGCCCGTACCCAGGCCGACAGTGTTTATCAGGGACTCGTGAAGGGGCCGACGGTTTCCGGTCGGGTGGGTATAGGCGGGTATATAAAGAACACGGCCAACCCGCAGGTCGGCATCAAAAACGTGGTGGTCGGGCAGGTCGGCGTGACCAGCCCCGTCAACGCGACGATGTCGAACGGGGATGGATTCTTCTATCTGAACCTGCCCCAGGCGACCCCGGTGCAGGTTAAATTTGAAAAGCCGCAGGATGCGTCGCTTGCGCCCACCTACACGGCCAATATGACGTTCGGCGCCGAAAATCTCGCCATCGGCGATTTCAATCTGTTTACCAAAACAACCCTCGCCGGATGGACTGCGGACGGGAAGGGGATCATTCGCTCCCGAGTGAAGGATACGGCCGGGAACTATCTGGCCGGGGCGACGGTTACCGCGACGAGCGCGCTTCATCCGGAGACGGGAACTCCCTATCAGATTTGCTATGACGACGCATGCTCAACCACTGCAACCGATGCTGCTACCGGCCGCTACATCGTGAAAAACGTCGATTACGGCGACACGGTGACGGTGACCGCCCGTAAAGACGGGTACAGTTTCAATATCCGCACCTTCCCCACCCACTCGGGCAGCATGCACCAGGGATCAATCACCGGGACGGTTGCAGTTAACAACCTTATTGTGAACGGAAGCTTCAATGGCAACCTGAACGGCTGGTTCGTCAACCCGGCGCTGCAGACCGACACGCCGCCGTGGACGCCGCTTCTGGCGGACGGTTCCGGGGTGAGCCTCCATCCGGCCATTTATTCCTTCAACGGGATGATCCTCTACCAGAACCTGAATCTGACGAATGTGGCCGACAAGACGCTCAGCCTCTCGATCAAACTGAGTAATCCCAATGCGTATGCGTACACGACGGGAAATACCGTGGCCGTCTGGCTTACTTATGTTGACGGCAGCGGCAGCCTGGTCAGGACGAAGGAGCTCAATCCCGCCAACAGCAGCATAACGGCAGGTACGGTCGTAACCGGCAGTTTTGATGTGCCGACGGGCGTGCAGAAGATCGTCAAGATCGAACTGGTCAAAGAGAACTCCGGCGACTTCAACGCGGACGACGTCGTGTTGTGGGCCGACGGTATCACGGTGGGTGCGACACCGGTTTTGTCGAGTCTCTCCACTGCGAGCGGCGCTTATGGAAGCACGCTTACAATCACCGGCTCCGGCTTCGGGACGATAACAGGGAAGGTGACAATCGGGGGGATGGCGGCGGTGGTCGCCTCCTGGTCCGATACGTCTATTACCGTTTCTGTCGCCTCGCCGGCACGGAGCGGACATGTCGTCGTTATCGCAGGCGGGGTGGAGAGCAATCCCTCGCAGCCGATATTCACGGTGACGTCGCCCCACTTTGTCACGACGCTTCTGGCGCCGGAAGTCAAGGTTATCCGTGGGCAGACGGCGGAGTTTCTCATTGCCACATCCTTCTATAACGGCTTCACGACGACAGATGGCATTACCCTGCAGCTTCAGGGCGGGGATGCGGCGACTCTGTCCGGCAAGACAACCTTCATTCCCGTCCCGATCAAGACGCCGGGCGGCGTCGTGCTGAAGATCGACACGACGGGCCTGGATGCGGGAACCTATGCCGCCGATGTTTTAGCCGTCAACGGCAGCGAGAATGTTCCGGTAGGGACACTTAAACTTCAGGTGGTTACGGTCAGTAACATTAAATTTTATGAGATGGTTTCCCAAGCGTACCCCAATCCGTCGATTCGGGATGATTTGACATTCAAGACTGTTACAGCGCAGGGCCAGTTCTATATCTACACCGAAGTGACCGGCTCCGACGATCTGATAATACCTGACAGCATGGTCGGCCCCGGCGCCGGGGTTGTTCTGACGGAGGTTCCGGCTTCCGCTGGGGCTCAGCTTCTCGGAATATACAAACGATTCTGGGGTTATGAACTCTATGCCCATGCAAACGGAACAACGACGCTCCGGGCGACCGCACCGGACGGGACGACAGCCGATCTGCGGGTTACGGTGAATTTCCCGATAACGACAGGTAGTTCTTATGTTACCTCGATCGGGCTTGCCCCGGCGGAAGGAACCGAGCCGTTCGTCAGCGCGCCGACACCGACTGTTCCCAACAACCGGACCGGCGCGATCACCTTTACGACAACGGCGACAACCAGCCTGGGCTTGTTCGGAGTTGATACCTCGGGAATGATGAACCCAGGGATTAACGATTTTCTCTACAAGCTTGACCGTTCGACCGACAACTTGAGCGCCGTTTCCACCTTCACGCTCCAGAATACGCCGACCGATCTGGGAACGGCTGTGCTGTACGCGTCCACCTCCGACAACGGAGCGAAGGCCGCCGTGCCGCTGACCACAGTCAACGCCCCGGGGACGGGACTTCTTGCTCTCGGGATCAGGAGCCTCGATCCCTCCGTCTATGCCGGGATGTTCCAGGTTCTTTTCTACGGCGCCACGGATAATCTGTTCAAATTCGAACGGAATGTTTACGCGATGTATATCGGCAACCGGCCGGTTCCGGTCGGCAATATCCCGCCGGGTGAATACAGACTGCTCTTTGCGCCGGAAAATACCTTCGTGAAACCGCAGTGGTGGCCTAACGCCTCGGTGATCTCCGATGCGTTGCCGGTTATTTTCACGGCCGATGCGACAACGGCGGATATCTTCTTCTTCGGCGCCCCGCAACCCGAAGCACCCACAGGACCTGCCCTTGCCGAGCACGGCCACGACTTTACCACGAACACGGCGCAGGAAGGCAGCGTTTCGGTCGCGGCGGCGCCGGGTTATGTCTGGAGAGGCCAGAGCGATGCGCCGTGGATTACGATCGCCTCTGGCGCCACGGGCAGCGGCGACGGGACGGTCAATTACCAGGTGGCCGCCAATCCGTACGGCATGATGAGAACGGGAACAATCACGATCGGCGGCCAGACCTATACAATCACCCAGGCGGGTTCAGGTGAAGTCCCGCGTCATGTCGGAACCTGGGGCGTCCGTCAGCTCATCCATTTCGATGATGATGACGACAATCTTGACGGCGATGGTGTTCCTGTTCCTGTTCCTGTTCCTGTTCCGTGGTACGCTGAGGTCTCGAAGACGACCCTCAATGAGGATGGCACAGGGACAATGATGATGAAGAAGAACGATCACAACGGCGAGCTTAAACAGCAGATGGCTTCCTTTACCTACTCGATGAGTCCGAATGCCGACGGCAGTCTGACGATGGAGATAACGATGACCCCGGACGGCGAGATCCCCACGGAAAACGTCCGGATGGTGATCAGCGACGATGGCCAGACCGCCCTTGTCGATGGCACGGGCAACCAACATCAGCAGAAACTGATGATCCTCTGCCGTCTCCATGAAAACGCCGTTTACGGCAACCAGACGCTCCAGGGCGATTATTACTTTGCCGGATTTGAGCGCAACGCGACCAGCGTCGTCGATCCGCCCAACGGCAACGGCGCCTATATGACCATCGCCGGCATCCAGACCTTTGACGGTGACGGCCATTACGATTATTTCGGATGGGCGAACTCGGTCAAAACGGATAGAACCAATGTGCTCTGGAAGGACCCCGGTAAAACCAACCAGCCCTACACGGTCAATGACGACGGGACGATAAGCGTCGGCAACGGGGCCTTTATCGGCGCGGTGGCGCCTACCGGGCTGATTGGCGGGATAAATGGAACCTTCGTCAACGGCGTCAACAACCAGAGCGCCTATTTCTACATGAAGCGCGGTGACAGAATCTACAAAACCTCTGACATTGCCGGGACCTGGGCGCTTGCCGCCTTTGGCCAGGACAGCAAGACCACCGATCCTGCCCGGGAGCGTTTCTACTCCTCGATCGGAACGATGGTCTGCGACAGGGTGGGAAATTGCAAGGCCAGCGTGAAAAACCGCTTATCCTGCAATGCGATATCCACTAAGGTTGCGGAACTTGCCGTGACGATTGCTCCCGACGGCAGCTTCGGGTCCTTCTCCGGGGACCAGCCGCCTGCATTTGCCGGGGCAATCGGCAATAACGGCAATACGGTATGTTTCATTCCCGGTCTCAACTACCCGGAAGGGGAGGATCCATGGAACCGGGAGATCGTTGTCGCGATCCGGGCAAGCGGCGTCGGCTATCTGGACTTCGGCGACGTCTTCTACAAAGGTGATGTCAACGGCGACGGCCGCATCGGAATGGACGACGCCGCGTTGACCCTGCAGGTCATGGCCGGACAGCATCCGGAAGGGGTGCGCGCCGACTATACTGTTTCCGGCACTGACGTCAATGGCGACGGTTATCCCGGTCAGCACGAGCTGCTCTACATTCTGCAAAAGCTGGGTGGTTTCCGGGGACCGCAGCAATTTGATAAATAATCGGGTGTAATAGAGGACATCGAAATATGGGGACATAATACTCTTTACCCAAAAACGGTATTATGTCCCCACTTTTTGCGTTTATCCCGTCGGCGGGTATGGCGGGTCCGTGTTGATGAATTATGGCGTTCGCTCTGTAAGTACCAACATGGACGAGCTAATAATCTCCAA
>DYTH01000093.1 GCA_020726025.1 Syntrophus aciditrophicus | reverse complement strand
CGGGAATCTGGTTCTAACTGCTTGAAAAACCATATTCCCGATAGAAACATTATGAACATTAAGCTTGATGAACTCGTCAAAAGTCCAAAAACCGTCATTCCGGCGAAAGCCGGAATCCATAAGTGACTAAATTCACTGGATTCCGTGTCAAGCACGGAATGACAAAAGGGGACAAAATCGACTTTTGACGAGCTCATCAAGCTTCGCTTTCGGGAATGACAAATGGTTTTGCAATTGGCTCTTCTAACGGTTATTTTTCAGAAGGCAAGATCGAAGGCATTCCTGATAAGTTCCATGGAAGTTTCCGGGCCGTGGAATTGAACCGCGACAACATCAAACCGGGCGTTGCGGCCCCGCATGTTTTTCTCGTCGATGTAATGGAGGGCGACCATGGAAATTTTTCGCTGCTTTTTGTAGTCAACCGCCAGTTGAGGCGGCCCATAGGAGCTGGAACGCCGACTCTTCACCTCGACAAAAACGATGCAGTCTCCGTCTTCGGCAACAATATCTATCTCACCGAAAACACATCTGTAATTTTTCTCGATGATTCGGTATCCGGCCTTTTCAAGGCAGGATGAAGCAGCCTCTTCCCCCCGTTTACCGACATTCTGGCGAACAAAAGTCATGGCAAAAACAGGCCGCTTTCCCGGGCATCATCAACGCCGACGACATGAAATGATCGCCGGTGAATCTTGCACCGCCCGTACGCGACGATTGCATCCCGGTGTTCCTTTGTCCCGTACCCCTTATTCTTGAGAAAATTGTACTGGGGAAACTGGCGGTGGTACATCTCCATCAGCCTGTCGCGCGAGACTTTGGCAATGATTGAGGCCGCCGCGATGGAGACGCTAAGCGCATCGCCATGCACAACAGTCTTTTGGGGGATATCCCCATCGATGCGGTTGAGACCGTCTATCAGCAGATAATCAGGAATGACGGGAAGACCGCCCACGGCATTTTTCATCGCCAGAAGCGTTGCCTGCAGGATGTTCAGGGAATCTATGACGGAAACCTCAGACAGGCCGACACCGATGGAAACGGCGTCAGCCTGAATGACATCATACAATCTTTCGCGCTTTTTGGCGGAAAGTTTTTTGGAATCGTTGATTTCCGGGTTTTTATAGCCCGGCGGCAGGATGACCGCGGCGGCAACGACCGGCCCGGCCAGAGGACCACGCCCCGCCTCGTCAATGCCGGCGACAGATCGATAGCCAAGCTCCCCGGCACGCCTTTCAAAGCCCTCCATGGACTTCCTATTTCCCGGCTTCCTTGATTTTTGCCTTCTTGCCCCTCAAACCGCGCAGATAGTAAAGACGGGAGCGCCGCACCTTCCCTCTGCTGACGACCTCGATATGGTCAATGGACGGCGAGTGCAGCGGAAAGGTCTTTTCCACTCCAACCCCATAGGAAACCTTCCGGACGGTGAAACTGGAGCGTATCTCCCCCATTCTTCTCCGGATAACAGCCCCCTCGAAGGCCTGGATGCGCTGCTTCTGTCCCTCGATGATTCTGATAAAGACCTTTACCGTATCGCCGGTGTTAAAATCGGGGATATCTCCCCTCATCTGCTCTTTTTCTATAAATTCGATAGGATTCATCTTTTTTACTCCTTCTCTCTACCGGTATTTTTTATTCTGTTACCCGGTTTATATGTCCAACAAATGCCTTCTGTCCTTGTCCGTCAGAGGCGCCTCCGCAATCAGATCGGGCCTTTTGATTCCGGTTCTGATGACCGACTCCCGGCGCTTCCACTGCTCGATATCACGGTGGTTTCCGGAGAGGAGCACATCGGGAACTTTCCATCCCCGGTACTCCGGCGGTCTCGTGTAATGGGGATACTCGAGCAACCCGTCCGAAAAAGAATCGGTGGAGGCAGAGCCGCTGTTTCCAAGAACCCCCGGCACGAATCGGGAGACGGCATCGAGAACAACCAATGCTGAAAGTTCACCGCCAGTCAGGATGTAATCCCCAATGGAAATTTCCCGGTTGATCAGATGCTGCCTTACCCTTTCGTCAACCCCTTCGTACCGACCGCAAACCATCACGATCTGCTGATGCCCTGCCAGCTCTTTCGCCATGGCGTTGTTGAAAGGCGCCCCCTGGGGGGTAAGCAGGACAACCGGAACATCATCCCCCGCAAGCGGAACGGCGCTCAAGGCACGGTCGATGGGTTCGACCTTCATCACCATTCCCCCTCCGCCGCCGTAAGGGGCGTCGTCCGTCATCCGATGCCTGTCTTCTGCGTAATCCCGGATATTGTGCAGGTGAACCTCGACAACGCCCCGGTCAATCGCCTTTTTCACGATGCTGCTGCGCAGGGGAGATTCAAACATTTCCGGGAAAAGCGTCAGAATATCCAGCCGGATCATCGCTCGAAAATGCCCTCCGGCAGAGATACAACGATAACCCGCCGCTTGAGATCAATCTTTTTTATGACGGACTCGACCGCGGGAAGCATAATCTCCCGATCGCCATTTTTGCAGACATAAACATCGTTGCTTCCCGTCGGAAAAATCGACGCGATCCGGCCCAGGGGTTCATCGTTTTCGTCCACCACATCAAGCCCCATGAGATCCGACCAGTAATATTCGCCATCCCCAAGCGGCTTCATCTTTTCGGCATCAGCCCAGACATGGCTACCCTTGAGACCATCGGCTGCGTCGCGGTCGTCAACTCCCTGCAGTTTGAGCACAACCAGCCCCGCGCCAGGTTGAAATACATCCAGCCGATACTGTTTTGCATCGACCGATGTTGCGCCCACAAGCAGATCCGACACCCCCTCCAACGCATCCGGGGATTGCATGTACGACAAGACCCTGACCCGCCCCTTGAGGCCCTGGGAACGGACAACCTTGCCTATTTCAATGAGCTTCATAAGTACTATTCAACAATTTCAAGAACCGAACGTTTGTGTATCTTTGTCGAGGCTGCGCTCAATATGGTTCTCATCGCCCTGGCGGTTTTCCCCTGCTTGCCGATGACCTTGCCGAGATCCTCTTTGGCGACTCTCAATTCGAGTACGGTGGTCTGCTCCCCGACCACCTCGGTAACCTCAACCCTGTCGGGGTCATCAACGAGCGCACGAGCAATATAAGCAATCAACTCCTTCATCGCCTTTGCCTCCCAATGTCACAAAAGAACTAAACGCCGATTCCCTTCTTTTTGAGCAACTGAGACACTGTCAAGGTCGGCGTGGCGCCGACTGAAATCCACTGTTTGATGCGATCCTCCTTCAGAATCACCTCGGCAGGATTTTTGTTGGGGTCGTAATTACCCAGTATCTCGAGAAATTCTCCATCCCTCGGCGATCTCGACTCCGCAGCAACCACCCTGTAGATCGGCTTTCCTTTTCCGCCTTTTCTTGTCAATCTGATTTTTACCGCCATAAACCTTAACTGCCACCTCCTGTAATTTATAAACGAGCCGGGACACCTATCATACTTTTTTTTATATTAAAAGGGGAAATTTCCCCTCCGCAAGGATTTTATCCCTCCCTTGGTGAAACGCTTCATCAGTTTTCGCATCTCCACATAATTTTTAAGCAGCGTGTTGACCTCCTGAACCGTCGTGCCGCTTCCCCGGGCTATCCTCTTTCGACGGCTGCCGTCAATGATCAGATAATTTCGCCGCTCCACCGGCGTCATCGAATCGATGATCGCCCCGAGCCTGACCAGTTCGCGTTCGTCGGGCTTCATCTCCTTGAGGGCCTTGATTTTTTTCATCCCCGGCAGCATGCCGATCACATCCTCTAAAGGCCCCATCTTGCTTATCTGGTTCATCTGGGTGCGCAGATCCTCAAGGGTGAACTCGTTTTTCCGGAGCTTTTTTTCCAGCTCCTTCTGCTGTTTCAGGTCAACAGCCTCTTTCGCCTTCTCCACCAGGGTCAGAACATCGCCCATTCCCAGAATCCGGGACGCCATCCTTTCGGGATGAAAAACCTCCAACGCGTCGATCTTTTCCCCGGCGCCTGCAAACTTGATCGGCTTGCCGATCACCGCGCGCAGCGAAAGCGCCGCGCCGCCGCGTGCGTCTCCGTCCATCTTCGTCATGATGACGCCGTCTATCCCGAGCAGCTCATCAAAGCGGCCGGCGACATTGACGGCGTCCTGACCGGTCATCGCATCCGCCACAAACAGGATCTCGGCAGGAATAATCAACGATTTGATTTTTTTCAGTTCTTCCATCATCGGGGCATCAATGGCGAGCCGTCCCGCAGTATCGACGATGATAACCTCATACCCGCCGCGCCGGGCCTCTTCAACGGCGAGTCGGCAAATTTCCACCGGATCCGTCAAACCGGCCGCATCAAAAATACCGGCGCCGATTTTTTCGCCCATCACCTTGAGCTGCTCCATCGCGGCAGGCCGGTAAACATCCGCTGAAACGAGATAGACACGCTTATTGCCGGCAGCAACATGCCTGGCCAGCTTAACGGCCGTCGTTGTCTTGCCGCACCCCTGGAGACCGACCAGCATGATCGGGGCAGGGATTCGACCGCCAAAACGCAACTGGCTGGTGGTTGTTCCCATCAATTCGATCAGCCGCTCATGGACAATTTTTACAACCTGCTGACCGGGGGTAATGCTCTCGATCACCTCCTGGCCCACGGCGCGCTGTTTTACTTCCTCAATAAAATCACGGACAACACGAAAATTGACGTCCGCCTCCAAAAGCGCAATCCTTATCTCCCGCAGCGCGGACTGGATATTTTCCTCATCCAGGCGCCCCTTTCCCTTCAACTTTCTAAAAATGACGTCAAGTTTATCGGACAGATTCTCAAACATGATTCACCTCATAATGCCCCGCCGCCCTATTGCTGACGGATGATGCATTTTGCTCCCTTTATTTTTTCGGCTATTTGTGAAACAGCCTGCTTTGCTTTTTCTCTGCTTTCAAAATCGCCGACAACAACCCTGAACCATCGCCCCTTATCTGGAATATCCCGAGGAACCACGGTTGCGTTAAAACCTGTCGATTTTAACCTCTCGGCCATCTTCTTTGCCTGTCCGGCATCCCGATACGCCCCCGCCTGGACTTGAAAGGCGTCCACCTTTCCCTTTTTGTCAGCCTTGAGAGGGGCAGACTGCGCCGGTTTTTCCATGGCGGCAGGCGACTTGGAGACTTCTTTCTGAACCGGCATAGTCTCTTTTTCAGCAAGCGCTGCTGGCTCTTTGACATGCAAAGCTCCGGCATCCGAGGAATATCCCCCGTCTGCCTTATGAGAACTGTTTTTATTTCCAAGTACCTGATAAAAAGTAAGATCGAAATCCTCTCCGGCAGATGTGCTGTCCTTGCCCATTTTCTGTTCATCGGGAAGCGGCGGGTTTTCCTGCCGCGGGGCAATGGCCAGTCCGGAAAAACGGTCGCGCACCAGATCTGCCAGTCCCCCCGAATACTTTTCCGGATAGGCGTCCAGATGCTGACCGACAAGAACCCCCAGCAAAAACATGGAAAAAAGGAGCAGGGACATACCGCCGACAAACAGCGTCAGTCCAAGTTTTCCCAGCTTCAATTCCAGCGTGCGCCGGTTGTTCGCGACCATGGCAGAAAACCCGTCACATCTTGTCCGGGGCGGAAACACCCAGTATTTTAAGGGCATTCTTGAAAACAACAAGAATGGAACTCACCAGAAACAATCGTGCGCCGGAAAGGGCTAAATCATCAGACAAAACTTTATTTTTATTATAGTAACTGTGAAAGGACCCGGCCAGATCGTTCAAGTAGAACGTCAACCGGTGCGGTTCCAAAGCCTCGGCCGCCCCCCTGATCAACTCGGGAAAACGGGTGATCGCCTTGATCAGCTCGATCTCTTCGGGAAGTTGAAGGAGTTCCGGTCTCGCCTCTGACGCCCGCGGTATCTTGAACCCCTTTTCTTCCGCCATCTTCAGGATACTCGAGATGCGCGCGTGGCCGTACTGAACATAATAGACAGGATTTTCAACGGATTGCCTTTTTGCCACCTCCAGGTCAAAATCGAGATGGCTGTCGGAGCGGCGCATCAGGAAATTGTAGCGGGCGGCGTCCCGGCCGACCTCATCCAGCACCTCCCGAAGGGTGACAAACTCCCCGGAGCGGGTGGACATCGCGACCGGCTTTCCATCCCGGAGCAGGTTGACGAGCTGCACCAGAATCACCTGGAGCGACTCCTTGCCATATCCCAGCGCCTGCACGGCGGCGGACATGCGGGGGATGTAGCCGTGATGATCGGCCCCCCAGATGTCGATCACCCTCTCAAAACCCCTGGTAAACTTGTTTTTATGGTACGCGATATCGGCGGCAAAATAGGTGGGAAGGCCGTTCTGGCGGATGACCACCCGGTCCTTTTCGTCCCCGAAGAGTGTCGTTTTGAACCAGACGGCGCCATCCTCCCGGTAAATAATCCCCCTGTCTTCCAGATCTTTGAGAAGCCTGCCGACCCCGTCGTCCCTGTAAAGCTTTCGTTCGCTGAAATAGATGTCGAAGGTAACGCCGAAGAGACGCAGGTCTTCCTTGATCCCCTCGAGAATCGCCCGGGCCGCGTAGTCGGTAAAGGCCTGCACAACCTCGCCTTCATCGCTGTCGATGTGAACGCCCCCGTCTTTTTCTATCATCTCTGCGGCGATATCCCTGATGTAATCGCCCTGGTACAACCCCTCGGGAAACTCCGTTTGCCTGCCCTGCAGCTCCTGATAGCGGCGAAAAACCGATTTGCCGAGGTTGTTCATCTGGTTTCCCGCGTCGTTGATGTAATACTCGCGGGAAACATCGTATCCGGCAGCGGCAAGAATGTTGGCCGTCACATCGCCGACCACCGCCCCCCGGGCATGGCCGATGTGCAGCGGGCCGGTCGGGTTGGCGCTGACGAACTCCACCTGCACCTTTTTCCCAGCCCCGGCATCGGACCTCCCATAATCATCGCCGAGGCGCTCCACATCGGCCAGAAGGGACGTCCAGACATCTTCTTGAATCGTGAAATTGAGAAATCCCGGTCCGGCGATCTCGATCTTTTTCACAATATTCTTTTCATCAACTATCCCCTCCACGATGATCCGGGCCAGCTCGCGCGGATTTTTCTTCACCCTGGATGCCAGTATCATCGCTATATTGGAGGCATAATCCCCGTGCTTCGGATCTTTGGCGTTTTCCAGTTCAATCCTTCCCGCGTCCACTCCGGGAATAAGCCCCGCCGCCGAGGCTTTCTGAATGGCCTCCTCCAGCAGGCCGACAATCCTATCCTTCATCTACAAAAATACCCCCACAACAATAAATATGTGTAATTCAGAGCCAATTGCAAAAGTCCCTGTGCGTCATGCCGTCGAAAGCGAAGCTTCATGTTCATAAAGACGGTATCCAGTATTTTCAAGATATTCTGGACCCCGGCTTTCGCCGGGGTGACTTGAATAAGCGAGTTTTGCAATTGGCTCATTCAGACTCTTTTGACAAAAAACCACCGCCGCCCCAAAAAACATTCCAGCTACCCTTCCTGCCACTCTTTTTCTCTCGCCTCTACATCTGCGTCCTTTATTGAAACATCCCGGGTAAAATCGGGGCAGCGCACCTGCCCGGAAGCATCCGTTGCCACGCTGAATCGCTTCTGGCAGTCCTTTCGCCACGCGCAAATAGAGCAATATTTCTTTTCCGACGACATGACGTTTCCCTCCCGATGATACTTATCTGAAAAAAAACCGGCGCTGCCTCTCCCCGCCCGTCAAGACAAAACGCCGCCGCTGGCTCCGAAATCCAAATTAATCGACTATATAATCAATAAAAACAACTCTTTCACCGGAAAAGCCAGATGCTCTCTCCGACGTCTAATCTTGTCCCCGTTTATCCTGACGCGCCCATGAAGTCAAGAAAATTGACGGCAAAATCGCACCTCTTCAACATGGATGTCTTCGTTATAAGTTGCAATCAAGGCTACCCCGGATGTTGTATAAAAGTTTTTTTGACACCCATGACGAAAAGCCGGAATGGTTTGAAACCTCTTCTGGCGCACCCTTCGCCAGGCGCATAGTGAACAATATTTCTTTTTATGACGACATGCCCCCAAAAAACGATTCCCCGGCAGAAACATCCTGCGGGTGATTGCCTTGACATGTCTTCGAAGCCAAGAGAATTGACGCCGCAAAGAGTCATTTCATGCAGACGCTCAGTACTTCCGACAAGTCTGTGCTGCCGTTGACTATTTTCAGAACGCCATTTTGCAGCAGCGTCTTCATGCCTTCGTCCATTGCCGCCCGGCGCAGATCGGCAATAGACTTCCGGGCGCTGACAAGCTGCCGGATTGCATCAGATGACACAAGCAGTTCAAATATCGCCATACGACCGTGGTAACCGG
>DYTH01000092.1 GCA_020726025.1 Syntrophus aciditrophicus | reverse complement strand
GTCAAGCACGGAATGACAAAAGGGGACAAAATCGACTTTTGACGAGACCATCAAGTTTAATGTTCATAATCCAGATTTTGACTTTATGGATCCCCGATAGAAACATTCGGGGATGACAGGCTTTTTTAATGTCCTGTTGATTATGCTGAATAGTTACGTTTCATGTTCATAATCCATCATGAATTCAGATGGATGCCGGATCAGTTCCGGCATGACAATGGATCGGCTTCACGGCCGGAGTCATCCTGTTACAGGTCGTTTCGGGAGATGACCGTGTCCTTGAGCCAGAGGCGGTCATCCCGTTCGGGATAGTCGAGGGTGTAGTGGAGGCCGCGGCTTTCCTTGCGCATTCTGGCGCAGATGACGATCAGTTTCGCCGTGAGGGCGATATTGCGCAGCTCGAGCAAGTCCCGGGTCACGATGAAATCCCGGTAGTAGGCGTCTATCTCGTTGTTGATCATGTCAATCCGGTGCTGGGCCCTTTTCAGCCGCTTGTCGGAACGGACGATGCCGACGTACTGCCACATGAAGCGCCGGATCTCTTCCCAGTTGTAGGTGATCAGCGCCGCCTCGTCTATTCGTGTCGCCCCTTTGGGATCCCACGGGGCGATGGGGAACTGTTCGTCGTGGTTAATCTCTTTAAATAATTGGGAAACACGCATCGCGGAACGGTGGGCCAATACGGCGGCCTCAAGCAGCGAGTTGCTGGCCAGCCGGTTGGCGCCGTGCAGACCGGTGCAGGAAACCTCGCCGCAGGCGAAAAGACCGGGAATGGTCGTTTCGCCATGTTCGTTTACAACGACGCCCCCGCAGAGGTAGTGCTCGGCCGGGGCTACGGGAATGGGCTCCGTCGCCATGTCGATTCCCAGATCGAGGCAACGGGCGTAGATGTTGGGAAATCTTGCCGAGAGGAAATCGCGTCCTTTGTGGGTGATATCAAGAAAAACGCACTCGTCGCCCGATTTTTTCAGCTCTGTGTCGATGGCCCGGGCGACGATGTCCCGCGGCGCCAGACTCTTGAGCGGGTGGTATTTTTCCATGAAGGTCTCGCCGTTTTTGAGTTTCAGCACCCCGCCTTCACCGCGCACCGCCTCGCTGATCAAAAAGGACTTCGCCTCGGGATGGAAGAGGCAGGTCGGATGGAACTGGATGAACTCCATGTTGGCGATCTTTGCCCCCGCCCGGCAGGCCATCGCAACCCCGTCCGCCGTGGCGATGTCCGGGTTGGTGGTGATGAGATAAACCTTCCCGATGCCGCCGGTCGCAAGCATCACGAATTTTGCCCGGAATGTATCTACCTCGCCGGTGTCGATGTCGAGAACATAGGCGCCGATGCAGCGGTCGTTTTCGATTTTCTGGCCGAGCGCGGAAGACTTCATGATCAGATCGACCGCTATATGGTTTTCGTATAACTGGATATTATGGATTGAGCCGGCCTTTTCATTGAGGGCCCGTTCTATCTCCTGTCCGGTTAAATCCCGGGCGTGAACCACCCGTCTTTTGGAGTGGCCCCCTTCACGGCCGAGATCGAAATGGGTCGCGTTTTCCGCGGAGTGGGTAAATTCCACACCCCATTCCACGAGTTCCCGAAGACGTGCAGGCCCCTCCTCAACGACAAAACGGACGGTTTCTTCTCTGGAGAGCCCCGCCCCGCAGACGAGGGTGTCGGCGATGTGCTCCTCGAAGCTGTCAAGCTCGTCCTGAACAACCGCGATCCCGCCCTGGGCGTAATTGGTGTTGGATTCCATCTTTTCTTTTTTCGTTACCAGCGCCACCGTGCCGGTTTCGGAGGCCCTGATCGCAAAGCTGAGCCCGGCGATCCCCGTCCCAAGAACAAGAAAGTCCGTATAAATTTCCATGATTGTCCCTTTCCTGAAAAAGTTTCGTTGCAAAATACGGCTCCGCTATATATATTTCCCCGCGGTTTGTAAAATAAAAATAGCAGGATGTGTCCCTGAAAATGGTTGTACTCGGAATTGAATCGTCGTGTGATGAAACGGCCGCCGCGGTGGTCAGAGACGGAAAGGTCATGCTTTCCAATGTGATTGCCTCACAGATCACGGTGCATGAGCGCTATGGCGGTGTGGTGCCGGAGATTGCCTCCCGGAAGCATATCGAGGCGATCGCGCCGGTCATCGCCCAGGCGCTTGAAGACGCCGCCGTGACGCTGGATGAGATAGATGGAATCGCCGTGACGAAAGGGCCGGGGCTCGTGGGTGCGCTTCTGGTCGGCCTTTCTACCGCCAAGGCGCTGGCCTTCGGAAGGGGGCTGCCGCTTGTCGGCGTGAACCATCTGGAAGGCCATATCGCGGCGATATTCCTCACCCAAAATCCCCCCGCGTTTCCCTTTGTCGCCCTTGCCGTCTCGGGCGGTCATACCGCCATCTATTTAGTCAAGGGATTCAATGACTTCATACTGCTGGGCCAGACAAGAGACGATGCGGCAGGGGAGGCCTTTGACAAGGCCGCAAACCTGCTTGGTATCGGCTACCCCGGCGGCGTGGCAATCGACCGGCTGGCGAAAAAGGGAAATCCCGAAGCCTTCAGCTTCCCCCGGGCGATGCGCGACAGCCTTGACTTCAGTTTCAGCGGCCTGAAGACGTCTCTGCTGACACGTCTGAAAGGGCTTTCCGCGCCTCTTGTTTCGGAAGAGCTGCCCGATTATGCCGCATCGTATCAGGAAGCTGTCTGCGATGTCCTGACTGAAAAGACAATCCGGGCGGCGCACACGGTATCTGCCGGACGCATCGTTGTCTGCGGCGGGGTGGCCGCAAACAGCCGTCTGCGGGAAAAAATGACCGGGGACGCGCATGCCGCCGGGATCGAGGTTTTTATTCCTCCGCCCGTATTGTGCACGGACAATGCCGCGATGATCGCGGTGGTGGGGACCCATCTCCTGCAGGCCGGATTCAGCGACGGTCTGGATCTCAATGCCGTTTCGCGCATTCCTCTGGCGGTCGCTTCATGATGATTCAGGACAAATTGAGGGATTTTTACAGGCGCTTCCTCAGCCTTCAGGGCGACCCCGCCGAAATCGCCCGCGGGATGGCGATCGGGGTTTTTGTCAGCATCACCCCGACAATCCCGTTTCATACCGCGCTTATCGTTCTGATCGGCGTGGTCTTTCGTCAAAATATTTCGGCGGCTTACATCTCTTCCTGGATTGTTTCCAATCCCGTGACCATTCCGATTTTGTATCTTTCCCAGTACAAACTCGGCCGCTTTATCCTGGGGATGGAGGGGAGTGGTTTCCAGTTTGACGACTACAGTCTGCGCGTGATCATGGCGGCCGGTCGGGAGATTCTCCTGCCTCTCCTCGTGGGAGGGGTATGCATGGCGCCCTTCTTCGCCGTTTTTGCCTATTTCATTGCCCGTTATCTGATCGGAAAAGTCAGAAGGCGAAGCTACCTGTCCAAAAAGCGTGGCCTTTCATGACGACGGTACGAAAACTGCTTGCGGCAAACGATGTTCGCCCCCGGAAGAAGCTGGGACAGTCCTTCCTCGAAGATATGGATGCCATGAAGAGAATCGTCTCCCTGGTTTTTCCTCTCGAGGATGAGACGGTGGTGGAAATCGGCGCCGGTCTCGGGTTCATGACGGAGGAACTGGCGGAAAAAGCCCGCCGGGTGATCGCGCTCGAAATAGACCCTCGCCTGTTGGAGATCCTCCATGGACGCTTTGACGGTGTTAAAAACGTCGAAATTATCGGCATGGATGTCCTGAAATACGATTTTTCACGGGTGAACGGGGATAAAAAAATCAAGGTTGTCGGCAATATCCCGTACTACATCTCCACCCCGATCCTGTTTCGCCTGCTTTCGTACCGCAGGTCGATTTCATCGTTTACGCTCATGTTTCAAAAGGAGCTGGCCGACCGGATTACCGCCGGGCCGGGCTCCAAAAAATACGGCATCCCTTCGGTGATGGTCGCGAAATACACGCGCGCAACCTGTGAAATGACCGTTCCCCGGGCGTCTTTTTACCCCGTTCCCGATGTCGATTCCGCCGTTGCGCGGATGATCGTCAAAGGGGGCGCCGATGATCCGGGAGACGACTTTTTTGACCGGCTGGTTCACGCCGCCTTTGCCCACAGGCGTAAAAACATTCTCAACAACCTGCTGTATATGGGATTTTCAAGGGAGGCGCTCGATGCCGTTTTTTCCGCAAGCGGGATTGAGCCGGGCAGTCGGGCGGAAACTCTCACACTTGAAGAGTTTACCGCACTTGCCGTTGCCTTTACCGATAAACCCCGTAAATAATATTTTAAAATAAAAAATCTTGACAATGGCAGGCGCTTTTGATATTGCGGCCCCCACGCTTGGATCCGGTTGCGGACTGGGACGTAGAGGATTGGTTGTTCTGGTTGATTTTCCGTGCCCTCTCGTCTTTAGGCGAGAGGGTTTTTTTGTGGGTGGGAGGCTATGGAGATATTCAGAACAGCAGCGGAAATGCAGGGATTCGCGGAGGCCCGGAGGCTGCGGGGGCAAAAGATTTCCCTCGTGCCGACAATGGGTTATTTTCATGAAGGTCACCTCAATCTGATGCGGGTGGCAAAAAAGGCCGGGGATTGCGTGGTGGTCAGCATCTATGTGAACCCCACCCAGTTCGGCCCGACGGAGGATTTCGAGGCCTATCCGCGTGATTTTGAACGGGATTGCAGACTGGCCGAACAGGTGGGCGTTGATGTCATCTTTAACCCCGACAACCGCGAAATGTATCCCGATGGCTACCAGACCTATGTGGAAGTTCTGGAGACAACCAAAAACCTCTGCGGCCTGTCAAGACCCCAGCATTTCCGGGGCGTCACGACGGTTTGCGCGAAGCTGTTCAACATCGTCAAGCCGCATACGGCGATTTTCGGAAAGAAGGATTTTCAGCAGTACACGACGATCCGCCGGATGGTAAGCGACCTCAACATGGATCTCGAGATCGTCGGGATGGAGATAACACGGGAAGCGGACGGGCTGGCGATGAGCTCCCGCAACGTCTATTTAAGCACGGAAGAGCGCAAATCGGCTTTGAGCCTGAACCTTTCGCTGACGCTGGCGCAAAAGATGTACCTGGACGGCGAGAGAAAATCCGCTCCGATCATCGAAAAAGTGCGGGAGATGCTATCGGCAAGTCCCTTCACGCGAATCGATTACATTAATTTATGTGATGCCAGAACCATCAAAGACGTGGATGAGATTGAAGGCGAAACGCTGCTCGCCCTGGCCGTCTGGGTGGGAAAGACAAGACTCATCGACAACATGGTCTTCAACGAAAATAGTTAAATTTTTGATACAGGGGGAAACCACAATGCAGAGATCCATGCTCAAATCCAAGATTCATCGGGCTACGGTAACGGATGCCGACCTCCATTACGAGGGAAGCATCACCATCGACGAGGCTCTGATGGAAAAGGCCGATTTTTTTTCCTATGAAAAGGTCGAAATATACGATGTTTCCAATGGTGAAAGGTTTTCCACCTACGTTATTCCCGGTCCGCGCGATTCCGGGGTCTTCTGTCTGAACGGCGCCGCGGCGAGAAAGGTTGCCAGGGGAGATTTGATCATCATTGCGACCTATGTGATGGTGGATGACGCCGAGGCGGCCAACTGGAACCCCAAAAAGGTGCTCCTCGACGAAAACAACCATGTTAAAAGCATTTCATAGTGGTTAAGACCCTCTACGGGCGTAATAAATAGACGTTAAAAAAATTTCACGGTTGTTTTCCCCTGGATCGACCGTGAATGCCGAGGTTAATTTTCCAAAGCGCACCCGTACTCCGACTGCTTTTTGCAGGCGGCTTTCCCCTGGGTGCGTTTTTCAAAACAATAAAAAAATATTGAATATACTGACGTCTTCTGTTAATGACCCGCACAGAAAAAGGCATGCATGGAGAGTTTTGAAAAAAGCAGTATTTGTCATTGCGAGTGACGCGCTGCAATCCCTTCAACAGATGCCGATTGGGATTCTCGCAAGGACACGAAGGGCCAAAGCTCTCGTATAAGCAATGGGCGTGCGCATACGCCGGTGAAGGTTGAATGTTTAAAAAGAAATTGAAAAGGGTTTTTATAACTGGGCTTGTAGTTGTCGTTCCCGCCGGTCTTACCATCTACATCCTCTTTTTCATCATAGGAATCATGGACAACCTCCTGCTGGTCATTCCCGAGAGGTTCCAGCCTGATACTGTCTTTGGCTTTCATATTCCCGGTCTGGGGGCGATTTTCACGGCTCTTTTGATACTTTTGGCCGGCGTCGTGACAACAAGCTATCTCGGCAACAAAATTGTCGAATTCGGCGAGCGCTTTGTCGGTAGAATCCCGGTTGTCAGAAGCATATACCAGGCCATAAAAAGCATTTCAGACAGCGTGTTTACCAATAAAACAAAAAGTTTCAAACGGGTGGTGCTTGTGGAGTATCCCCGTCGGGGGATCTACAGCATCGGTTTTGTCACCGGGACGCCCAACCGGGAAATTCAGGAAAAGCTGGGGCCGACAGAGGGCGTCTATTTTCCCCATGCCCTGACCCCAACGACGGGAACCTACATCATTGTGCCGCGCGATGAGATTATCGATGTCAATATTTCGGTGGAAGAGGCCTTTACGCTGATCATTTCCACCGGGGTTGTCATTCCCCGTGACCGTCCCCGGGCCGCTGTCATCGGCGACAATGGAAATAGTTGAGATGTTTTAAAATCGATCACAATACCGATAAAAGGAGTTTAACGATGAAATTTTTGAAATTGGACAGCAAATTGCCGTACAAGGTCGCCGATCTTTCCCTTGCTGACTGGGGAAGGGAAGAGATGCGCCTTTCCGAAAACGAGATGCCGGGGCTTATGGCCATCAGAAAAAAGCACGGACCGAAGAAACCCCTCGCAGGGCTCAAGATAACCGGGAGCCTGCACATGACCATTCAGACGGCGATGCTGATCGAGACCCTCAAGGAACTCGGGGCAGATCTGCGCTGGTCGTCCTGTAATATCTTTTCGACCCAGGACAACGCCGCCGCGGCGATCGCGAAGGCCAACTCCGCCGCCGTTTTTGCCTGGAAGGGGGAAACCCTCGAGGAGTACTGGTGGTGCACCGAACAGGCCCTGACATGGCCGGACGGATCGGGGCCGGACATGATCGTCGATGACGGCGGGGATGCGACTCTCCTCGTTCACGAGGGGTACAAGATCGAAAATGACCCGTCGCTTCTCAAAAAGAAGCCTGAAAACAAAGAGTTTGCACTGGTTATGGAGCGTCTTGCCAAGCGATGGAAGGATGACCCCACCCACTGGCACAGGGTTGCCGAGAAGATCCGCGGGGTATCCGAGGAGACCACAACGGGCGTCAACCGGCTCTACCAGATGGAAAAACGCAAGGAGCTCCTTTTCCCTGCTATCAATGTGAACAACTCGGTGACCAAGTCCAAGTTCGACAATGTTTATGGATGCCGCGAATCCCTTGCCGATGGCATCAAAAGGGCTACGGATACGATGATTGCCGGCAAGAAGGTGGTTGTCTGCGGTTTTGGAGATGTCGGCAAGGGAAGCGCCCAGTCGATGCGGGGGTTCGGCGCCCGTGTTGCCATCGTCGAAATCGACCCCATCTGCGCCCTGCAGGCGGCGATGGAGGGATACGAGGTGACGACGCTCGACGATGTTGTCGGAGAAGGGGATATCTTTGTATCGGCAACGGGCTGCTGCGACGTGATCACCGGCGCGCATATGGAAAAAATGAAGGATGAGGCGATTGTCTGCAACATCGGCCATTTCGACAGTGAAATCGACATGCACTATCTTGAGACCACCCCCGCGTGCAAACACCAGAACATCAAGCCGCAGGTCGATAAATGGACGTTAAAATCGGGCAGAAGCATCATTGTTCTCGCCGAAGGACGTCTGGTCAATCTCGGCTGCGCCACGGGTCACGCAAGCTTTGTGATGAGCACAAGCTTCAGCAACCAGTGTCTGGCCCAGCTGGAGCTGTCCTCCGGAAAACTGAAGAAGTCCGTCTATACACTCTCCAAGAAGCTCGACGAAGAGGTGGCGATGCTTCACCTGGAGCGCCTTGGCGCCAGGGTTGCGAAGCTCACCAAAAAACAGGCGGAGTATCTCGGTGTTCCCGCAGCGGGGCCTTTCAAATCGGAGAGTTACAGGTATTGATCGCTTTGCCGGGGTTCATTGATTGCGATGTCGGGTTTGCGGTATTGTAGGGGCAATTGTGGACATTAAGCTTGATGAACTCGTCAAAAGTCCAAAAACCGTCATTCCGGCGAAAGCCGGAATCCATAAGTAACTAAATTCACTGGATTCCGTGTCAAGCACGGAATGACAAAAGGGAACAAAATCGACTTTTGACGAGACCATCAAGATTGATGCTCTCGTCAAAAGTACAT
>DYTH01000091.1 GCA_020726025.1 Syntrophus aciditrophicus | reverse complement strand
AGTGACTAAATTCACTGGATTCCGTGTCAAGCACGGAATGACAAAAGGGGACAAGATCGACTTTTGACGAGACCATCAAGTTTAATGTTCACAAAACGGAGCTTAATGTGCACAAAACGACGTCGAATGTTCGTAAAGAAATAAGAATCGGCGTTGTCGGGACCGGCCATCTCGGCCGCTACCATATCCAGAAATACCGCCAGATTCAGGGGTGCCGGATCATCGGGGTTGCCGATGTTCTCGAGCAGAACGCCCGGTCGGCCGCCGAGGGGTGCGGCTGCGGTATTTTTACCGATTACCGCGATCTTATCGGCAAGATTGATGCCGTAAGCATTGCCGTGCCGACCGCATTTCATCATGAGGTTGCCTCTGACTTTCTGGATGCGGGGATCGATGTCCTTCTGGAAAAACCGATTGCCACGACCTTGCAGGAAGCCGACGATCTTGTCGTCCGCGCTGCCGCCAAAGGCCTGATTCTTCAGATAGGTTTTGTCGAGCGGTTCAACCCGGCGATCATCGCCCTCGGCGGGGTGATCGGCACCCCCCTTTTCATTGAATCACACCGCCTCCATCCGTTTTTTGAACGGGGTACGGATGTGGACGTTATTCTCGATTTGATGGTGCATGATCTTGACATCATTATTCACTTTGTGGATTCTCCGGTGGTTTCCGTCGAGGCGGTGGGGGTTTCCGTGCTGTCGGACAAGGTCGATATCGCCAACGCCCGCCTGAGTTTCGCATCGGGATGTGTCGCCAATATAACCGCGAGCAGGGTAACCGGGAAACTGCTTCAGAAGACGAGGTTTTTCGGCATCGAGGGGTATCACGCCGTCGATTTCAGCAAGCGGACGCTCGTTTCCCTGGGCAGAAAAACCGATGCGGAAGGAAAGATACAAATTGTCGAAAATCCCATGGACATCAAGCCCGTCGATCCTCTCGAGGAGGAAATAAGGGCATTTGTTCAGGCGGTCTCGGACAGGTCAACCCCTCCCGTCTCCGGGGAAGATGGACGGGCCGCCCTGGAGCTCGCGCTCCGCATAAACGATGCCATCGACCGCAGCCGGAAACTTTATCCCGCCTTTGCCGGCCTGCAGACAACGGGTGAATGGACTATCGCACCGTGAAAGGGACAAAAAAGGTATTGATTGTTGCGGGGGAGGCTTCCGGTGATCTGCACGGGGGCAACCTTGTCAGGGAAATGCGCATGTTGCGTCCGGAACTTGAGTTTTCCGGCATCGGCGGGAAAAAGATGGAGGCGGCCGGCGTCCGGCTGATAGCCGATGTTGCCGACATGGCCGTGGTAGGGCTGACCGAGGTGATAGGCAAGCTCGGCGCCGTACTTTTCGTGATGCGTAAAGTGAAGGCGATGCTGAAGGAAGACCCGCCCGCCCTTTTGATTCTTATCGATTACCCGGACTTTAATCTTCCCCTTGCCCGGGCAGCTCACCGGCAGGGGATAAAGGTGATGTACTACATAAGCCCCCAGGTGTGGGCATGGCGTAAAGGCAGGGTTAACGCCATCCGGGAAAATGTTGACAAAATGGTTGTCATTCTGCCCTTTGAAAGTGAATTTTACAGGAAAGAGGGAGTGGATGCGACATTTGTTGGTCACCCCCTTCTTGATGCGGTACAAACGAGCTGCACGCGCCCGGAGGCGCTGGCGCGCAACGGGCTGAAAGACGAGACGGTAACCGTGGCGATCCTGCCCGGAAGCCGGAGGGGCGAGGTGGAGAAACTCCTTCCGGAGATGCTGGAGGCATGCCGCATCATTGCGGACAGGGTGTCGCCTGTCCAGTTTGTCCTGCCGCTCGCCCCGACGCTTGCGCTGTCGTTTGTGGAGAACATCATCAGGAGATATGATGTTCCGGTAAGGATCGTCGAAAAAGACCTCTACGAGGCCATTGCCGTATCCGACGCGGCGATTGTGGCCTCGGGAACCGCCACGCTCGAAACAGCCCTTCTCGGGGCGCCGATGGTCGTCATCTACAAGATATCCCCTCTTTCCTATGCCGTCGGCAAAAGATTTATCAAGGTCGATCATATAAGCCTCGTCAATCTGATCGCCGGCCGGGAGGTCGTTCCCGAGCTGATTCAGCAGGAGGCGACCCCCGATCGCATTGCCGCCGGAGTGAGAGAATTGATCGTCAATGAAAAGGTCAGTCAGAAAATGCGGGATTCTTATGCCGAGCTGCGCGGTAAACTCGGCACGCCGGGGGCATCGCGAAGAACGGCCGGGATTGCCTGCGGAATGTTATAAAGCGTTATTGGAAAGGCAGTAGAAAGTGAACGTATTCAAAAGACTTCTGGGGCTGGCAAGGCCCCATCTACCCAAATTTCTGGTGGCCATGCTCTGCATGCTCGTGGTCGGGGCGACCACCTCGGCGCTCGCCTTTCTGGTAAAACCGGCCCTCGACGAGATATTTCTGAAAAAAAACGCCGCCATGCTCAAATGGATTCCGCTGGGGGTTATCCTGATATACATCGTCAAAGGCGCATGCAGCTACCTGCAGACGATCATCATGAACTTCATCGGTCAGCGCGTGGTCACCGACCTGCGGGCCGATCTTTACCGGAAAATCCAGCTTCAGTCCCTTTCTTTTTTTACCAGAAATCCCACCGGCACGCTCATGTCGAGGATCACCAATGACGTCGGCTACGTCCAGGGGGCGGTTTCGGAGGCGGTAACCTCGCTTTTCAAGGATTCTTTCACGCTGGTCAGCCTCGTTTTCGTCATTTTCTACCGGGACTGGCAACTGGCGCTCATTGCGATGTGCGTCTTTCCGCTCGCCGTGTATCCGATCGCCAGGTTTGGACAGAGGATGAGGCAGGTCGCCACAAAGATGCAGATCACCCTCGGCAGCCTGACCACACTGCTGCAGGAGGCCATCTCCGGCGCCCGGATTGTCAAGGCCTTCAGTATGGAAGAGTATGAAAACAAACGATTTGCCGTGGAGAACGAACGCCTTTTCCGGATGAACCTCAAGGCGGTTTCGGTCAACGCCATTTCAAGTCCTTTCATGGAGTTTCTCGGCGGCATCGGAATCGCGGCGATCGTCTTTTACGGCGGCTACCAGGTCATCCACGGCCATTCAACGCCGGGAACATTCTTTTCGTTTCTGACCGCGCTCATCATGCTCTACGAACCTGTCAAGCATCTGACAAGCGTCAACAACACCATCCAGCAGGGGATCGCCGGCGCCGAACGGGTCTTCGGGATCATCGACCTCGAAGAGGAGATCAAAAACCGCCCCACCGCCCGGCCTCTGCCCCGCATCACCCGGGAGATCGCCATCCATGGGGTCAGTTTCCGCTATGAAGAGGCGCAAGTACTTAAAAATATAAATATAAAAATCAAGGCAGGCGAGGTTGCAGCCTTTGTCGGAATGAGCGGCGGGGGAAAAACGACGCTGGTAAATTTGATCCCGCGCTTCTACGACGTAACCGAAGGAAACATCTCCATCGACGGCCACGATATCCGCGATGTCACGATGGAATCTCTCCGGGGACAAATCGCCATTGTGACCCAGCAGACGATTCTCTTTAACGATACGGTGCGCAACAACATCGCCTACGGGGATATTGTCAAAACCGAGGAGCAGATCATCGCCGCCGCGAAGGCCGCCAACGCCCACGATTTCATTTCCCGTCTTCCGGAAGGATATGACACGTTGATCGGCGAGCAGGGGACAAAACTCTCCGGAGGGGAACGTCAGCGGATCTCGATTGCCCGCGCTCTTTTGAAGGATGCCCCCATTCTGATTCTCGACGAGGCGACCTCTTCTCTTGACTCGGAGGCCGAAATTGAGGTTCAGTCAGCACTCGACAACCTGATGCAGGGGAGAACAACGCTCGTCATCGCCCACCGTCTCTCGACGATCAGAAACGCCGACCGGATTTTCGTTCTGGTGAACGGCATGATAAAGGAAGAGGGAAATCATGAGGATCTTCTTTCCTGCGGCGGGGAATACTGCCGCCTGTACAACATGCAGTTCCGTTCCGATAAATAACGAAAAAACCCCATGTCCACGAGGGAGGTGCTGAAAAAATGAAAGCGCCGGCAAAGATGATTCAGCGTCTGTGGAACGATGATGAGCGCAAGCCGGGGGATGACTTCCTGCGGATGGTTCTGCGCGCCCTTTCCATCCCCTATGCCGGGGTCGTCTTTTGTAGAAACATGTTGTTTGATCGCGGGGTTCTCAGGCAAAAAAAACTCTCCTGTCCCGTCATCAGCGTTGGCAACATGACCGTGGGAGGAACGGGAAAAACCCCGACGGTTATTGCAATAGCCCGACTTTTGCAGCAGAAAAATCGTCATCCCGCCGTTTTGAGCCGCGGTTATGGAGGCAAATCCACCCAGCCGGTTCAGGTTGTCTCCGATGGAGTCCATACACTCTTGTCGTGGCATGATGCGGGGGACGAGCCGGCGCTGATCGCAGATTCTCTGCCGGGGATTCCCGTTATCACCGGCCCCGGAAGATACCTCACGGGTAAGGCCGCGATTGAAAAATTCGGCGCCGATGTCCTGATTCTCGACGATGCCCTTCAGCACCGCCAGCTCCATCGGGATGTCGATATTGTCCTGATCGATGGGGAACGTCCACTGGGAAACGGTTTCATGCTGCCCCGGGGCCCCCTGCGCGAAGGACTGCCCTCTTTGCGCCGCGCGAATATGCTGGTGAGAACCGGTTTGTCAAACGACATCACGCCGCTGCCGGGGGGTGGTTTTTCACTCCCTTCTTTCCGGGGCGTACACAAACCAGAGGGGATCGTGTCTGGAAAATCGGGACACGTCATGCCCGTAGTTACGCTGCGGGGTCAAAAAATCATGGCCTTTGCCGGGATCGGTTATCCTGAAACCTTCAGAAAGGGGCTTTCCGGGCTTGGCGCTGAAATAGTCGCCTACCGTGATTTTCCCGATCACCATCCGTACAGCGAAAGCGATATCGACGAACTCCGGCGTCTCGCCGCCCAAAGCGGGGCAACAATGCTTCTTACGACGGAAAAAGATGGCGTCAGATTGACGGATTTTCCTGAATTTCTGGCAGAGACGTCGTTTTTGAGAATATCCATGGAGATTGACCCTCTTGACCAGTTTACCGGGTTGCTCTTGTCTCACATTACGGTTTCTTGACAAGCGGAATCAGATGGAACATAAGTTTACTGAACTGTCCTTTCAGCTTCTCTTCGATTCGATATCGTAAATCCTCGATATCCCGTGCTGTTTTTTTATCATCGACGTAAATTTCGATCTGAATCCGGCGGGTGTTTCCGCTCAACTGTGAATAGATGTTCCCAATGCCTTCGTAGGAATCGAAATCGGCCGCCAGCGCGTTGAGAATTTTGAGCTGGTCTGCCTCCGGTAAAGGCATGTCGATCAGGGAGCGGAAATTGCGCACCAGAAGACCGATGGCGCTGTAGATCATATACAGTGCAACGATGATGGCAATGGTCAAATCAACGGTCATGGCGGCGCTGGTTCTTCCTGATGAAAATATCCAGAAACCGAACACCAGCCCTGCAAAGATCGCAAGGATGTAGATGACCGAAATCTTCATGTTGACAAAATAGGACTGCGTCATCGGCGAGTGGTCGGGAAAATGCCTGCATAGGCGCGCAGCCCAGATCAAAAGGGCGGTATTGCGTACGATCCACAAAATCAACAGCGCCTGAGGCGTGCCGAAATCAATCGATGCGGACGGATGAAAATATCGTTTGACGGCGGAAGCAATAATGAGCAGTGCGCTTGGAATGACGATCGATGCGTAAAGAAACCCCGAAAAGTTCTCCAGCTTTCCCGTGCCGTAGGGGTATGTAAAGGTATTTTGACGAAGAATGATCCTTATGCTGATCATGTTGAAAATATGAAGAACAAGACTGGAACCGGCGTCAACGGCAATAGCGCCGATAGCCAGGGAGTCGGACAGAAACCCCGTGACCACCGTCAGCGCCGTCATGACAAGCAGGGAGACAAACACCCAGAAGATGAGTCTCTTCAGCTCAAGATATTCCTGATCCGTTGACAATGGCAATCCTTTTTTCTGAAGTCCGGTGACACCGCCGTACTGAATAGATCATGGCGGTTTTGCCTGTCAAGAGATATTTGGCAGGCATACGGGGCGTTCATCATTATGCCCTTGCCTTCGCTTGTCTGTTGTGCCAATGATAGTCGCCTTGAAAGGACAGAATGAACGGTTGATGTCTGTAAAACGGAAAGACAGTGAAGACGTGGCGGATACTCAAGCTTCAGATAAACACGGAGAAAAGGCGGCGCTTCATCGCAATAAAACGGGGCGGCTTGTCCACGTTGTGCTGACTGGGTTTCAGTGGATTCCCCTTTTACTCCGGAGGAGATTGTTTACTGCTCTTGCTGCGCTTTTCTACCATATTGTCCCCCGCCAGCGGATGATTGCCCTTCACAATCTGCGGTCTGCCTTTCCGGAAAAAACGGATGAGGAAATCGTTAAAATTGCCCGCGGGGTCTATCGCACGATGGGAACGGTGGCTGCGGAATTTTTCGACATCCCCAAACTTACCCCGGAAAACGTTCGGGAAATTGTCGAAACTCAGGGGCTGGAAAACTGCGAACAGGCGCTCGCGAAGGGGAAGGGGGTACTTCTGTTCAGCGCCCATTTCGGCAACTGGGAACTGGAAGCCGCCGCAGTTGCCCTGCTTGTCAAACCGGCGGTCGTCATTTACCGGGCCCTTGACAGTCCACTTCTGGAAAACCTCGTGTTACGGGTGCGTTCGGCATCCGGGAACAAGCCCCTCCGCAAGGAAAACGCGATGCTGTCGATGTTCCGCACACTGAAAAAAAACGGGATGCTGGGCATCCTGATCGACCAGAACGTGGACTGGTACGAAGGGGTGTTTGTCGATTATTTCGGAAGACCTGCCTGTACAACGAGCGGGCTTGCGCTTCTGGCCCTCCTCAGCGGCGCGCCGGTGCTGCCCGTCTATCTGGTCAGGCTTCCCGATGGCCGGTATCGGCTTGTTATTGAACCGGAGGTAGAAGTGATCGATACCGGCGATCGCGACGCGGATGTCATTGTCAATACGCAACGATTTACAAAGGTTATAGAAAATACGGTGCGGAAATATCCCGACCAGTGGCTCTGGGTTCACCAGCGGTGGAAGACGCAGCCCTGCCAGATTCCCCCGGAAAGCAGATGAAACTACAACGGAAATTGTCAGATGGATGCGCCTGCAAATAGCCAGCCCCTGAGCGTCAGGGGGAACAGAAAACTCCCGGAAAACGGGATCGAACGGCTGCTGATCCGGGGGACAAACTGGATCGGGGACGTGGTCATGACCCTTCCCGCGCTTGCCGCGATCCGCGCCAGGTGGCCGCAGGCCAGGATATCGGTTCTTGCCAAGCCGTGGGTGGCCGATGTTTACCGGCTGTCGCCCGATATCGACGAGGTCATTGTTTTCGAAGAGTCGGGGAGACATGCCAAAGCGAGAGGGAAGATTCGTCTGGCAGGGGAACTCAGGCAAAAACGATTCGACTGCGCCATCCTGCTGCAAAACGCGATTGAGGCGGCGATCATCGCGACGCTGGCCGGAATCCCCCGGCGCGCCGGGTACAACTCCGACGGTCGGGGGTTGCTGCTTACCCACTCCGTCCGTCGCACGGAGGCAATCCGCCGGGTGCACCAGATTGACTACTACCTTGAAATGGCGCGAGCGCTCGGTTGTCCTCCGGTTACAAGGGAGGCGCTGCTGCAGCCGGGAGGGGAGTATGGCGCTCTCGCGGAGGCGCTCTTTTCCCGTTTCGGGATCGCCGCCAATATTCCCATGATCGGCGTCTCCCCCGGCGCCGCCTACGGGCCGGCCAAACGGTGGTTTCCTGAGCGTTTTGCCGCCGTTGCCGATGCGCTGATCGAGGAGTATCATGCACAGGCAATCGTCTTCGGAAGCGGGGGGGATCGCCCGAGCGCTGCGGAAGTCCAGAAAAACAGCCGCCATCGCCTGATCGACATCTCGGGGAAGACAAATCTCCGGGAGGCGATTGCCCTCATTTCCCGCTGCTCTGTATTTATTTCGAATGATTCCGGTTTGATGCATGTTTCAGGGGCGCTGGGAGTTCCCACGGTGGCCATCTTTGGCTCGACCAATCCGACGACCACGTCGCCTGCCGGGCAAAAGAGCGTCGTCATTCACCACGACGTTGCGTGCAGCCCCTGTCTGAAGCCGGTCTGCCCGACCGATTTTCAGTGCATGAAGCTCATTACGGCGGCGGAGGTCGCCGAAACGGCGCGCCGACTCCTTCAGGAAGCGTCCGCGCCGGAGGTGGATGCGCCCCGCTTCCGGCCGTAGCCGGGGTGACAACGGACGGTTATTTTCAGGCCATTTACTAATGCTCTCGTCAAAAGTCTGAAATTCCCTCCCCCTTCACGGGGGAGGGGCAGGGT
>DYTH01000090.1 GCA_020726025.1 Syntrophus aciditrophicus | reverse complement strand
GATTCCGGCTTTCGCCGGAATGACGGTTTTTGGACTTTTGACGAGTTCATCAATTGCAAAACTAAACTAATCCGTCGCCCCGGCGAAAGCGGAGCTTAATGTTCATAAAGCGAAGCTTCATGAACTCGTCAAAAATACATTTTCCCCTCCCCTTGCGGGAGGGGATTAAGGGGAGGGGAAAACTACATCCCGAAATACAGTCACTTATCACCCCCACCCGGACCCTCCCCCGTGAAGGGGGAGGGAATTTTAGACTTTTGCAATTGGCTCCATTGATAAAATTATCGCACACCACTTGGGCGATGCAAAGGCTGAAGATGGCGTCACCTCTCTTTCATCAACAACTCCATGATCGCCTTCTGGACGTGCAGCCGGTTTTCCGCCTCGTCGAAGATCACCGAACGGGGACCGTCGATGACCTCCGCTGTAATTTCCTCGCCACGGTGCGCAGGCAGACAGTGCATGACAATAACGTCCTTCCCGGCCTTGTCCACAAGCCGCTGATCCACCTGGAATCCCTCGAATCTTTGTATCTTTTCATCACGTTCGTCTTCCTGCCCCATGCTCACCCATGTGTCGGTGTACAGAACATCGGCATCACGGACGGCAAGCTCCGGGTCGCGGTGGAGCGTAATTCCCAGCGGCGCCTCGGACATCGCCCTCTTCAGAATGTCCGGGTCGGGATCATACCCCTCGGGACAGGCCAAATCAAGATGAAAAGGCAGTCTTGAGGCGGCGATGACCCATGAATTGGCCATGTTGTTGCCGTCGCCTGCATAGCAGATTTTGAGCCCCTCATACCCCCCTTTTTTCTCGATAATCGTAAAGAGATCGGTAAGCACCTGGCAGGGGTGGAGCAGGTCCGTCAGGCCGTTGATGACCGGAATTGTCGCATATTTCGCAAATTCCTCAACGGATTCATGTGAATAGGTGCGAATCATCACGCCGTCGAGATAGCGCGACATAATCCGCGCCGTATCGGCAATCGTCTCCCCGCGGCCGATCTGGATGTCGCGGCCGCTGAGGAAGAGCGCGTTTCCGCCCAACTGGTACATGCCGACCTCAAACGATATCCTTGTTCTCGTCGAGGACTTGTCGAAAATCATCCCCAGCGTCTTTCCCTTCAAGGAAGCAATCGACTCGCCCGCCTTGAGCGATTTCTTCAACCGGGCGGCTGTCTCAAAAATGACGTCAAAGTCGCCCCGCTCCAGGTCGTATCCGCTTATCAAATCCTTCTTCATGTCTCCCCCAGCGCCTCATCGAGTATCTGAATCGCCTTGTCCACGTCTATCTTCGTCAGGATAAGCGGTGGGACAAAGCGCAGGATGGTGGTATTTGTGCAGTTTATTAAAAGCCCCTTCTCCATGCATTTCAAAACAAGCGGCGCGCAGGGGGCATCCATCGCGACGCCGATCATGAGCCCCTTGCCCCGGACGGTAAGAATGGCGGGATGTTTCTTCTTGAGTTCTTCGAGGCGGGTCAGAAAATAGTCCCCGACCTCACGGCTGTTGTCGATTACCCCCTCTTCAAGAATCGTCTGGAGGGCGGCAAGGCCGGCGGCGCAGGCAAGTGGATTTCCGCCGAACGTAGAGCCGTGGCTCCCCGGAACAAACGAAGCGGCGATGTGCTCCTTCGCCAGAAGCGCACCGATGGGGAAACCGTTTCCCAGCGCCTTGGCCACCGTCATCAGATCGGGAACGACATCCTCGTGCTCACAGGCAAAGAGCATCCCGGTTCTCCCCATGCCGGACTGGATTTCGTCGGCAATCATCAGAATGCCCCGTTCATCGCATATCCTGCGGATGCCCTGAAGATATCCCGGATCGGGAACGACAATCCCCGCCTCTCCCTGGATCGGTTCGACGAGCGCCGCACAGGTCTCTTCGGTTATCGCGGCCTCCAGCGCGGGCAGATCATTAAAGGGAACATAGCTGAAGCCTGTCGGGAGCGGGGCGTAGCCGACCTGAAGGTTCTCCTGGCCGGTGGCGGTAACGGTGGCAAGCGTCCGGCCGTGAAAGGAGTTGCGCATCGTGATGATCCCGTTTTTCCCCTGCATATTCTCCGACGCGTATCTGCGGGCAAGCTTGATCGCCGCCTCGTTGGCTTCGGCGCCGCTGTTGCAAAAAAAGACCTTGTCCAACGGGGTGTTTTCGACCAGGAGCGCCCCCAGCAGTATCTGCGGCTCGATGTGGTAGTAATTGGAAATGTGGGTCAAATTTTCCACCTGCTCTTTGATCGCCGCAACGACCCGCGGATGGGAATGGCCAAGGGCGCATACGGCAATCCCCCCCACCAGATCGAGATAGGAGCGACCGTCGCTGTCCCAGAGATGAACGCCCAAGCCCCTTTCCATGACAACGGGAAAACGCTTGTACGTCGTCATCAGGTACTTTTCAGATATCTCGATCCATTCTTCCTTCTTTATATCCATCTGTTTCATCGTTTCTTTTTCAAACCTCCTTCTGGACAACGATCTCGGTTCCAATCCCCTGATCGGTAAACATCTCGAGCAGTATCGTGTGCTTGACGCGCCCGTCCAGAATGTGCGTCTTTGCGACCCCTGTATGGAGCGCCTTGAGACAGCACTTGATTTTCGGGTACATGCCGCCAAAAATCGTTCCATCCCCGATCATGGCCGTCGCCAGAGCGTCATCCATGGTGGTGATGAGATTCTTTTCTTTGTCCAGCACCCCCGGCACATCGGTCAGCAGAATCAGTTTTTCGGCGCCAAGGGCGGTCGCCACGGCGCCTGCCACCAGATCGGCGTTGATGTTGTAGGTTTCGCCATTGTCGCCGATTCCCGTAGGGGCGATGACCGGAATTACGCCGTCGGCGATCAGGGTGTGGAGTATCGAGGCGTTGACCTCTTTCACCCTGCCGACAAGACCGATGTCGATAATCTCGGGCGGCGTATTCATGGCCTTTTCGGCGTTCAGAAAATACTTGTCCGCACGGATCAGGTTTGCATCCTTGCCGCTCAAGCCGATTGCCTGGCCGCCATGACGGTTTATCAGCCCGACAATCTCCTTGTTCACCTTGCCGACAAGCACCATTTCAACGATGTCCATCGTCTCCTCATCGGTCACCCGCATCCCCTGGATAAACTGCGATTCCTTTCCCAGCTTTTTCAGAACGCTCCCGATCTGGGGTCCTCCCCCGTGAACAACGACCGGATTGATGCCGATGTATTTCATCAAAAGCACGTCGCGGGCAAAATTGTCTTTCAGCTCGTCGTCAACCATCGCATGCCCGCCGTACTTGATGACGACAGTCCGGTTGAAAAAACGGCGAATGTAAGGCAGGGCCTCGACAAGAATGTTTGCCCTTTCCACAACAGCGCTCATATCCACCATAAGCTACACCCCTTTACCAAAAAGGAAGGCGGCAGGCCATCCAGCCGCCATCGCAACTATCCAAATCTACAAAATATAGCGACTAAGATCCTCATCTTCGACGATTTCGTCCAACTGCTCGGAAACGTAGTCCGCGTCGATCACAACCTCCTGACCCTGCATCTCGGGGGCATCGAACGATATCTTGTCCAAGAGGCTCTCCATGATCGTATGGAGGCGGCGCGCCCCGATGTTTTCGGTGCGGTCGTTCACAAGCGTTGCGGTTTCGGCTATGGCGGCGATCGCTTCTTCGCTGAAGACGAGCTTTACCCCCTCGGTCGCCATGAGCTCCATATATTGTTTGACAAGCGCATTATGCGGCTCTGTAAGAATCCGGATGAACTCATCTTTTCCCAGGGAATCCAGTTCGACGCGGATGGGGAAACGCCCCTGGAGCTCCGGGATCAGATCGGACGGCTTGGATGAGCTGAAGGCGCCTGCGGCGATAAAGAGGATGTGGTCGGTGCGGACTATCCCGTAGCGGGTACTCACCGTCGAGCCTTCGACAATCGGCAGAAGGTCGCGCTGGACCCCCTCCCTCGATACGTCAGGTCCGTGAGAACCGTCGTCGCCGACGATCTTGTCAATCTCGTCGAGAAAGACGATTCCTGTCTGCTCGACACGCTCGATGGCCGCTTTGGTTACCTTCTCCATGTCAACGAGGCGCTGCGCCTCCTCTTCCACCAATTTCTCGAGCGCCTCCTTCACCTTCATCCGCTGCCGTTTTTTCTTCTGCGGAAAGATGTTGCCGAGCATATCCTTGATATTAAAACCCATATCCTCCATGCCGGAAGCAGAAAAGATTTCCACCATCGGGCCGCTGCGCGACTCCGCTATCTCTATTTCGACAAAACGGTCGTCAAGACGGCCATCGCGGAGAAGTTTCCGCAGCTTTTCACGCGTCGTGTCCGGTTCGTGAACGCGGAGGTCCTGGCCCGGAAGCTCCCCTTCGGCAGGAACCATCTCCACAACCTTATCGTCGGCGGTCTTGCTGGGAAGCAGGATATCGAGAATCCGCTCTTCGGCCAGTTCGGAGGCCCTGGAAATAACCCGTTCCTGTTCCTCTTCCTTGACCATTCCGATCGTCATCTCCAGAAGGTCGCGGATCATCGACTCCACATCGCGTCCGACATAACCCACTTCGGTAAATTTCGACGCCTCAACCTTGATAAACGGGGAGTTGTCCAATTTCGCGAGCCGCCGCGCAATCTCCGTCTTGCCGACGCCGGTAGGGCCGATCATGATGATATTCTTTGGAGAAATTTCATCGCGCATCTCCAGGGCGACATTCTGACGGCGCCAGCGGTTCCGGAGCGCTATCGCCACAGCCCTTTTTGCCTCGTGCTGCCCGATGATGTACTGATCGAGTTTTTCAACTATTTTTCCGGGGGTCAGGTCATTTTGCGACATGTTTATCCTTGTCCTTATTTTTTAAAGGTTTATCTTCCTTTTCGTCGTCTATGTCTATCTCTTCGGTCGTAATATTGTCATTGGTGTAGATGCAGATCTCGGAGGCGATTTTGACCGATTCGCGGGCGATTTCCGTTGCCGTCAGCTCCGAATAGCGCACCATCGCCCTTGCCGCCGCAAGCGCGTAAGGGCCGCCGGAGCCGATGGCCATCACATTGTCGTCCGATTCGATAACATCTCCATTTCCCGAGATAATCAGAAATGAATCACGACTGACGGCGATCATCAGCGCCTCGAGGTGGCGAAGCACCCGGTCGGTTCTCCAGTCCTTGGTCAGCTCCACGGCCGCCCTGACCAGATTACCCTTGTGCTGCTCGAGTTTCTGGTCGAAACGGTCAAACAGCGTAAAGGCATCGGCGGTGGCGCCCGCAAAACCGACAATGACCTGGTCGCGGTAAAGGCGGCGCACCTTCCTTGCCCCGTGTTTCATCACCGTCGTATCGAGCGTGACCTGCCCGTCGCCGGCGACAGTCACCTTGCCTCTGTGCCTGACGGCTACAATTGTCGTTCCATGCATGATCATCTTCTTTTAACCCTCTGTCTCTCTGGCCCTGGGATGGGCCTTGTCATAAACTTCCATCAGCCGGCTGACGCTGACCGACGTGTATTTCTGAGTCGTTGACAGGCTGCTGTGGCCAAGCATCTCCTGGATCGACCGCAAGTCGGCGCCGGCATCAAGCAGATGTGTTGCAAAGGTATGGCGCAGCGCGTGTGGACTGATGTTTCTGTCGATGCCGCTTTGTTTGACAATGCGCTCCAGCGCCCGCGCCACATCGCGGGGAGAGATCCGGTTTCCCTTCGCATTCAGAAACAGCGGCTCGGCGTCACTCCCCGATGCGGGGTTTAACGCCGACGCCGGTCTCACCCGGAGGTACTCCTTCAGCGCCGACAGCGCCGGGGGACCCACCGGCACGATGCGTTCCTTTTTACCCTTCCCCCGAACCTTTACCAGCAGATCGTTAAAATGAACATCCTCTCTGTTGAGCCCTGTCAGTTCGCTCAGCCTGATGCCCGAAGAGTAGAAAAGCTCAACGATCGCCCGGTCCCTGGCGCCCGCCGCATCCGCCGGGAATTCAACCTGCAGAAGCGCCTGCATTTCATCCACCGAAAGCACTGTCGGTATGTACTTCTCACACCGGGGCAACTGCAGCAGTTCCGCGGGATTTATTTTGACCTTCCCCTCGCGGAGCAGGAAGCTGTAAAAGGCGCGAAGCGAAGCTATCTTCCTGGAAACAGACACCTTCTTCATCTTGCGGCGGTACAGCGAAACGAGAAAAGAGCGAATCAGCACAATGTCTTCGGGAACTTCTTCGTGCTCTGCATTCGGCCCCGCGGTGAGCAGAAACTGCTGGAACTGCTCAAGGTCTTTCAAATAGGCCTCAACCGTATGGGCGGATAGATTCTTTTCTATTCGAATGTACCTGTCAAAATCGGCAATGGCCTTATTCAGTGGTGTCACCTGCGCCTCGGCATCTCACATTTTGTATTTTCCAAAATCCTCCGGCGAAAGATTTTCAAGAAACTCATCGAGTTTTTCCTTGTCGAGACTACCGATATCGGAATTTTTGACGCCAAAATCGACCGTCCGCGATTTTTCAATCACCTTCTCATCCACAAATATGGAAGCCCCCGCGCGCAGCGCAACGGCAATGGCGTCGCTCGGCCGTGCATCAACAATGATTGTGTTGCCCTCAAAAAAGAGATGGATGCTGGCAAAAAAGGTGTTGTTGCGAAGATCCGGGATCTCAACGCGGGTCACCTCTCCTTTCAAGATTTTGATGACGTCGTTCAACAGGTCATGGGTCATCGGGCGGGGGAATTTTATCTTCTCCATCTCGGTCGCAATCGCGCTTGCCTCGAATATTCCTATCCAGATGGGAACCGCCTTTTTGCCTTCCAGGTCCTTTAAAATAACGATCGGGGTGTTGGTGATCGGATCGATGGTGAGGCCCGACACCTTCATCTCAACAAATACATGCTGTTCCATGTTACTCTATCTTTCCTTTGAGTGAGTGCATATACGCATCCACAATCGAGACGCGAACCATTTTGCCGACAAGATCGGGGCTGCCCTCAAAATTGACGATTCTATGGCTGCGGGTCCGGCCCTGCATATCATCTCCGGTTTTACGGCTTGTTCCTTCCACCAGCGCCTCCAGGGTCCTGCCGATCAAGGCCCTGTTCTTTTCCAGGGTGTGTTCTTCCTGAAGCGCCTGCAATATTTTAAGCCGCTCCGCCTTGATCTTTTCGGGTACGTGTCCGTCAAACGCAAGCGCCGCCGTTCCCTCCCGTTTGGAATACTGAAAGGAAAAGAGGTTGTCAAATCGGATGTCCCGCATCAACTGAAGGGTCTGCTCGAAATCTTCCTCTTCTTCACCGGGGAATCCGACGATCATATCCGAGGTAATGGTTATATCGGGGGACGCCTCCCGGAGCGCCGCAATTTTTTCCCTGTAATCTTCAACCGTATATCCCCGCTTCATCCTCTTGAGCACCCGATTCGATCCCGCCTGAACGGGAAGGTGGATATGATCGCACAGAGTCGGTATTTTTCCAAATGCCGCAATAAGTTCGTCGGAGAGGTCTTTCGGATGGGAGGTGGTAAATCGAATCCTCCTGATCCCCTCAATCCCGCCTATCGCATACAAGAGCCCCGTGAAATCGGGCCTGTCCGGCAGCGTCTTTCCGTAGGAATTGACGTTCTGCCCCAGCAGCGTCACCTCCTGCACCCCCTGGCGGGAAAGCTCTTCGACCTCTTTTACGATATCGGCGAGCGGCCGGCTCTGCTCCCTGCCCCGCAGAAACGGGACCACGCAATAGGTGCAGAAATTGTTGCATCCCTGCATGATCGTGACAAAGGCGCTGAATTCTCCGCAAACGGGCTGCGCGGGAATATCCAGAGAGCTTACATAATCGCGGAAGCCTGTCTCGGAAATCCTCCTGCGTTTGCTCTGGCGCAAGGATGATACGATCTCGGGCAGCATGTCAATCCGGTGGGTGCCGACAACCATGTCCAGATACGGAAACATTTTGAAGAACTGATCGCCGTGCTGCTGTGCCAGGCATCCCGCCACGCCCAGGATAAGACCCTGTTTTTCCGCCTTGAGTTCCCGAAACCTGCCAAGCAGGCTGTACGCCTTCTGGGCGGCCTTTTCCCGGACGCTGCAGGTGTTGACGATAATCACATCCGCCTCGCCCGGATTTTTTGTTTCCCTGTACCCCGCACCCCCCATCAGAAACGCCATCTTCTGCGAATCCTGCACATTCATCTGGCATCCCAATGTGTGGATATAGATTTTTTTCTCTTCCAAATCGGCCCTTCCTTAACCAAAAACAAAGAGGAAGCATTAGTATAGGAAGTGTTGATAGTCAATATATTTTTCATGCCATTTTGCCTTTTCGCCCGCTGTTTCCATCTATCGTGATAAGCCCCGATTGCTTTTAGCCGGCGAAAGAGTGGAAGAAAGAAATCGCTGGGAGAATTGAGCCAATTGCAAAACCAGCTTATTTCGTCACCCCGGCGAAAGCGAAGCTTGATGAGCTCGTCAAAAGTACATTTTCCCCTCCCCTTGCGGGAGGGGATT
>DYTH01000089.1 GCA_020726025.1 Syntrophus aciditrophicus | reverse complement strand
AGGATGAACTCGTCAAAAGTCCAAAAACCGTCATTCCGGCGAAAGCCGGAATCCATAAGTGACTAAATCCACTGGATTCCGTGTCAAGCACGGAATGACAAAAGGGGACAAAACCGACTTTTGACGAGAGCATCAACCTTGATTGTTAACCATTTTTGTGTCATTCCTCCCATGATCTGAACAGGACAAAAATTCAAGGAGGGAAGAGATGAAGATCGTTGTTTTTAACGGCAGTCCGCGGATGGAAAAGGGGAATACCCATGTCATGGTCGAGGCGTTTCTTGAGGGGGCCGCTTCGGCAGGGGCCGAGGTGGAGAACGTCTTTCTCTTCAGGAAAAAGATACGGCCGTGTCTCGGCTGTTTTGACTGCTGGCTGAAGACGCCGGGAAAATGCATGCAGAAAGACGACATGGAAGGCCTTTTGTCGCTTTTCAGGGATGCCGATCTTATTGTTTTTGCTACCCCTCTTTATGTTGACAACGTGACCGGCATCATGAAGACGTTCATGGACAGGATCATTCCCCTTATCGAGCCTTATTTTGAAAAGGACCCGCAGGGTGAATACCGGCATCGCAAGCGCTATCAGAAAATCCCGAAAATTGCCGTCATTTCCAACTGCGGCTTTGCCGAGCAGAGCCATTTTCAGGTTCTCAATCTTCTTTTTAAGCGCGTTGCCCGCAACATGCAATCGGAGCTGGTTGCCGAAATTTACCGGGGCGCAGGAGAACTGCTGAAGCTGGATATGCCCATGCTGAAGCCATTGATAGACGCCTACAGGGATGTGTTGAAAAAGGCGGGGCGGGAGGTTGCGGCGGACGGAAAATTGTCGGACGATACGAAAGCGGAACTGGATAAACCGATCGTTCCCCACGACATGTACATGGACGGGGCCAACAAATACTGGGACAAGCTCTTGTCCGCTGTATGACAATCCCGGACGTAAAAAAGGCGTCAACGCCGACGCCTTTTTTACAGGGAATGATGCATTCTGGAGGTTAACAAAATGTTCTGTCAAACAGCGTGGCGATGGCCTTCTTACCGTTTTCCGTAAGAAATCTCGTTCCGGTCCCGGCAAAATGCGGCTGGGTTATCACCGGTTCGTTGCCCCTTTCACGCTCCACCCAGTCAAGCCTGTCCCACTGAAACCAGGCGTTGACCTTCTGGTCGAACACGAAGAGCGGCTTGTTGCAGATCTTCGCGAATTCCGCACCCCAGCCGGTTCCGCCCTTGACGGTCTTGTCGGGCAGTACCTCGCCGATCACGTAGATGGCCTGTCCATTGTTGACCTGATACCAGATTGTCTGCAATACCTTGCGCAACAGGGGGCTCTCCGTATAGCGGCGATTCATCAATCTCGATACATATTCAAGGCTTACGTCGCCGTTTTTCAACTCTTCGTGGTTCAGAACGCGCACCCCTCTCTGCCGGCAGCGAGTGTGTCCTTCAAAGGTAAAATTTACCTCTTCAATGCCGTAGCGTTCCGCGTTTGCCCCGAATTCAGCCTCTGCTCCGTCCGCGCCTCCGCTGAAAAGAATTACGTTGTCTTTTTTCAATTTCGTTCCTTTCTTTATGCTGCTGTTGTCTTCAAACTCTTCCTTACGAAGAGTCCTCCCGGATCAAACCGACGCGGTTCTTTACCACATTCGATTTTTTTTGGAAATTATTTTTTGCATGCGCGCATCATGCGAAGGGGTGTATGCGCGTCGTTTGTTGTATTTTGCTTGACAGGGCGGGAAGAATCGTTGTTAAAATCTTCCAGTCAGCACGCCGGACTTCTTTAAGACAGGAAGAAGCGCCGGTTTTTATGGAGAATGCAGATGCAGTTGCCTGAAATGATCCTTTGCCGTCAGAAGTTTCCCCGTGACGCGATTGCCGATCCGGCCGATGCAATGGCCGATCTGGTGCGCACAAGCTGGCTTGCCGGCGCGATAATACCCGGACAAACCGTGGCAATTACCGGGGGAAGCCGGGGGATTGCCTCGATCGCTGTCCTGATGAAGGCGCTTGCAGGGGCTCTTCAAGAGATGGGCGCAAGCCCCTTCGTCTTTAACGCGATGGGAAGCCACGGCGGCGCGACGGCGTCAGGACAGTTGGAAATACTTGAATCCCTTGGGATAACCGAAGATTTTATCGGCTGCCCGCTTAAGATCAGCATGGAGATTGACAAGGTCGGCGAGCTTCCGGACGGCTTTCCGGTTTTTTGCGACAGCAGCGCCCTTCGCGCGGATCATATACTCGTGATGAACCGGATCAAGGCGCATACGGCGGTCACCGGGCCAATCCAGAGCGGGCTTGGCAAGATGTGTTCGATCGGGCTGGGAAAGGTGGAGGGGGCATCGCGGATGCACCTCTACGGCCCGTCGCGGATGGGGGAGATGATCGGCGCGGTCGCCTCCTTCATTGTGACCCGTGCCCCGATTACGGCCGGGATCGGGATTATCGAGAATGCCTACGGTGAAATAGCAAGGCTGGAGCTTGTCCGTCCGAATGATTTTCCCGCCGCGGATGCCCGGCTTCTCACGGAGGCGGCGCGTCTCAAGGCAAGGCTTCCCGTTTCTGAACTGGATCTACTCGTCGTCGGGGAGATGGGAAAGAAGTACAGCGGCACAGGCATGGACACCAATGTTATCGGGAGATGGCGGATCGCCGGCGAGCCGGAGCCGGAAGCTCCCCGGATTGCGAGGGTCGTCGCGCTCGCCCTGGAGGAATCGTCGCACGGAAATGCCCAGGGCATCGGCCTGGCCGATCTGATCACGCAGAGGCTGTTTGATTCCGTTGATCTTCCGGTTACTTACAAAAATACACTCACTTCGACGTACCTGCAGCGCGGGATGATTCCGGTGATCGGCGGCGGCGACCGGGAAACGATCGAAAAGGCCCTTTCCACGCTGCCGCTGCTTGAAGAGGGGCGCGTGAGGGCCGCCTGGATAAAAAACACAAACCATCTGGAAGAGCTTGCCCTTTCCCCGGCGGCGCTGGCCGCATGCGATGGCGGCGCAGATCTTGAAATCGTGGGGAAAATTGACTGGAGATTCGATGAAAATGACAGGTTAATGCCGTGGGAGACCAACTGAACAAAGAAATTCACCATGGCCAAAAAAACAATGGAGGTAATCATGCAAACAGAAAACAATTGTCCGTCCCGAACGCTTTCCCCCGGCAAGAAGCTGCATGGATTTCAGATATTGCGCGTGGAGCAGCTCCCGGAAATCCGGGTTACGGCCTACGAGATCGTCCATGAGAAAACCGGGGCGAAACTTCTTCACCTGCACGCGGACGACCGGGAAAATCTTTTTTCGATCGGTTTCCGGACGCCACCCAGGGATTCCCGGGGCGTCCCGCATATTCTGGAGCACTCCGTTCTGGCCGGCTCGAAGAGCTATCCGCTGAAGGATGTCTTCAACGAACTGGTGAGCGGCACCCTTCAGACCTTCATCAACGCCTTCACCTATCCGGACAAGACGATCTACCCGGTGGCGAGCATGGAGCGGCGCGATTTTTTCAACCTGGCCCGGGTTTACGCCGATCTGGTCCTCCATCCGCGGCTCATGCGGGAGACCTTTCTACAGGAGGGCCATCACTACGAGTTTAACGAAAAGGGCGAACTGACGGTTTCGGGAATCGTCTATAACGAGATGAAGGGGGCCTACTCCTCCCCCGAGACGCTCATGTACAACGCCATCCTGGAGAATCTTTTCCCCGACGCCCCCTACGCCCACGACTCCGGCGGAGATCCGGAAAAAATACCGGAGCTTACCTATGAGCAGTTCCGGGAGTTCCACCGCGCCTGCTACTCGCCCACCAACGCCCGTTTTTTCCTCTATGGGGACATCCCGACCGAAGAGCATCTGGCCTTTCTCGAGGAGATTCTGGCCGGTTTCGAACGCATCGATGTTGACTCCTCCATCGCCATGCAGCCCCGCTGGGAGGCGCCCCGCCGCGTGCGCGGCGTATTCCCGATCGACAGGGACGAATCCCCCAAAGGGAAAACGACCGTCAACATGGCCTGGATGACGGCGGAAAACAGATCGAGTGAGACGGCGATGCTGCTTGCGATCATAGGCGACCTGCTTGCCGGGAGCGCCGCCTCGCCTCTGCGCAAGGCGCTGATCGACTCCGGCCTCGGCGAGGATCTCTCCCCCGTTACGGGCCTGGAGAGAGACCTCCAGCAGATCGTTTTTTCCGTCGGCCTTCGGGGGACGGAGCCGGAGCGGGAAGGAAAGATAGAGCAGCTTATTCTCGATACGCTGCAAAAAACGGTGGAAAACGGATTCGACAGCGAACTTATCGAGGGGACGCTCCACCAGGTGGAATTCCACGGGCGGGAGATCACCCGCAAGGGCTACCCCTACGGGATCATTCTGATGGGACGCGCCTACCATGCCTGGCTTTACGACGGCGACCCTCTGGCCGAGATGAATTTCCCGCGCATCATAAGCTCGATCCGCAGGCAGTGGGAGAAAGACCCCGCCTTCTTCCAGAACGCGGTGCGCCGGTGGCTTCTGGAGAATCCGCACAGGCTCGTTTCGGTCATGGAGCCGAGCGCGACCTGCCAGGAAGAGAGGGAGCAAAAGGCGAAAGACCGGATGGCCGCGCTTCTGGAAACCCTTTCCGCTGAGCAGAAAGACGCGATACGTCAGGAAAAGGAGCTTCTGAACAAGTTTCAGACCGAACCGGATTTGCCCGAAGCGGCGGCGTCTCTTCCGAGACTGTCCGTGGAAGACATCTCGCGGCAGATCGAGACGATCCCCACGGAAAAGGTTGACTGGAACGGGGTTTCCCTCCTTCGCCACGACATCTTCACAAACGGCGTCGCCTATCTCGATCTGGCCTTCGATATTGCGGACATTCCCGGGGAGCTGCAGCCCTGTCTGCCGCTTCTCGGGAAGCTGATGACCGAGATGGGGGCGGCGGGGCTTTCCTGCGAGGCCATGGCCAGACGCATCGCCCTCTACACCGGCGGGCTGGGCTTCGGCCTGATAGCGGGCGACACGGCTGACGGGAGCGGAAGCTGGCAGAAGATGATTCTCTCCGTCAAGTCGCTCTATCGGAATACGGACGAGGCCCTCGCCATTGTTCGCGACGTGCTGACAAGAGGGGATTTCAGCGAAGCAGCCCGGATGAAGGAGCTGATTCTCGAAAAAAAGAACGGTCTCCACTCGGCGGTTATTCCCTCAGGCCACCTTTTCGCCCAGATGGCAGCGGCTCAATCTCTTTCCCTGCCCGCCCGCCGTTCGGAGGAGTGGTACGGAAAAAGCCAGCTTGCCGTCGTCGCCGAGACGGCCGGCCGACTTGACGAGCGGCGCGGGGAACTGGTGGAGAAGCTCACGCGTCTGCGGGAGACGATTTTCACCCGAAGCCGGCTCACGATGAACATGACGGCCGACAGCGAGGGGCTGGCCGGCCTGGGTACGGCGGCGGAGGGTCTCCTCGCCGCCCTGCCGGAGGGGACAAAGCCGCTCCCGGCGCAGTCCGGGAAAACCCGGCCCGTCCATCTCGGAGTCGCGATCGCGGCGGATGTCTGCTATGTCGCCTCTGCGCTCCCCGCGCCGGCTTACACCGACAGGCAAGCGGCGCCGCTTTTCGTCCTCGCAAAGCAGCTCTCCAACGGCTATCTGTACAAGAGGATACGGGTCCAGGGGGGCGCATACGGCGGCTTCTGCCGGTACGAGCCGTCCAGCGGGGTGTTTGCCTTTCTGTCCTACCGCGACCCGCATCTGACGGAAACGCTGGATATCTACAAAGAGGCGATGGATTTTGTGAGCCGTCATCCGATTCCCGACACGGAGGTGGAAAAGGCCATAATCGGAACGATCGGCGGTCTCGACCGTCCGATGGACCCGGCAGGACGGGGTTACACGGCGATGGTCCGGGAGTTTTCCGGCCTGACGGATGCGCTGCGCCGCCGCTTCCGGGAAGGGGTGCTCGACGTTGATGCCCGGATGCTTCAGGAGACGGCAGGGGACTATTTTTCGAAGGCCTCACCGGATGCGGTTGTCGCCGTTTTTGCCCCGGACGAGAGGCTCCGCGCCGCCAACGGGACGTTGAAGGAAAAACTCGAGCTGGAAAAACTGCCCGGCTGATGGGCAGAAAATAACGGGGGGTGGAGATGCGGCGACAGATAAAAAATGGAATTTTCAGGGCAGCCGTTCTTTTGATGATCGGTTGTGCTGCCTTCAAGATGCAGTCGCCGTCGGTGACGGTCGCCTCCCTGCAGGTGATCGAAGTCGGTCTTCTGGAGCAGCGCTTCCTGTTCAGGTTGCGCGTTCAGAATCCCAACGACCATGATATTTTCGTCAAGTGGATGAGCTTCGATGTAACGATAAACGACGAGCCCTTCGTAAAAGGCGTCAGCGACAAACCATACACATTGGCGCGCTTGGGTGAAACGATGGTTGACGTTGCCGCGGTGAGCGATTTATCGGGCATTCTGCGCCAGATAGGGGCTCTGCGGGAGGGGAACAAAAAGTCGGTCGCCTATTGCATCCGGGGTCGTCTTTTTACCGGGCTCCCCGTTGAGCTGAACTTCGAAAACAGCGGTGTGCTCAACCTTCCCGTTCCTGCTGAAAAATAATACGGGGGAGACAGATTTAAATCTGTCCCCCCATTTACCCATTTACTCTGCGAACTGTTTGTTTAGCCCTTCCAGCCGTGACGCCGGATTGACGGCGTCTCCGAGTACGGCAAACCGTCTTGCCGGTGAAAACCGTTGTCCAGTATGAATGTGACTGGATGCCGGATTGGGCCAGTCAGGCCGCTTCATCAGAAGCGGGCTTTGTCGTGCGAACAAAAACCCTGGCGCTGGAATGTGCATGCCAGGGTTTTTGTTTTATTTCACGATGATTTTTCCCGGCGGGTACGGGACGACCTCGCCGATGATCGCCGCGTCGGCAATGCCGGCGTCCTGCATTTTTGCGAGCAGTTCCTGCGCGCCCGCCTCCGGCAGGGAGATGAAAAGCCCCCCCGATGTCTGCGGGTCGAAGAGTAAATCGTACATCCAGTCGGGGCAGTCGGCCCCCTGCTCGACCTGATGCTGCCGGTATTTGCGGTTTTTGACGAGGCCGCCGGGGACGATTCCCATTTCGATCAGCTCCTGCAGCCCGTCAAAATGGGGGACGGCGCCGGAGTAGATAATCATCCCCGTTTCACTGCCTTCGATCATCTCCATCGCGTGACCGAGGAGGCCGAAGCCGGTGATGTCCGTGCAGGCGTGGACGTCGTCTCGTTCCGAAACCAGCTCCGCCGCTTTGCGGTTCAGCTCCATCATCGTCGCGACGCTGCGTCTCTGCATGGCCGGTTCGGCCACCCCGCCCTTGACCGCCGTGCTTACGATCCCGGAGCCGAGCGCTTTCGTGATGATGAGGCGATCTCCCGGCTTTGCCCCCCGGTTGGCCAGAACCCGGTCGGGGTGGATAACGCCCGTGACCGAGAGGCCGTATTTTGGTTCGTCGTCCTCGACGCTGTGACCGCCGACGAGAACAACGCCCGCCTCCCGCATCTGGTCGATTCCTCCCCGGAGGATGTCGCGGAGAATGCCGATATCCATCTTTCCCACCGGGAAGCAGACGATGTTCATCGCCGTGAGCGGTTTTCCCCCCATCGCATAGACGTCGCTGAGGGCGTTGGTCACGGCGATGCGGCCAAAGAGGTAGGGGTCGTCAACAATCGGGGTAAAGAAATCCACCGTCTGGATGATCGCCAGATCGTCGCGCAGGCGGTAAACCCCGGCGTCGTCGGCGTGTTCCATGCCGACAATCAGGTTGGGATCTGTAATCAGCGGCAAATCCCTGAGCGCTTCGTGCAGGTCCTCCGGACCTATCTTGCACGCTCACCCGGAGCCGTGGGATGTCTCAGTCAGCCGTTTTTCTTTCGGGGCGGCGGTCATGATCGGTAAAATATCCATCATTTACCTCAGCACGAGCAGGAGCTGCAAGAGCCGCAACTGCTCGGCCTTTTGAGGTTCGACTGGATGTTGAAGCCGCTTCCCTGAGCGGTTTCCAGAAATTCGATGACGATCGGCTGCGCCTCCAGCAGCAGATCCTTTTCGATGACATAGTTTACGCCGTCCTGCTCAAACACCTCGTCGTCCGGTTTTGATACGTCCATGGCCAGCCCCAGGGAATATCCGGAGCAGCCGCCCCCCTGCAGCATCACCCGCAGGGAACGGGCTTCCTGCCTTCCCTTGAAGAATTCCGCAATCATCTCGCTTGCTTTTTGCGTCACTGAAAACATGTCTTTCTCCTTTCCAAGGTTAATGGTTATCCTTTAACATCTGTAGAATCTATCAATTGCCTCACTTTTGTCAAATGATAACTTGCATTCGTTATTTTTGGCGCCTGCCGCCTGGCCGGGTTTCAGGCGGGTTTGCCCCCATCAACCGCGGCATGGAGGCGGCGCAGCGTGTTTTCCAGATTAAAACCGAACTGTCTGGCCGCGTCCCCGAGCGTCAGGAAGAGTCCCTGACACAGGACGCACGTTCCCGTTTCTTCTTCCAGGCG
>DYTH01000013.1:13939-31335 GCA_020726025.1 Syntrophus aciditrophicus | reverse complement strand
CCTATAATTGATGGTCTCGTCAAAAGTCGATTTTGTCCCCTTTTGTCATTCCGTGCTTGACACGGAATCCAGTGAATTTAGTCACTTATGGATTCCGGCTTTCGCCGGAATGACGGTTTTTGGACTTTTGACGAGTTCATCATAATTATAAAGACACATTCCAACGCATGAGCGAAAAACAGGATATGCGCTATTCTCCGGAGGCCTTGAGACGCCGCTCTTTAAACCCTTCCTGGACGGACATCACCATCAGATGGAGGCGGTTCAGGACGTTCACCTCGGTTATTCCCGGGTCCATGTCGATGTAGAGCAGGTTGAGGTTGGGGTAAAGCGCCTTGAGCCGCTTTTCGGCGCCCTTCCCGATGATGTGGTTTGCCAGGCAGCCGAATGGCTGCAGGCAGACGATGTGATCGATTCCCTGCCTGACCATCTCGACAATCTCGGCGGAAAGCAGCCACCCTTCGCCCGCCTGGTTGGCCAGGCTTGTCGCCATGGAGGCCTCGACCGCCAGTTCTTTCAGGCTGTAACTCTTACGGTTGAACCGGAAACCGCTCATGGCGCGCTCGACGCGGTGCAGGTGAAGGCCGATGTAGCGGCCCAGAAGATTCAGAACCACCCGATCCTTGAGAGAGCTTTTCATGAAAGAGCGCTGGTCGAACTCCTCGTTTACGAAACGCTGCTCGAAAAAACTCAAAAGCGGAGGGACAACCACCTCCACCCCCTTTGACCGGAACCAATCAACGATGTTGTTGTTGGAAAATTCGTTGTGCTTGACGAATATCTCCCCCAGCACGCCGACCACCGGCACCGGGTCGTCATGCACGTTAACGGCGTTGAAGTCGTGGATGGCCCTCTTGAGCATATCGAGGATGACGCCGAAGTTTTCTCCGGCTACCAGTAAGCCGAGTTCATCGAGATATTTTTTCTGCAGGGCCATGGCCGCACCACGCTCTTTTTCGCGGGGCGCCGTCGCCAGCGCCATCTTCGACAGCGGGTCGGTAAAGATAAGCACGAGCGCCAGCCTCTTGACCAGCCGTCTCTGATCGATCGGAATCCCGGCCTGCTTGAGCGTATCCCCCTCGGAAAGAGACACCACCGGCACCTCGCCGTAACCCGCCGCCATCAGAGCTTTCCGGGCAAGAGGCACGTAGCTCGACGCGCGGCACTGGCCAAAGGTCTGGGTGAGGAGCACCGTCGTTTGTTTCGGATCCCATTTCCCCGACTGAAGGGCCTTCACGATATCGCCTACAACGATAAGCGCCGGATAACAGATATCGTTATTCACATACTTGAGCCCCACATCGACCGACGAGCGATCCTGCGGGGCAAGGAGTTCCACCTTGTATCCGAGCGATGCGAAGACCGCCGGGATGGCGGGCGAGTAAAACGGGGAAAACCACGGAACGATGATTGTCCGCTGGGCCGCATCGCCCTCAATACGACGGACAAAGCCCTGAGGCGATACCCCCGAAGGCGGTTTACAAACATCAGGGTTCGCTTTCATCGACCGCTCCCGGGCCACATCGAGCATCGAGCGCAGGCGGATTCTCACCGCGCCGAGGTTGGATATCTCGTCCATTTTGATGAGCGTATAGACCTTCCCCTTTTCCCGGATGATGTCCCGCGCCTCGTCGGCAGAGATCGCATCGAGGCCGCAGCCGAAAGAGGTGATCTGCACCATCTCCAGATGGGGGTGTGAGGCGACGAGTTTGGATACGGCCAGTATCCGGTTGGTGTAGGCCCACTGGCTCAACACCTTGACATCTTTAAGAAGATGGCCATCATTCGAAACAAAAACGGCGCTTTCCGGGATGACGTCAACCCCCATGGAGGCAAGCATCTCCGGCAGGCCGTGATTTACCAGCGGGTCGGAATGGTAGGGACGGCCTGCGACCACAACGGCAAAGCGGTTTCCCCTTCCGGCCTTATCGATGAGTCCCGCGGCCTTTTCGTAAAGGGTCTCCCTTACCTTCTGCTGCGCCTCGCGCCCCTTTCGCACCGCCTGATCAATCGTTTTTTTTCTGACCCCGTAGAGCTTGAAAAATTTGTAAAGCTGTTTTTTCAGCAGCTCCTGCGACCGGAAACTGATCACAGGACTGTCAAACGGTATGCCGTAGTGTCCCTCCGGGTCAATGGCGCTGCGGATCACATCGGGATAACCGCTGACAACCGGACAGTTGTAGCTGTTGAGCGTATCCGGGTCTTCCTTCTCTTCAAAAACCACGATCGGGTAGAGGATTCTGTCAACTTTTTTCTCAATCAGATCAAGGATATGTCCATTGGCAAGCTTGCCGGGAAAGCAGATGTTGTCGGACATGACGGTTCGTATCCCCCGCTCGAAGAGTCTCGTGTCGGAAGGGGCGGAAAGGACAACCCGGAAACCGCACGCGGTCAGAAAATGCGCCCAGAACGGAAAGTTTTCAAACATGTTCAGCGCGCGCGGGATGCCGAAGGTCAGAATCGGGGTTCCTGCCGGTTCCAGCGGCTGATCAAAAAGGAGTTTCAACCTGTCGGCAAAGAGGTTTTCTCCCTGCTCGATTTCGGCGCCCTTGTTATTGAAGAAGCGCTCGCAGCGGTTCCCTGTGAAATAGCGGCGTCCGCCGCTGAAGGTTATCCTCGTCACCTTGCAGTGGTTTTCACAGCCGTTGCACAGGAGTTCCTTTGTTCCGGTTACGTTTTCACGGGGTTCCGCATTGATTCCCGGGAAAGAAGAAAGACGCTCCGGCTCCTGAAGGCTGTTCTGCAGCGCCGTCAGCGCTGCGCCGTAGCCGCCCATCACCTCGGAGATATCCGGACGGATTGCCTTTCTGCCGATCTCCTTCTCAAAGGCCCGCAGGGCCGCCGGATTCCGGAACGTACCGCCCTGCACGACAATTTTATCGCCCAGGGCTGAAGGATCATGCAATTTCAAGACCTTGTAAAGGGTATTGCCAATTACCGAGCAGGCAAGCCCCGCGGAGATGTCGCCGACGGTTGCCCCCTCGCGCAGCGCCTGCTTTACGCGTGAATTCATAAAAACCGTGCAGCGCGTTCCCAGATCGAAGGGGGCTTCGGCCAGGCAGGCGATTCCGGCAAAATCGGAGATGCTGACCTTCAGCGAATCGGCAAGCGTCTCGATGAACGAGCCGCAGCCGGAGGAGCACGCCTCGTTGATCTGGATATCGGATATCCCCCCGTCCTCGACGTAAATCGCCTTCATGTCCTGCCCGCCGATGTCGAGAATGAAGGAGACGTCAGGAAGGAACTGGCGGGCCGCCCGGTAGTGGGCCACCGTCTCCACCACGCCGTCGTCAATCGCGAAGGCCGCCCGGATCAGATCCTCGCCGTACCCGGTCACAGCCGATCTTGCCACCACGGGAAGAACTCCCGCAGTGCGGCAGGCATCCCGGAGTGATGAAAGCCCGCGGCGGACGGCGCCGATCGCGTCTCCCCCGTTCAATTGATACCAACTGAGCGCCACCCGCCTGTCTTCGTCAATCAGAACGAGTTTGGTCGTCGTGGAACCGGAATCGATCCCGAGATAACAGCGCGCACCGTCCAGCTCCCCTATAGCGACGCGCTGGACGCGGCTCTGACGATGCTCCTGTTCCCAGTCGTCTATTTCTTTCTGGTTGCGAAACAGAGGCGGAAGCCGTTTTTCCAGATCGCTGCCCGCGTTCATCGCGCCGTTTTCGATCACATGCAGGCATTTTTCGATATCCATGACAATGCCTTCGCCCTCGTGGCAAAGGGCCGCCCCTTCGGCCGCCATCAGCTCCGGGTGATCGGCCGCGGCAATATCGCGCTTTGCATCAAGCTGAAGCAGGCGTAAGAAGGCCCGGCGCAGCGAGGAAAAGAAGGTCAGCGGGCCGCCAGCGAAAAGCACCTTGTTGTGAATGTCGTGGCCGCGCGAAAGGGTGGAAATCACCTGAATCGCCATCGCGTGAAAGACCGACGCGGCGATATCTTCCCGGGAGACCCGGTTGCTCAGAAGCGCCTGCACATCGGTCTTCGCGAAAACCCCGCAGCGGGAGGCGATCGGATGTATCGCAACGCTTCTCTGCGCCAGTTCGTCGAGCTTTTCAAGCGGCTCGTTGAGCAAAACGGCCATCTGCTCGATAAACGCCCCCGTTCCACCGGCGCAGTTTCCGTTCATCCGGATATCCGGCTGAAAACGTTCATCGAAAAAGGCAATCTTGGAATCCTCGCCGCCGATCTCGATGAGGGTCCGGACATCGGGCCAGCGGCGCTGAATCATCCTGGTTGAGGCGACAACCTCCTGAATAAACGGAAAATGAAAAGACTCGGCAACCCCCATCCCGGCGGAGCCGGTGACGACGAAATCGAGGACGCAGTTGCCCAACTCCTCCTTCGCCTCTCTGAGCATGTCGGCAACCGTGCCAAGCGTCAGCGAATGGTGGCGACGATAGCGAAAAAAGACAATGTTTTCATCGTCATCGCAAATTACCAGCTTAACCGTCGTCGAGCCGGCATCGATGCCTGCCCTGTATTTTACCGCCATTGCATCATCCCATGTGAAATCTGACAGCCGCAGTGAAAAAAAACCCGTTATTTGAAACGCGGTATAAACCCGGTTCTTGACATTGTCAATATGCAAAATTAAATTGTTTGCAAGTTTGTTGCATTTATGATAGCCAGCGGACGCATCCTGTCGGCGACAAAAAGGGCGGACAGGCTCCCTGTGAGATTCGCCCGTACAGTCGATGATACGGTCGGCATGATTTTCATGAACCATTCGGACGCGACTGCTTATGAAAGAAGAGTACTGCGACGCATCGGAAACCATCAAACAATCGGGCCTTGCCAGGACACCCCAGAGAATGGCCGTGCTCGAAGCCCTGATCCTCGCCATCCATCCTTTGAGCGCCGCAGATATTCTTGCGCTGACGGCAGAAAAAACAAAAATCAACCGCGTCACCGTTTACCGGATTCTCGCGTCGTTTCGCGACCGCGGAATCATCAGGGAGATTGAAACCGGCCACGCCAACAGCTCCTATGAAATGGCCTGCGCGCACAACCCTGTTCACCCCCATTTTCGTTGTCGGGACTGTGGCCGCATCATCTGCCTCCCCCCTCTGACGCTCTCGCAGGCATGGGACTGGCTGGCTCAACCGGCTGATTTTACCGTCGAGAGAATTGACGTGCAGTTGATAGGGTTGTGCGCGGAGTGTATCAAAAAAGATAATGGCAACACAGTTGCATCTGATAATTTCTAAAGAGTAAAAGTAACAGGAAAGGGTCGTTATGAAAAATACACTATTAAAAATGACTGCATGTTTCATTCTTTTGTGGGCAGGGATGCCTGCTTTTGCCGCGCCTGCCAGGATCGATATTACCGTCAGCATCCCCCCTCAGGCCTATTTTGTGGAGAGAATCGGCGGGAATCTCGTTTCAACGCACATCATGATCCCGAAAGGGGCAAATCCGGCGACTTACGAACCGACCCCCCGGCAGTTGATCGAGCTTTCCAACTCGCAGATGTACATGAAAGTCGGAACCCCGACCTTCTTTTTTGAAAAAAAATACCTCCAGGCCTTTCTCGACCGGAACCCCCGGATGACCGTCATCGATGCCTCGGCGGGGGTGACGCTGCGCACGGGAGATCCGCATATCTGGACATCCCCCGCACGGGTAAAGGCTGCCGCCGTGAACATAGCCGGGGCGCTTGCAAAACATGACCCTTCCCACAAAATTGCGTACGAAAAAAATCTGCAGGATTTCCTTGCGGAGATTGACAGACTTGATCAGGGGATCCGAAAATCCCTGGCGGGGAAGGAAGGCTGGAGCTTCATGATTTACCACCCCTCCTGGGGATATTTCGCCGATGAGTACAACCTCGTTCAGATCCCGATCGAGGAGAAAGGAAAACCGGGAAACGCCGCCCATATCCGAAAAATGATCGATCTGGCCCGCAAGAAAGGCATCTCCGACATCCTGGTTCAACGGGGGTTCGACGACAAGAACGCACGGACAATCGCCGCGGAACTCAAAGGGAGGGTCGTCGAGGTCGATCCGCTGGAGCGCGACTGGCCGCGCGGGTTGAATACATTCACCGCCGCATTGGCAGGCGTCTTGAGGAAATAGGAGGCTCCGCGCAATGGAAACCATCATCACGGTTGAAAAAGTCACCTGCGGGTACGGCAAAAGAGCCGTCCTGGAGGATGTTTCGCTGAAAATCGAAGAGCGCGACTTCGTTCTTATCATCGGCCCGAACGGGGGAGGAAAATCAACCCTGCTCAAGGCCATCCTCGGCATTGTCGTCCCCTGGTCGGGGAAAATCACCTTTGCCGACGGCATCGGCAATCGTCTCGGCTACGTCCCGCAGTCGGCCCGCTTCAACCGGAGCTTTCCCATCTCGGCGCTCGACATGGTTCGCACCGGCTGCATCCAGGGAAATAACTACCTCAGGCAGACATCGAGGGAGAGCATCGACCGGAGCCGGGAGATTCTTCGCAAGCTCTCCTTGGAAAACAAGCTCCATGACAACATCACCGACCTGTCCGGCGGCCAGTTGCAGCGGGTGCTTATCGCCCGCGCCCTTGTCTCCGATCCGGCCGTTCTTTTTCTCGACGAGCCGACGACCGCGCTTGACATCGCCTCGCAGACCGATCTGATCGATATCCTGATCGGTCTGAGGGAAAAAATGAGCATCGTCGTCGTCACCCACGACCCGACCCCGTATGCGCATATTTATCAGCGCCTGGCCTGCCTCAACTCGAGACTCTATTTTCACGGACGGGGGGAGCTCAACAGCGCGACACTCGAGAAGGTTTACGGCTGCCCGGTGGAACTCCTGGGACACGGAATCCCCCACACGCTCCTTCCACCCCACCCGGAGGCGCACAGACAATGAACGGCATCCTCTCTTACGAATTCATGCAGAACGCGCTTGCAGCGGCCATCCTGGCCAGCATCGTCTGCGGCCTGATCGGGCCTTTTGTCGTCGCCCGCAGGATGGTCTTCATCAGCGGCGGACTGAGCCATACAGCATTCGGGGGTCTTGGCATCGCCTACTGGATGGGAATCCGACCGATCTACGGGGCAATCGCCTTCGTCCTGGCGGCAGCTCTTTTTCTGGGCTCTCTCGAAGAAAAAAAACTCAATCAGAACGACCTGTTCATTGGAATATTATGGGCAGTCGGGGTCGCCATCGGCATTGTTTTTGTCCATCTGACCCCCGGATACGCCCCCGATCTGATGAGCTTTTTGTTCGGCAATATCCTGACAGTTCCCCGGACGGATATTGCAATCATGTCTGTCCTCGTCCTGATAGTCGTCGGAACGGTGGCCGTTTTTTACAAGGGCTTTGTCGCGATAGCCCTGGACGAGGAATTTGCCAGGGCGCGCCGCCTGCCCGTTTACGGGCTGAAAACCGGCCTGACGGTCCTTACCGCCCTGACCATTGTGACGCTGATTCAGGTTGTGGGCATTCTGCTCGTCATCGCTCTTTTGACCATTCCCGTGGCGATCGCCTCCGAGCTGTCCATGAACTTCCGCAAAATCATCGGCCTTTCCATCGCCACGGGAATCACGGTCTGCCTGCTCGGGCTTTCCATCTCATACTCCATCGAGTTCCCTTCCGGCGCAACCATCATCCTTACCGGGGGAACCCTTCTGGCAACAGTCAAGATTCTCAAAAGGTTCGCCCTGAAGAGAAGCCCGAACTAAACAGACAAGAGGCCTTGACTTCAGACTTAATATCTGGTTTCAAGATTGTGAACATTAAACTCCGTTTTCGGCTTCTGTACAAAAGACAGGTTTCTGAAATACCCTGAAGAAGGAATAACCCGTTGCCATGCTGAAAGGGCTGTTGCAATGATTGTTTATTTAGTCTGGCTTGATCGGATAAGGGGGCGCCAGGGACAATGACTGACAGCGTCAATGAAAAGGACTTTAACCGCGGACACCGCCAGAGGCTGAAGCTCAAATACACAGACTCAGGGATTGGGGCGTTTCTGGATTACGAGATCGTGGAGCTTGTCCTGACCTACGCGATATCGCGCCGGGATGTAAAGCCGATCGCAAAGAAACTGCTGTCTTGTTTCGGCTCGATCAAGGGAATTATGGACGCCGAACCTGCTGAATTAAAGAAGATCGAAGGGATCAGCGATCACACCACAATCCTCTTTCAACTCTTCAAGACCGTCTCGGCCCTTTACCTCGAACAGAAGGCAAAGGATAAACCCCAAATATCATGCACATCGGAACTCATCGGTTTCTGCCGGACAACACTGGGCGGGAAAAAAGAAGAGGAGTTTTGCGTCATCTATCTCGACGTGCAAAACCAGATCATCGCGTTTGAAACGCTGCAAAAAGGAACGGTCAATCAGGCTGCGGTCTATCCGAGACAGGTGCTGGAAAATGCGCTGAAAAAAAAGGCCTCGGCTATCATCCTCGTCCACAATCACCCATCAGGCCATATCAGACCATCCGAGGCGGATATCCGCATTACAAAGACAATCCGGGAAACGGCGCGGATGCTTGATATCAACGTCCACGATCATATCATCATAGGCGACGGGGGCTTCTTCAGTTTCCGTGAAGAGGGGATGATGGCCTGACCCGGCCAGACCCGAACCACGAACGAAAAAGACAACGCAAAGAAAAACGACCGATCCTTGAATCCGTGTTCCTCTTTGCGTTGCAGCATTCGTAAAAATAGTGAAACCCGCGTTTCGATTAACGCCTGCCGTCAACCCTTTCCTTCAGTTCCTTGCCTACCTTGAAGAAGGGCAACTTTTTGGGGGAAACCTTGATGCTCTTCCCGGTCTTGGGGTTTCTACCGGTGTAAGCGTCATACTCTCTCACAACGAAGCTGCCGAAGCCTCTGATCTCAATTCTTCCACTCTTGGCCAATTCTTCAGAAAAACCGTTGAACACGAGATTAACAACATCCATTGCCAGTTTCTCGGTTAATTCTTCCTTTTGGCTCAGCGCCTCGATAAGTTCTGACTTGTTCATTAAATCCTCCTTGAATTATTGCTGCCGACGTCATCCGCCGCGTAAATCAACCCGATATTTTTAAGACTCAACCGAATTTGATAAAACATCATTGTTTTTCGGCGACTATATTTATTTTAGAGCCATTGTCAAGATAATTTTTTCCTGTTTTTTTCCGGCTGCGCCTGCAACCTGAGCTGTCTGACCTCTCCACTGCTCAGATGGCGCCACTCGCCTTCACCCAGGGAATCAAGCGCGACATCGCCAAATGAGACCCTCACCAGGCGGGTCACTGAATGACCCATTGAGTCAAATACACGTCTTATCACACGATTTCTTCCATCATGAATGGTGAGCCGCAGCCAGGCGCTTTTCGGGTTGAGCTTTTCCACAATGACCGCCGACGGGGCGAATCTTCCGTCGGATAGATCGATTCCCTTTTCCAGGTTCTGGATTTCCACTCTGGTCAGGCGACCCTCGACCTTGACGCGGTAGGTCTTGGGCACCTTATAGCGCGGGTGCTGGAGATGCTGGGCAAAGTCTCCATCGTTGGTCAGAAAAAGAAGCCCTTCGGAGTCATAATCAAGACGGCCGACCGGAAAAACCCTTTCACCAACTCCCTTGATCAAATCCGTCACAATCGGCCGTCCTTCCGGATCGCTCAGCGTGGTCACATAACCACCCGGCTTGTTCAAAACAAGATAAACCTTCTCCGTTTCGCAGGAGATAAGCTTGCCGTCCACCCTTATTTCGTCCCGGTTAACATCGGCCTTTGTCCCCGGCTCTCTCACGATGACGCCGTTCAGCGATATCCTGCCGTCCGCAATCATCTTTTCCGCCGCACGCCGGGATGCAATCCCGGCGCCGGAGAGAATCTTCTGCAATCGTTCTTCCACTTTTGTTTTCCCCGCCCCAATCGGTTTACAAAACTTGCCCGGCCTGTTTGCCCCCGGCTTCTCCTGCTACTCCTCTATCTCTTCAGAAGACCTGAAATCTTTCATTTCCCTGAGTGTAGGCAATTCAGAAAGATCCTTCAGGTTAAACACCTCCAAAAATCTTTTCGAGGTGCCATATATGATTGGTTTTCCTGGAACATCTTTCCGCCCGACTATCCTGACGAGCTTTTTTTCGAGAAGCCCCTTGAGGACGCCCCCTGTATCGACGCCCCTTATTTTGTCTATTTCCGCCTTTATAACCGGCTGACGGTAGGCAACGATGGCCAGCGTCTCCATGGCGGAAGGGGAAAATGACGCAGGGCGGACATTTTTCAGTCTGCCTACCCAGGGGGCCATCTCGATTCTGGTCTGAAAACGAAATCCACCGGCCACTTCCTGAAGGACGATTCCCCCTCCCCGGCTTTCGTAATCACCCGCCAGTTTCCTGAAAAGATCAGCAATCTCCGGTTTGCTGAGTTCAGAAAAAATCCCGGCGGCCTTTTCAACAGAAAAGGGGGCTTCAGCGGCAAAAATCAGCGCCTCTAAAATAGCAGCTTTTTCCTCCATCACGCCTCCGCAATTTCCACTACAGAGGAATCACCTTCCTCCTTGACAGCCAAAAACAGCCGTATCTCTCCGAATGGTTCAGACTGGCAAACCGTCGCCATCCGTAATTTTATGAGTTCCAGAACGGCCAGAAAGGTATAGACAATCCGTTTTCGGCTGATTTTCTCGGCCACCAGTCCGGAAAAAGAAACCTGGCCATCCTGTGACAAAATTTCCATGATTTCGTTTATCCGCTCGGCCAGGGAAAGTTTTTCGGCACTGAACTCCAGCGCATCGCCGATCTCAAGACCTGCCATAATCCTGCGAAAAGCTTCGACAAGCTCAAAGAGGTCGGCCTCTACCGGAATATCGTCTTTTTCCACAGCATCAGAGGGCGTGTCCGGAGGGGCGCCCAGCTTAAATACATCCCTCTCCAGAAGAGGCCGCCCGGAAAGCAGCCCCGCCGCATCCTTGTAGGTCTGGTATTCGAGAAGCTGCTTGACCAGTTCCGCGCGGGGGTCGTCCTTTTCCTCTTCATCCTCCCCGTCTGAAACAACCGGCAACAGCATGCGTGATTTGATATGGGTGAGCGTTGCCGCCATGACCAGGTATTCACCGGCAAGATCCAGATTCAACGAACGTATGACGTCCAAATACCCGAGATACTGGCTGGTGATGAGGGCCACGGGGATGTTGTAGATATCAATCTCGTTCTTTTTGATCAAATAAAGCAACAGGTCCAGAGGACCTTCAAAGACATCGAGTTTGATCTCATAGCTCATGGTTGATCTTCATGGCTTCCCTGACTTCGGCCATTGTTTCTCTGGCGATGCGGCCCGCCCGGACGTTTCCGTCTTCCATGATCGCCCTCACCTCTTGCGGGCTGGCAAGATAGTGTTCCCGCCTTTCGTGGACGGGCTTCATCCCCTCGGCGATGGCCGCGGCGAGCCTCTTTTTGCATTCGATGCAGCCGATGGCGGCGCTCCTGCAGGCAGGGGCGATTTCCGCGACAACTTCCGGGGTGGAATAAATCTCGTGCAGCGTGTAAACATTACAGAGCTCCGGCCGACCTGGATCGCTTTTGCGCTGCCGCTGCGGGTCGGTAAACATCGCCGCCACCTTCTTTTTCAGTTCATCTCCCTGATCACTCATGAAAATCGCATTCTCATAAGACTTGCTCATCTTGCGCCCATCCGTCCCGAGAAGTTTGGGAACTTCAGTTAGAAGCGGCTCCGGAATCGGAAATATCTCCCTGTAGAGAAAATTAAAACGACGGGCGATCTCCCGGGTCAGCTCAACGTGGGGAAGCTGGTCAACCCCGACGGGAACTCCGGAGGCTTTGTACATGATGATGTCGGCAGCCTGGAGAACAGGGTACCCAAGAAAGCCGAATGTGGACAAATCCTTCTGGGAAAGCTCCTCCTTAATCTCCTTGTAGGTTGGATTTCTCTCCAGCCAGGAAAGCGGCGTTATCATCGACAGCAGCAAAAAAAGCTCCGCATGCTCCATGACCGATGACTGAATAAACAGAGTGCTCCTGTCCGGATCAAGCCCGGCGGCAAGCCAGTCGATCACCATATCGACGGTGTTGGCCTTGATATTCTCCGTGGATGCGTAATCGCTGGTCAGGGCGTGCCAGTCCGCTACAAAATAGAAACAGTCATAGTCGCCCCGGTCTTGCAAAGCCACCCAGTTGGAAAGCGCCCCATGGAAATTCCCGAGGTGAAGTTTGCCTGTCGGCCGCATACCGCTCAATATTCTTTTCTGCAACAAAAACCCTCCCTTGAAATATCTTTCCGATGATCAATACAGCGCTTGCGCATTTAGCAGAAATGTCCTGCCGTGTCAATGCAACCGCCCGGAAAAAAAAGGCCCCCTTGCCATCACGGGAGCCTTTTAAACCTGAATAACCAGTTAATTTATTTAACTTTTGCAGCCAGGGATTTACCGACCTTGAACTTAACGACCTTCTTGGCTGGAATCTTGATCTTCTTACCGGTCTGCGGGTTTCTTCCCTCGCGGGCCTTCCTTTTGACTACCGAAAAAGCTCCGAAGCCAACCAGTCCTATTCTGCCGTTTTTCTTCAGTTCCTTGGCAACCGTTTCCACATAGGCATCCAGAGCCTTTGCCGCAGCCGCCTTTGTGATTTCCGCCTCTTCCGCCATCACCGCAATCAATTCCGCTTTTGTCATTCCTGTTTTCCCCCTTTCATTGATGGTTTTGTGGATTATAAAAAGCCACCCCTCTGGTGGTTAAATCCCCTCTGAAATCCGGGTATCAGGCTCAAACCCCAAACAATGGAGCTGCTCCCGCATACATAAGCAAAATGCACCCTGCCATAAAATATTTGTTATTTAAGCAACCAAAAAGGAACGATTCATACTGACGTTTCGCGGGCTGATAGCATAAACGACGCGCCCAATCAAGAAAAAATTTAATATTTTGTCGAGGATATGAAAAAAAAATGTAACTATTCAGCACTTAAAAAAGATTGTCATCCCCGAATGCTTCTATCGGGGATATGGCTTTAAAACCGGCGCCATATTCCCGATTACAACCTCGGGAATGACAGATTTTATTATCATGCTGAATAGTTACAAAAAAATGGGGATAAAAAAATCAATACTGCCTCTTTGGGTCAAAATGATCTTCAAAGCTCCATGATCATCGAAATTTCATCGCAAAAATCGGGGTACTTGGGGCAGCGCAGGCAGTCGGACCAGACCTTCTGCGGAAGGGTGGCGCGATCGATGTCCTTGAACCCCAGTTTCAAAAAAAACTCGTGCTGGTAGGTCAGTGTAAAGACCCTGTAGAGTTCAAGTGTAATGGCTTCGGATATGCAGGCCTCGACAAGCTTGCGGCCCAGCCCTTCTTTTCTGCGCAGTTCGGCAACGTAGAGGGAACGTATTTCCGCAAGATTCTCCCAGGTTATGTTCATGGCGCAGACGCCGATAATTTCACCGTCCTGCTCGCTGAAATAGACAAAAAAATCCCGCAGACTTCCATAAATATCCATCAGCGAGCGGGGCAGCATCTCCCCCTTGCCTGCGGATACGTTGATCAGTTTATGGATTGTCTTTACATCGCCTATTCGCGCTTTTCTAAGCATTTCGCATCCTCTCGCCGCTGTCTTTAAATCAGCGGGCCGCCGTCAGCATCTCCCGTGCATGGTCCCTTGTCTTTTGAGTCATCTCCACCCCGCCCAGCATGCGGGCAATCTCTTCAACACGCTCTTCGTCAGAAAGAACGGATACATATGTAGTTGTTCTGTTTTCCGCAACCTGTTTTGCCACCCGGTAGTGACGCTCTCCACGGCAGGCAATCTGGGGAAGGTGCGTAATGCAGATAACCTGATGACTGCGGGCCACTTCCTGAAGTTTTCTGCCGACGATTTCCGCAGTTGCCCCGCCGATTCCGCTATCCACCTCGTCAAAGACGATTGTTCCCACCGAGCCCATCGCTGCCAGCGCCTTTTTAAATGCCAGCATGATCCGGGAAAGCTCGCCTCCGGAGGCCACATTGCGCAGGGGTTTAGGGGCTTCACCGGCATTGGCCGAAAAATAGAATTCCGGATCGTCGTTTCCCTTTTCACCGGGGATGGAATCGCTGCGGTCGTTTGCGTGCTCATGAAAAACGATCTCGAATCGGGCGTTCTCCATTTTCAAAGACCTTATTTCCGTCTCCACGGAAGTCACAAGGCTTAAGGCCGCCCGATGCCTCTGCACGGAAAGAACGTCCGCCGCATCCCACAGCCTTTTTTTCTCCTCCGAGGCACGCACCGCAAGCTTTGCGATCTCGTCGGCTACGTCTGCCATGGCCTCCACCTCTTGTCGGGCTTCGTTCAACTTTTCCAGAACGGTCGGAAGGGTTCCCCCGTATTTTTTCTTGAGGCGGTTGAGGATTTCCAGCCTTTCTTCAATCTCCGCAAGACGAAGCGGATCGAAGGAAAGACGATTTGCGTAATCGCGGATAACACGGGCCGCATCCTCGAGACGGTAGTAAATTTCGTCCATTTCCTGATCGGACAACGCGAGGGATGGATCGATTTTTTTGATCTCGCGAACGGCAAAAACCGCGTCGTGCAGACCGGAAAGGACGGATTCACCTCTCTGGTAAAGCGCGTCATAGGATGACTGGGCAAGACCCGCAAGTTTCTGGATATTGACCAGGATATTCTTTTCGTTGACGAGGGATGCGTCCTCTTCGGGGATGATTTCCGCGCGGAGGATCTCTTCCATCTGATAGCGCAACAGATCCTCCCGCTCCGCCCGCTGACGCTGCTTTTCTTCAAGCATCCGCAGCCTCTCCTTGAGTTGACAGTACGCGTCGTACATTTTACGATAGTCGCCCCGCAACGACAAAAGGCCGCCGAATCCATCGAGGATGTCAATCTGGCGATCGGGATAGAGAATGGTCTGATGGGTATTCTGGCCGCAGACATTGATCAGCGCCTCGCCGATGGCAACGAGAGGGGAAAGGGCTGCGATACGACCGTTGATATACACCCGGTTCTTGCCGGAGCGTGAAATAATCCGGCGAATGGCGATTTCGTCGCCGTCTCCGAAGCCCATGTCATCCATCATCTTTCGCAGCGAGTCTTGCCCGCTTAAGTCGAAAAGGGCCTCGACGACCGCTTCGTCGCTGCTGGAACGAATCATGTCGGAATTCGCCCTCTCCCCCAGAAGCAGCCCCACCGCGCCGACAAGGATGGACTTGCCCGCGCCCGTCTCGCCGGAAATGACGGTGAGACCCCCGGTGAAACGCACCTGCAGTTCGTCGATAATGGCAAAATCACGGATAATAAGTTCAGACAGCATCGTTTTCCCTGCGGGGCGCCCCTGTCTGGGAACCGCCCCACCCCAGTTTGGTTCTCAGAATTTCCAGATAGCCCCGGTGCGGGGATGAAATCAGCCTGGTAACCTGCGCCGATTTTCTGATGACAACCCTGTCCTCGTAGAGTACGGGAAAGGAAGTCTGCCCGTCCAGCGTAACGGTAGCGCCCGGCTCCCGTGTGTTGAGAATGACTTCCACAACAACGCCGTCAGGCAGTATAACCGGCCTGTTGGTCAATGTGTGGGGACAAATGGGATTTATAATGATGCAATCGAGCTCCGGAAAAACAATGGGGCCTCCCGCGGCGAGAGAGTAGGCGGTGGATCCGGTCGGCGTCGCCACAATCAGGCCATCCGCCTTGAAGGTCGTCAGATACCGGCCGTCAACCGCCGTCTCCAGCTCCACCAGTCGGGAAAGATTGCCGCGGTTGATCACAACGTCGTTGAGCACGGAACATTTATGCAAAATGACGTCATTTTTCATAATCTCGACCTGAAGCATCATTCGGCGTTCAACCTGGTAGTTTCCAGTCAGGATCTCTTCCAGGGCTCTGTACATCTCGTCGAGGTTGATCTCGGTCAGATATCCGAATACGCCGAGATTTACCCCGACAATGGGAACATCCCTTTCAGCGAGCAGACGGGCCGTACGCAGGATCGTCCCGTCGCCGCCGAAAACGATGATAAGATCGGCCAGCGCCCAGAGCCCCTTTTCGGATTGGTCCGTCACGCCGATTTTCGCGGCGATCCCCTCTTCAAGGCAGACATCCAGACCGCGGGCAAGCAGCCATTCCCGCAGATCAGCCGTATAGCCACCCGAACGCTCCTTCGCGGTATTCGCGATTATGCCAACCTTCTTTATCATCTTCGGATTTGTCATCGGATTTCCATCATCACCATTCCGGCATTTTTCGTATCACAAACAAGGGCCTTTGTCCAACCGCATTCTCTAATATCTCCACACAGACCTTGACATCCTTGAGGCAATCGGGTTAGTGTCGCCTCAAATTTGGGAGACACTTATGGGACTATTAAAGGGATCGGTAACCTTTTCGCGGTACCGCGTCGCCGGTGCGATGTCGGATGGATTCAACGATTTTTTTGACGAACGGATACGGCGCCATGCCTTTCAGGACAGTTGGCGCGTGGCCGACGAAAAGGTTGCAGGCTGGATATCCATCGAGAACTGCCTCGATACGGATTTCCCGTACGCCGCTTACGCGCAGGGGAAATACCTGCTTTTTTCTCTCCGAATAGACCGCAAGACCATCCCTCCCGCCCTTTTCCGGATTCGGGTGATGGAGGCCGAGCGCAACCATCTTGCCGAAAGCGGCCAGAAAAAACTGTACAAGGAGCAGCGGGAGGCAATCCGCGACTCGGTCCGGCTCGATCTGCTTTCCAGAACGCTTCCCGTACCATCCTTTTATGAAATCTGCTGGTCTGTTTCCGACCGCGTCCTTTTTTTCTGCACCCTCTCCGACAAAATCGGCAGTGAACTTCAGGAAATGTTTCGCGACGCGTTCGGCCTCACCCTTTTTCCCCACACGCCGTGGAATATCGAAGAGACCGGCGCCCAGCAGAATGGAGAAAATGTAACGCCGCCCCCCGCCGCCCTGCAGACGAGGGAACTTCCGGCTGGCGTTGATCCGCTGACAATCGGAAGAGAATTTCTCACATGGCTCTGGTTCAAGAGCGAAGAAAGAAACGGCATGATCGCCGACATGGCGGGTGGAGAAAATGAAGTCATTTTCCTGCGCCGCCTCGTTCTGGAATCCGGTGAGGGCGAGTACTCCGAAACGGTCATCTGCCAGGGGCTCCACTCCGATCTGAAGGAAGGCAAGGAGGCGCTGCGTCAGGGAAAGAAGATTACAACGGCAAGGTTGAGGGTGGCCCGCGACCAGGAGGAATGGGAGTTTACCTTCAAGGCGGACCGCTTCCATTTTCAGTCGATGAAGCTTCCGGCCATTTCCGAAGAAGAGGGCGAAGACCGCGAGGGACAGATTTTGGAGAGGATCTACCTGATTGAAAAGGCGGCCGCAACGATGGACAATCTGTTCACTTTCTTTTTGAATCTGCACCAATCAGCAAACTGGCCGGTCGAACACGAACGTGTGCAGCGGTGGATTTCCCAACCATGAAAGCG
>DYTH01000013.1:0-13839 GCA_020726025.1 Syntrophus aciditrophicus | reverse complement strand
AGCTTAATGTTCACAAAGCGAAGCTTCCCGTTCATAAACCAGTCATCGCCATCATAGGCAGGCCGAACGTCGGCAAATCGACCCTTTTCAACCGTCTTCACCGTCGGGGAAAGGCGATCGTCATCGACGAACCGGGGGCTACCCGCGACAGAAATTACGCCGACTGCGACTGGCTGGACCATCCCTTTACGCTGATCGACACCGGCGGTTTCGAACCGGCATCGACAACGGAAATCCTCTCGCAGATGCGCGAACAGACGCTCCTTGCCATCGAAGAGGCCGACATCATCATTTTTCTGATGGACAGCCGGGATGGCCTCTCCCCATCGGATCAGGAAATCGCAAAAATCCTCCGGACAACCGACAAGCTGGTCTTTTACGCGGCGAACAAGATTGACGGCCCCCGCCATGAGGCGCTCATCGCCGACTTCTACCGTCTCGGAGTTGAGACGGTTTATTCAATTTCGGCGCAACACGGCGTCGGGATTGATGAATTGATGAACGACATCCTCCCTTTCGTTCCCAAAAGCGCAGAACCCGATGACGGCGATGCCCAGGAAATCACCCGGATTGCCGTCATCGGGAAACCCAACGTCGGCAAGTCGTCGCTGGTCAACCGGATCCTCGGCTATGAAAGAACCATCGCAAATCCACTCCCCGGAACGACGCGCGACGCCATCGACACTGCGTTTACCAGAAACGGCAAAAACTACACGCTGATCGACACGGCCGGCATCCGCCGGAAAAGCCGGATCAGCCTCAATCTTGAAAAATACTCCGTCGTTCAGGCCATCAAGGCGATCGAGCGGGCCGATGTCGCGCTTTTGATGGTCGATGCCGCCGAAGGGATCACCGATCAGGAGCTGAAGATAGCCGGGCTCATCCTGGAGCGGGGCTCGGCCTGCATCATCGTCGTCAACAAATGGGACACCATCGAAAAGGACAACAGCTCTGTTCCTGAATTCACGGAGAATATCCGTTACAAGGCCAAGTTTCTCGACTTTGCCCCGATCATCTTTGTCTCGGCCGTCTCCGGCCAGCGGGTGGAAAAGATATTCCCGATTATCGACAGGATTCATGCCCAGTATTCCCAGAGGATAGAGACCGGCGAATTGAACCGGAAAATGCGCCAGATCATCGAGATGAATCCCCCACCGGGGATGGCAAACAGGCAGCGCCTCTTCAACTACATCACCCAGGTTTCGGTGAAGCCGCCGACCTTTATCCTCTTCATGCAGAGCAAACAGAGCCTGCACTTTTCGTACGAACGCTATCTTGTCAACCGGCTTCAGGAGACGTTCGGCTTTACCGAGGTGCCGATTCGCCTCTATTTCCGTCACAAGGAGGCCAAGGTTGCGTAGGTGGATTTGCAACACAGCGTAAGCCGTCATATTTATGAACATTAAGCTCCGCTTTCTCCAAACCGACGGCAATGGCCACGAAACTAAAAAAGGCAAGGTTTACACAGCACAATGCACGGATGCTTCCAGAGATTTTTAAAGATTGCGTGAGGAATTCAATGGAAAACAAAAAGACAGTCATGGACGCAGACGGGATAGACCGCTCCCTGACCCGCATGGCGTATGAAATTCTCGAAAAAAACAAGGGGGTTGAAGAGCTTGCCCTGGTCGGCATCCGGAGCCGGGGAGTTTTTCTGGCCATGCGTCTGCAGCAGAAAATTTCTTCGATAGAAAAAAAAGAGGTGCCCCTCGGGATCCTCGACATTACCCTTTACCGGGACGATCTTCAGTCATCCCATCCCAGACCGCTCCTTGGAAAAACGGAAATCCCGTTTTCGATAGACGGACGCAAGGTGGTCCTCGTTGACGACGTCCTCTTTACCGGACGCACCATCCGGGCGGCGATGGATGCCCTGATCGACTTCGGCAGACCCAAAATGATCCAGCTTGCCGTTCTCATCGACCGTGGTCACCGCGAGCTTCCGATCCGGGCCGATTTTGTCGGCAAGAGCCTTCCCTCGTCGCTCTGGGAGGCGGTAAGCGTCCACCTGACCGAAAAAGACTTGAGCGACGACGTCATTGTGGAAATAAAATAGACAAAGGAGCCAATTGCAAAACTCTTTCTTCGTCATTCCGGCGAAAGCCGGAATCCAGTCTTTTCAGCCCTTTCTGGGCCCCGGCTTTCGCCGGGGCGACGGATTAGCTTAGTTTTGCAATTGGATCAAAGACCTTTCATTTGAGGCTTTTGAGATGGAAACAGAAAAGAATACCCGCAAACTCGACAGAAAAGACATCCTGGGGATCAAAGAGCTGTCCGTGGAGGAGATCAACCTGATTCTCGAAACGGCCGACTCCTTCCTGGAGGTTTCCACCCGTGAAATCAAGAAGGTGCCCACCCTCCGGGGCAAGACGGTCATCAACCTCTTCTACGAGGCAAGCACCCGAACCAGAACCTCTTTCGAGATAGCCGGCAAGAGGCTCAGCGCCGATACGGTAAACATCACCGCATCGACCAGCAGCGTCGTCAAGGGAGAGACGCTGATCGACACGGCCAGAAACCTCGAATCGATGAACCCCGACATCATCGTGATCCGCCACAGCGCAGCCGGGGCGCCGCACATCCTGGCCCGCGTTCTGAAGCAGTCGATCATCAACGCCGGCGACGGAGCCCACGAGCATCCGACGCAGGCCCTTCTCGACATGATGACCATCAAAAGCAAAAAAGGCGCGATCGCGGGGCTCAAGGTGGCAATCACGGGCGACATCGCCCACAGCCGCGTCGCCCGTTCGAACATCCACGGCCTGACCAAAATGGGCGCCCGGGTTTTTCTGGCGGGACCTGCGACCATGATGCCCTATGGCATGGAAAAGATGGGGGTGACGGTCGCAGGCCGGATCGAGGAGGCCATCGAAGACGCGGATGTCGTCATGGCGCTGCGCATCCAGACAGAACGGGAAAAACAGTGCATATTCCCCTCGTTGCGAGAATACGCTGCCCACTTCTCGCTCAACAAACGAAACATCGGACTGGCCAGAAAAGATGTCATGATCATGCATCCCGGGCCGGTCAACCGGGGGGTGGAAATCTCCCCCGATCTTGCCGATTCGGCAAGCTCCGTGATACTGGAACAGGTCACAAACGGAGTGGCCGTAAGGATGGCGCTCCTTTACCTTCTTGCCGGGAGCGGTAACGCATGATCTTCGCCTCCCTGGGTAAGGACAGGGCCGGGCAGGAAACGAATTTTCCAGGTTCTTTCTCATGTTAAACGGGTAAAAGTATTCCCTCCCCCTTGACGGGGGAGGGTCAGGGTGGGGGTGATTTTGTTGTGAAACTGCCTGCGAATGAAACAGATGAAGTTTTGCAAAATATAAGATGGAGTATTGCATGGTATAAGGGAAGAGTGCTTGTCTCACCCTCCCCTTATACCCCTCCCGTTTTAAGGGAGGGGAAAGTTACCCGCTTGAAATGAGAATGATCCATTTTTCATAAAAAACTTCGTGAGGTTACGTTCTTATGAATTTACTACTTAAAGGCGGCCGTGTTATCGACCCTTTCACCGGGCTGGACAAGGTTCAAAACCTGCTTATAAAAGAGGGGCGGATCGCTGAAATTCTGGATGACGCACCGATTCAGGGTCTTTCCGGCGTGGAGGTCATCGACATCGCCGGAAAGATTGCGGTTCCCGGCCTGATCGACATCCATACCCACCTGCGCGAACCGGGAAACGAGTACAAGGAAACAATTGCCTCGGGAAGCGAAGCGGCCGCGGCCGGCGGCTTCACCTCGATTGCCTGCATGCCGAATACCAACCCCGTCAACGACAAGCGCTCCACAACCGAGTTTATCCTGAAGCGGGCAAAGGAATGCGGGCTGGTCAACGTCTATCCGATCGCGGCGATCAGCCTCAAATCGGAAGGCGCCCTCCTTTCCGAGTACTGGGATCTGAAAGAGGCGGGAGCCGTCGGGTTTTCGGACGACGGCAGACCGGTCATGAACTCCGCCCTGATGCGCCGGGCGCTCGAATACGCCTCTTCACTGGACATGCCGATCATCTCGCACTGCGAAGACACCAACCTCTCGTCGGGAGGGGTGATGCACGAAGGGATGGTGTCCGCCGAACTCGGGCTTGTCGGGATTCCAGCGGCGGCGGAAGAGGTTATGGTTGCCCGTGACATTATCCTCGCCGGATATACGGGCGCACATATCCACATTGCCCATGTCAGCGCTGCAGGCGCGGTCCGCCTGGTGCGCGAGGCAAAGGCCAGGGGGGTTCGCGTCACCGCCGAGACGGCCCCCCACTACTTCACGCTGACCGATGAAGCCGTGCGCGCCTTCGACACCTTTGCCAGGGTTTACCCGCCGCTGCGTGGGCAGGAAGATCTGGAAGCGGTAAAGGAGGGGCTCCGGGATGGAACCATCGACACGATTGCCTCTGATCATGCCCCGCACGCCCGAACCGACAAAGAGCTTGAGTTCGACTACGCGGCAACCGGACTTACGGGTCTCGAAACATCGCTTGCGCTGTCGCTTTCCCTCGTTCAGGAAGGGATCCTCACCCTGCCGGAATTAATCAGAAAAATGACGATCAATCCCGCCCGTGTGATCCACATTCCGAAAGGGACCCTTGCGGAAGGCGCGGATGCGGATATTACCGTCATCGACCCGGACAGGCAGTGGGTTGTGGACCCCGGAACTTTCCGCTCCCGCGGCAAAAATACCCCTTTCGGGGGCCGGCATCTCACGGGCAAGGCCGTCATGACCATCGTCGGCGGAAAAATCAGCTTCCAGGATATGTAAAAGTCACCGTTTTCTCCCAGAAAAAAACGGGGAAACTAACCTTCATCAGGCACGGCCGAAATCGTACTTCTAATGATCATACTATTCATTTCAGGCAGCTAAGATTCATGAGTTCCCGCATCCCGTGTCGCACGGAAGCCATTGTCCTCAAAACCCTCGATTATGGCGAGTCGGATCTGATCGTTACCTTCTACACCCGCGAATACGGAAAGATCAGGGGTATCGCCAAGGGGGCGAGACGAAGTAAAAAGCGCTTTGTGAATGCGCTGGAACCTTTTAGCTGCTCCGCAATAAACTTTTCCCGAAAAAACCCCGACCATCTTGATTTTATAGAAGGATGCGATGTTGCCTTTCATTTTCAGGAGATACGCTCCGACCTCGAAAAGACGCTCATTGCCTCCTATTTTCTGGACCTTATAGATCAGTTCACCCCCGAACACAAAAAAAGCGAGGCATCATTCCAACTCCTGTACGATTTTCTCGTTCTTCTGGAGAAAAAAAAGACCTCCGCCTCACTGCTGCATCTCTTTGAACTCCGCCTGTTGAGAATAGCCGGATATGACCCGGTCCTCGACGGCTGCATCTCCTGCCGCCAGCCGCTGAACGCGGGGAGAGGCTACCGCTTCGACTCCGTAAGGGGGGGGGTCATCTGCAGTGGATGCAAACCGTCCGATGCCGACGCCATCCCCGTTTCCCTCGGTACGGTAAAAACCCTGCTGATGGGGAAGGAAATGGAGATCGAAAACCTGGGAAGACTTCTCTTTACGGCACAGGCCGCCGAAGAAAGCAGACGCATCCTCAGCCATTTCATCCGCCACATCCTGGGGCATGAACTCAAATCCCTGCGCGTCCTGAATGAAATCAACCGCCTGCAACGATAAACCGTGTGTCTGACAACCACCGGGCCCCCGCCTGTTTTCCCCCGGCCATCCGCCACATGACGAGGCCCAATCCCTTCACCCTTACGCATTATGGCATGCCTGCCGTTCCGCACTTAAAATATGGCCGTGCTTTGGGGCGGGATTCTCGTCCGCGTGACTGCGCTTTCCCGGCCTGATTGCACAATCAATCTGTCCCCTTTTCTCGCTTTTCACGCGACAGCATCGCCCTCATCGGCATCCCCGTCATCTTCGAGAAGGTTTTGGGGAAGCAGGGCCGCGACATCCTTGGTTGGAAGCTCCTGCACATCCTTCAGTTTTTTTCCGACAGCCCTTGAGCGTACCCGGGCCTTGTCGATGGTTTCCGAGGCCTGCTGAATTTTTTTCTGCACCGAATCCAGAATATCGCCATACCTCGTCCACTCGGTCTTGACCGCGGCAAGGAGGTTCCAGACCTCGCTTGAACGTTTCTGGATGGCAAGCGTCCTGAAGCCCATCTGCAGGCTGCTCAAGATGGACCAGAGGGTCGTGGGGCCGGCAATGACCACGCGGTAGTCGCGCTGGATAACCTCGGTCAGGCCTGTCCGGCGGATAACTTCGGCGAAAAGGCCCTCGATGGGCAGAAAAAGAATCCCGAAATCCGTTGTTTTGGGCGGGTTCAGGTATTTTGCGCAAATATCCACGGCACAGCTTTTAACGCGCATCTCCAACTGTTTGCCTGCCGCTTCGACCCCGTCAGCATCGGCCCTCTCCTGGGCATCGATCAAACGCTGATAGTCTTCAACGGGGAACTTGGCGTCAATCGGAAGCCAGACGGTCTCGTCTCTGTCCGTCCCCTGCCCCGGCAATTTGACGGCAAATTCCACCCGTTCAGCGCCGTCTTTCGTGGCCACATTGGTTGAAAACTGATCGGGGTTGAGCGCCTGCTCCAAAAGGGCGCCAAGCTGCACCTCCCCCCATGTCCCCCGCGTCTTGACGTTTGTCAGCACCTTCTTGAGGTCGCCGACGCCGGCGGCAAGTGTCTGCATCTCCCCAAGCCCTTTATGCACCAGCTCCAGCCGTTCACTGACCTGCTTGAAAGATTCGCCCAGCCGTTTTTCCAGCGTTCCCTGGAGTTTCTCATCCACGGTCTGACGCATCTGCTCAAGCTGTCTGGCATTGTCAAGCTGCATATTCTCAAGCTTGCCTTCCACCGAAAGCCGGAGAGCCTCCAGCTTTTTCTCGTTCGAATCCGACAGCTTGCTGATCGCGGATGCCATGGTTTCCAACTGGGTTTTCTGGATATTTGCCAGCTCGCCCATTGTTTTATGGGTCGCTTCGGTGATCCCCTTGAGCGCGGCGATCACCTCTTCCCGTAACTGCCCGGCAGCCGTTGCGGACTCGGCGCGGACAAGGTCCAGCCGCTCGCCGCTCGCCTTTGCAAACACGCCAAGCTGATCGGAGAACGCATCAAGCTGCCCCTTCTGAACGTTTCCCAGAGCGCCCATCGTCTGCGTGACGGTTTCAGACAAGGTCTTCAGCGTCGCAACCACCTCTTCCCTTAACTGCTTGGCGCCCGTTGCGGATTCAGCACGGACGCCATCCAACCGCTCGCCGCTCTCTCTTGCGAAGGCGGCCAGTTGTTCAGAAAAGGCATCGAGCTGTCCCTTCTGCACGCCGGCTGCATCCATCATCCTCTGGACAACTGAATCACCAAAGGTTTTAAAGGCTTCCATAAGCTCCTGCCGCTGTTCACGCGCAGCCTTCCCGAGTTCTTCCCGGCTTTTGGCAACGTCTTCCCTTACGGCACGTTCGGTGCGTTCCTGCGCCTTTTCGAAAGAATCGAGGCGAGAAACAATCACAGCGGGATCGTTTTGTGAAGTTTTTCGATACAGAACCAAAAGAAGCGCAATAACAACAATCAGCAGGACAAAATATGCAATCATAAAAATACCGGTCATCGATAAACCTCCTGCCCGTAGGGCATAACGAATGATGAACGCAAAATACCCGCCCGTCGGCGCCCTCCGCATTGACACTTAAGCAGAGCAGTCATCACATTCGACTGCCATCTGCGTGACGTTTCAGATTTCCTCCGCGGGTCTGATTGATGGCTGCCACTTCCTTGAACAGATAACTGAGCCATATCTCGCCCGTGCCCAAACAAGAAACATCCCGTGAAAAACCAATCAGCGCCTTCCCTGGGTGTGATCAGCAGCAGCCCGCCATCCTTCAGGGAAGCGGTGATTCTGCCCAAAATGCGTGCAAAATCGTCATGGGGAAGATGAACCAGCGCACCCGCGCTTAACCTCCCGGCAAGCGGCCCTAAAAAGCCGGAAGTATCTATCAAAACGGTTTTTCCGAAGTATTCCGGAGCGTTAATTTGATAATAGTCAGATGTCACCGGCATGCGTATGCTTATAATTTTTTGACCGAAACAATCAAGTAAATCTTCAAACGCAATAGATGGGATAAAATTCTCTGATTCCAACATACGCCTGAATAAAGCGACTGTTGACACAAATGATTCATTCTGTTAGAAAAACCTGCACAGAATAAAAAGGCTTTCAATACATCGCCGAAAAAAGGCGCGCTGATCGATACGGATGGATATTTTTTATCGGGGGGAAACTTGTCAGAAATTACGGAAAATGATTCGCGAAAGAGACTGCTGCTTTTAATCAACGCCCTGTTGGAGAAAAAGGCCGGCAGTCCGGTCATTATCAATGTGAGGGAAGTATCGGCTTTTGCAGATTATTTTGTCATCTGCAGCGGGACATCCGACCGGCAGGTCAGGGCGATTGCCTCGTCGCTCCGGGAAAATCTGAAAAAAACCGACCTGTTCCCCCTCGGCGTTGAGGGAGAAACGGAAGGTAAATGGGCGCTTCTCGATTACGACGACATCATTGTGCATGTCTTTCTCGACTCGGTTCGCGCCTTCTACGACCTCGAGAGGCTGTGGTCGGAATCCCCCCGTTACGATATACCGGAAAACACGACGTCCCTGAGTTCTCTACCGGATGCGTTTTAGCGGCTTACTCCTCAACTCCTGCTTGAAAAAAAATTTTCAGGCATGGAAAGAAAACAAGCAATTTAAAGATGTTGGAGCCAATTGCAAAACTCCTTCTTCGTCATTCCGGCGAAAGCCGGAATCCAGTCTTTTCGGTCCTTTCTGGGCCCCGGCTTTCGCCGGGGCGACGGATTAGCTTATTTTGCAATTGGCTCGTTGAACATACAAATTATCGGATGGCAACGCGGGGAAGTGCCTTGAATATCCTGACCGGGATAGCGGATATTATTTTCCCTCCCCGCTGCGCCATTTGCGGAGATGTTATAAAGTTTCATTCCCCGCTGCCGTTTTGTGAAAACTGCATCAGGGAAATCCGCTTCATCTCCTCGCCGCTTTGTACCCGGTGCGGAACCCCCTTTGGCGCGGGCGAAGGAAACGACCATCTCTGCGCTGACTGCGTGGCGGGAGAGAAACATTACGCAATCGCCCGGTCCATGGCCGAATACGAAGGGACCATGCTTGCCGCCATCCACAAGTTCAAGTACCACGGAAAGACCGGAATCGGGAAGGCGCTGGGCAATATCATGGCCGATTTTGCGTCGGGTATGTGGGACATGACGGCGTTTGACCTCATAATCCCCGTACCCCTGCACATCAGAAGACTGCGGGAACGCGGCTTCAATCAAGCGATTGTCCTTTCGCGTCCGCTTTCCCGGCGTTTTAAAATCCCGGTGGACTTTTCATCCCTGAAAAGGTTACGCTTTACATCCCCGCAGGTGGGACTGAATAAAAAAGAACGCTCGGTCAACGTCAGGGGCGCCTTTTCGGTTATAAAGCCGCAGCAGATATCCGGCAAAAAGATACTGCTGATCGATGATGTTTACACAACCGGCAGCACCCTTGTTGAATGCTCACGCGTTCTCATTGACGCCGGGGCATTGGCGGTGGCCGTTTTTACAGCCGCGCGGGCGACCGGCGATCATGCACATGAAAAAAACGCCTCTGAACCGGCATCCGGGCGCATGTCATAAAATCGGGAACTGTCTTTCGGAGTATAAAAGCGATGAACAACGTAAAATCATGGGAAGAATTGAAAAAAGAGGTTGATCGCCTTCATGGCGAAAGAAAGAAGATTGTCTTCACAAACGGCTGTTTCGACATACTGCACGCGGGTCACGTCCGGTATCTGACGCAGGCGCGTAAAGCCGGGGACGTTCTCGTGGTCGGCCTGAACAGCGATTCGTCCGTACGGAAGATAAAAGGCGAAAAAAGACCCATTGTCCCCCAGAATGAGCGGGCGGAAGTTATTTCGTCTCTTGAATCCGTAGATTACGTAACATTTTTCAATGAGGACACCCCCCTTGCCCTGATAGAATATCTGCGGCCCGATCTGCTCGTCAAGGGCGCCGACTGGCGCGAAGAGGAGATTGCCGGACGGGATCAGGTCCTCTCCTGGGGAGGAAACGTTCTCCTGATCCCTTTGGTGGAAGGAGCGTCAACCACAAACATCATCAAAAAGGTTGTTGCAGCTTATGGTCAAACCTGACCTCTTTTTTTCTCTTTACAAACTTCAGTCAATCATGTAAGAGGACCATCTTCATATCAGGGCTTATAAAAAAGGAAGGAGTAAGTATCTGAAAAACACATTGTCACCTGAAAAATCCGAGTTATTTCGTCAATTGCTGACAAAGCAGATAAATGAACTCCTGACTGAAGCCGGAAAGACCGTGTCGGAAATGACAAACGGATTAAGGGAAAACTATCCTGATCCCAACGACCGGGCCTCCCTGGAGTCGGACAGAAACTTTGAGCTTCGCATCCGCGATCGCGAGAGAAAATTGATTGCCAAGATGCAGGAAGCCATCAAGAGAATCGACGACGGCGCTTTCGGGATTTGCGAGGTCTGCGGCGGCCATATATCTGAAAAAAGGCTGATGGCCCGACCGGTTACAACACTCTGCATTAACTGCAAAACGAAACAGGAACAGATAGAAAAACTGGAAGGGTAATAGCCGACCCTCTGCTTTTTTTGATTCCCGTCAACCGGCGCCTCTGATTCTTCGCGGATCGCGGCGCGTTTTATCGATGGCAGCAAACATCTTGAATATTATTCGATACATAATGCGTCACCTGCTTTAGTGGAAACATCCTGATGTTCGCCAGGGTTGCCGTCCCCATTCCTTCTTCAAAAACATTTCTCTACGCCATCCCCAGGGAGTTGGAAGCTGTTGCTGCCACAGGGAAAAGAGCGGTTGTCCCGTTCGGGGCAAAGCGCCTTACCGGATGGATCACCGGGCTTTCCACCGAAGCGGATAATTTAAAAAACGTAAAAGAAATCATAAATATTTCCGATTCCGAACCGCTTTTTTCTGAAGATGACCTCTCTTTTTTTGAATGGATAGCCGACTACTACCTCCACCCCCTCGGCCTGGTTCTGGCGGAGGCCCTGCCCGGGGGGATCAACACATCCAGTTACAATCTGGTTCGCCTGGCAGACGGCCATTTTGTCGCGGGTAAAAAACTCACCCCCTCACAGGAGGCAATAGTAAAAGCGCTCTCTTCAAAGCCCAAAGGCATTTCCTCGAGGGCCCTTGCCTTGGAACTGAAAGAAAAAGACCTCCGCGGAGAAAGCGAAGCTTCATGTTCACAATTGGCCGTTCTGGAAAAAGAGGGAATCGTCGTTTCTGAAGAGATTATCCCCCGCGCATCGCTTGCGCCGAAACAGGAAAAATGGATCCGGATCGCCCCTGACCTCCCGGAAGAAATGAGCCTGACGGAAAAACAAAAATCGCTTCTCTCCCTGATGACGGAAATGACGGACGTTCCCTTATCCTCGCTGGATAAACGCTTCAGGAACCTCGTCTTTCTGCGTGGAATGGAATCCAGAGGAATCCTGACCATTTACCAGAAAGAAATATTCAGGGAATATCTTTACGCGGAGGGACGGTCGGAGCGCTTCGACCCTCTCACCCTCAACAACGACCAGGCATCCGCCCTTGCCGAAATCAACCATGGCCTTGCCTCACGCCGTTTCTCCCCTTACCTGCTCCACGGGGTAACCGGCAGCGGGAAAACAGAAATTTACCTGCGGGCAATCGAGCAGGTTCTCGGTGAAAACGGCAGCGCGATTTACCTTGTCCCGGAGATTGCCCTCACCGCTCACCTTATCCGCCGCGTCAAAAGCCGCTTTCCCGAAGAGAAGATCGCCGTCATTCACAGCGGCATCCCCAACGGCATCCGCTATGACCAGTGGCGGCAGATTAAAAGCGGGAAGATACGGCTTATCGTCGGAGCGCGATCCGCCATTTTTGCCCCGGCTAAAGACCTTCGTCTGATTGTCGTTGACGAGGAGCATGACCCGTCGTACAAGCAGGATGACCGCCTCCATTACAACGGCCGCGACCTCTCCCTTGTCCGCGGAAAATCGGCCGGCGCGGCGGTGGTTCTGGGCTCCGCCACCCCGGGAATACAGACGTATTATTATGCTCAATTGGGGATTTACCGCCTCTTATCCCTGCCTTTTCGGGTCAACGCAAGGCCCCTGCCGAAGGTGGAGGTTGTCGATATGCGAAACGAACGCGACAGCGGGGGGCGCATGCCGATCTTTTCCCGTCGGCTGCTCGACGCGCTCGGAGAAACACTTTCCCGTAAAAAACAGGCCCTCATTTTCCTGAACCGGAGGGGATTCCACACCTGGGTCTTCTGCGGGGATTGCGGCCATGTATTCAACTGCCCCGCCTGCGACCTCGCCATGACGTACCACGCATCCCAGGATGTGCTGAAATGCCATCACTGCGACTTTGCTGTTAAAAAGCCCCAGACCTGCCCGGCGTGCGGCTCGGAGCGCATCCGCAGCCAGGGAACCGGAACGGAACGCATCGAAGAGGAGATGCATCGATTTTTCCCGGCTGCCGTGATTGCGCGAATAGACAGCGATACCTCCTCACGCAGGGGCGCGTCCGAAAAAACACTCGCCGATTTCGCCGAGGGCGCCATCGATATCCTTGTGGGTACGCAAATCATCACCAAAGGGCTTGATTTTCCAGGGATAACGCTGGTCGGGGTTGTTGCCGGCGACGCATCGCTGAACGTCCCCGACTTTCGGGCGGCGGAGCGCACATTCCAGATTATTTCCCAGGTATCCGGAAGGGGCGGACGGGGAGACCACCCGGGGCTTGTCGTCATCCAGACCTTCACCCCCTGGCACCACGCGATCCGCCAGGCGCAGCAGCATGATTACGCGGGATTCTACAAAAAAGAGCTGCCCTCCCGCCGCGAACTCAATTATCCGCCCTTTGCCCGCCTGATGGGTATCCATTTTTCGAGTCTCAACAGGGAAAGGGGCGCAAAAAAAGTTGCCGATATTGGAAAGACGGCCCGGGATATGGCGTCTGAAATCGCGGGAGGGAAGGCGGATGTCATCGGGCCGGCGGAATCTCCGCTGCCCCGGCTGCGGGGAAGATACCGCTGGCAGATGCTCCTGCGAAGCCAAAACGGCGCGCTGCTGCATACATTCGCGCGCAAACTCCTCGACGAGATCAAAAGCGAGGGGCTGGAAATACGCGTGGATGTCGATCCCGTCCATTTTATGTAGGAGTATGTTCTATGGAAAAACCTGGAATTGTCTTCATGGGAACCTCCGCCTTCGCGGTTCCGGCGCTGAAGGCGCTCGTCGGCGCAGGGTGGCCGGTCATTGCCGTCGTTACCCCCCCCGATCGTCCAAAGGGACGGGGGAGGGCTCCCGCGCCTCCGCCGGTGAAAATCGCCGCCGAAGAGCTTGGGCTTGACGTCATCCAGACGCAAAGCGTCAAGGATGAGGCCTTTCTTCAGACGTTTCGATCGCTCGCGCCAGAGATGGTCATTGTCGCCTCTTTCGGTCAGATACTCCCTGAATCAATCCTCCATGACCCGCCCGGGGGGTGCCTGAATATCCACCCGTCGCTCCTTCCCCGATACCGGGGCGCGGCCCCGCTCAACTGGAGCATCATCAACGGGGAAACGACCACCGGCGTTACCATCATGAAGATGGACGAAGGGATCGACTCCGGGGATATCCTGCTTCAGCAGGAAACGCCCCTGGGCAAAGACGAAACATTCGGCGCGCTGCACGACCGCCTGGCAAAAATGGGGGCAGAGCTGCTTTTGAAGACGCTCGTTTCGCTGCAAAAAGGGGAACTGCAGCCGAGGCCGCAAAACCACGCCCTGGCTACCTTC
>DYTH01000012.1 GCA_020726025.1 Syntrophus aciditrophicus | reverse complement strand
CCCCACCCTGACCCTCCCCCGTGAAGGGGGAGGGAATTTTGGACTTTTGACGAGAACATTAAACTTCGTTTTCGGGAATCCGGATGGTTATTATGAACATTAAACTACGTTTTCAGCTTCAATGACATCGTGTTGTTTCGGTTCAAGAAAGATTTTTGACGAAAAGAAATCAACCGCGATCACCTTTCCCTGAACGGATTTGCCTTCCCCGAACAGCGTTTCAAGCTCCACCTGGTCGCCGTCCAATTTAAGACTCGCAATATCTTTCAGGATCAGTTGGCCGTTTTCGTCGTTAAAATAAGCAGATGCCAAACACATTTTACATTACCCCCTTTAAGTTGGAACGTTTTTCACCTGTCCTGGCAAGAAGAAAATCCATTACCCCTTTGATCTGGTCGGCGGCCGCACCCTGATGCGGAACTCGTCCATCGACACTGGCCATGAATATTTCCTGATCCAGATAGACGCAGCCGATGACCTCTATGCCTCTTTTGGCAAGCTCGTCCTCCAGCCTTTTTCTGATCTCTTCATTGGGTATTTTGTTCAGCACCGCCCAGGTGTTTTTTATGCCGCTTCCCGAAGACATGCTGTGAATTTTTTCGGCAACTGCCATCGATTCAAACGGCGGTTCAACGACAATCAGAACATTGTCGATGCTCGTCTCCACGCCCCTTCCAAAATGCTCGACGCCGGCTTCCATATCGACAATGACCACCTCGCCGTCGTTTACGACCACCTTCTTGAGAAACTCGCGGCTCAAAACGCCCATCGGACAGGCGCATCCTTCCAGCGACTGCATGATCTTGCCGATGCTGACCAGCATGATGCCGTCATTTTTGAGCAGATAACCTTCGGGAATGTTGTCAACGGGAATGACGGCATCGGAAAAAATATCCGGCTTGCCCATATTTTTTTTCAGCGTGGTCTTGCCTCCGATCATCTCCATCAGCGGAACGGGCGGCTGTTCGAAACCGAGCATCCTGTAAAGCCCTGAATTTGATTCGTCGGAATCAACCACAAGAACCCGACTGCCCCTGTTTTTGGCTTCATTTGCCAACAACGTCACCATGGTGCTTTTTCCGCTGCCACCCTTGGCGCATACAGATATCTTCATTGTTTCTTTCATCTCCTTCTGAATTCGGTATTTCGTATCACGGAGGGCTACGTCTCTTCCCGTGCTTTTTTGAGCTCTTCCTCCAGGTCTTCGAGTTCCTGCCACATCGAAGGTTTAACCGAATGAGCCGGCCAGCGGGCCTTCAAATCGGCAATCCTTTCCTCTATCTCTTTTACCTTGTCGGCGTTCATTTTTACCCTCCACTTCTCAAAGGACCGTATCTTTCCGCAGCAAAAAACCACTGGAAAGCTCATCCGTGCAGGGTGGAAGCTATAGATTGCCAGGCGGTATGTCAAGGATATTTTCTCGATATCCTGTCGATAAGGTATTCTGTCGATTTGTTTGTTGGCAGGCCATAAAGAGGCTGATGGGAATGGGTTCTTTGGAGAGAGGAATGGTTAAGAAATTAAAGATTTTCACAAAAGAGAACCAGGGCGTGGGGATTGGCAATGATGATCCTTTCCCTTCCGGATTTCACCCACCCCTTTTTCTCCCAGGCGCTCAATGTCCGGCTTACGGTGTAGAGGGTTGTCCCCGTATAGTCGGCCAGCTCCTGACGGCTGATCGGAAAGTCGATCACAATGTCATCGCCCGACCTTCTGCCGGACTGCTTCATGATTCTCAGCAGGGAGCGGGCGATGCGCTGTTCGACCTGTTCCGCGTGCAGCTCAAGATAGCGGTTCTGCAGTTCTTCGAGGCGATCGAGAGAGTTGCGGATCATATTCAGCGAAACGGGCGGGTAGGCGGCCATGAAAAGAAGCATGGTCTGTTTGTCCCATCCCACGACCCTGGTTGTCTCGATTGCCTCCGCGGAAACAGGGTAGTCTCTTCCCTGCAAGACAGTTATCAGCGCCGTAAGCTCGCCCGGGCCGATGTAGCGCACCAGGACTTTCTTGCCGAGTTCGTGGAGCTTTCCAAGCTTCAGACGCCCCGCCAGGACAAGAAAAGAACGTTCCGCCCGATCACCCTGACGAAAGAGGACATCTCCCGGATTCAGGTTTTGAAGATGCCCCTGCCGGATCATTTCCGTCTTCTGGATTTCAGACATGCCGAGTAAAAAGTCCGGGCTTCCGAAAGGAAGGCCTTCGGCGACCGAATCGGCTTTTTCATGCATCATGCGGTTCCTGTCGATGGATGGGGCAGCGCTGAAAGCGGAGCTTCATGTTCATCAAGCTTAATGTTCATAATGATAAAAAACAGCATCCGGGACAATATGATCTGCAGCACAACGGGTCACTTTCCCTTTTTCCTGACGTCAGGAAAAAGGGAAAGAATACCATGGAAACTTAAAAAGCGTTTTCCACCTTCCAGATTTCCCAGACGTGGCCTGCACGGGCGAGAGCCTGGGTGCCGGGGGGAAGGGTCGGCTTTCCGGGCTGCCAGCCGGAAGGCATCAGCTCGCCGGTTTTCTGGTGATGCTGGTACGCCTTGAGCTGACGGAGAACTTCGAGGACATTGCGGCCTACCGGCGGGGTGAGTACTTCCATTGCCTGAAGGACGCCGGCAGGATCGATCAGGAAGCGGCCGCGCACATCGACGCCGCCTTCTTCGTCATAAACCCCGTACATGGAGCCTATCTTGCCTCCGGCATCGGCGATCATCGGGAAGGGAATGCCGCCTTTGACCATCCTGGAAAGTTCCACTTCCTGCCATACCTTGTGGGAGAAGTTGCTGTCCACGCTTACCGCGAGCACCTCCACCTTCAGTTTTTTGAATTCGGGATATTTATCTGCGACCGCAGATATTTCGGTGGGTCATACACATGTGAAATCAGCGGGATAGAAGCAGAGCATCACCCACTTCCCGTTAAAATCGGAAAGTTTTATCTCCTTTTCCGCCCCCTTGTGAAACGCCTTCGCTGTAAAGTCAGGCGCCTTTTTACCTACCATTACACCCATGTCCGTCCTCCTTTCAAAAGTGATTGGTTCAACAAATGGACATCCGTCTTCCGCCCGCCGTCCGGAAAATTTTCTAAAACATCCCAAACGCTCCTGCTGCCTCCCCGGCAGGTACCCTTCCGGAGCAAGACAAAACGTAACTATTCAGCACTTAAAAAAGATTGTCATCCCCGAATGCTTCTATCGGGGATATGGTTTTAAAACCGGCGCCATATTCCCGATTACAACCTCGGGAATGACAGATTTTATTATCATGCTGAATAGTTACGACAAAACTACTATTTTCCGTACTCTGCTTTTATTTTTGCGGCCAGTTCCCGGCTGCGCTCCATCGCCAGTTTCAGTGTCTCGCCGGAGGGCGCCCCCTGCCACTCCACCGGCGCCATGAAGTCCCATTTCAGTTTTTCCGTAATTGTTTCCAGCTCCTTCTGGGCGCCGCCCGACCAGCCGAAGGAGCCGAAACGCAGCGCCTTTTTGTTCATCACCTTCTTGCGGGCAAACATGTCGAGCACTCCGGCCATCGGCGGGAACATTCGGTATTCGTAGGTGGGCATCCCGATGATCAGACCGGCGGACTTCCAGGCCGAGGCGAGAATGAATCCGGCATCGTCCTTCGGTGTCCGGTAAACATGGACGGGAATGCCCTCGCTGCGGGCGCCCTGAATCATCGCTGTTGCCACCTTTTCGGTATTTCCGTACATACTCGACCAGATGATCGTTATTTCCGGTTCCGCCGGCCCGTTCATATAACGTGCGAATCGTGAATAGGCGTCCATGATTGCGCCGGGATTCTCCCTCCAGACAATGCCATGGGAAGGGGCGATGATTTTTATTTCGAGATTTTTGAGCAGGGCGATGGCCTTCACGACAAAAGGGGAAAAGCCGGCGACGATGTTGGCATAGTAGCGCAGCGCCTCGTTCATGAAAAAGTCGAACTGCTCGGTGGAAAGCTGGTCGTCGAAAACAGCATCGGTAATCGCTCCGTAGGAGCCGAACGCGTCGCAGGAAAAGAGTATTTTCGAGCTTGTTTCGCAGGTGACCATTGTTTCCGGCCAGTGGACATTCGGCGCCTCGTAAAATGTCAGCATTTTCCCGGCGCCCAGATCCAGGGTATCTCCGGTTTTTACCGTATGGACGTTCTTTTCTATCCCGCAGAACGCCTTCAGAACGGCTGCCCCTTTCGCGGTGATGTAGAATTCCAGGTTCGGATTTCTTCGGGCAAATTCGGGGAGCCAGCTCGTATGATCCGGCTCCATGTGGTTGATAATCAGATAATCAATCCCCTCCGGTTTAAAACCGAGGGATTCCATAGCCTGTTCAAACTCGGCCGGTTTTTCCCCGACATCCTCAACCAGGTCGATCAACGCGGTTTTATCCCCGCGCACGATGTAAGAATTCAGCGAGACTCCGTCCGGGATCGGCCACATCCCCTCAAACAGCGAATCCCCTCCAAGATTAACTCCCAGACGGTAGATCCCGTCTGTAATTTTCGTTCCCTTCATCATAATTCTCCTGCGTACATAACTGCGGTTTTTTATAGAAATAAAATCCTCGTAAATGATAGCGCCACGTTTTGTGGGGGCGAACCCGCGTGTTCATCTCGAGGCTGGCAATCGAAAATGAAATCTGTCGTTAATCCAGCTACATAACGATCACGCCCTGTCCGGCGGAAATATACCTGGACATGGCCGGGTGGCCGGACATGTCGCCGGCAACAGGCAACCCCTCTTTTTCCACGGCTTCGAGAACACCCATCTTTATGGAGCAGGCCTTGCAGACCGCGTCGATTAATCCCTTTTCCTTGACTTTCACATACAGCGGATGAAGAAAATGCTTCGCGTCCGCCATAAGCGGGATCAGTTTTGTCGCCTCCCCTTCAAAAACGATCCTGCCGCCCAGCCCCTTTTCATCGAGGTCAAGCGCGTTCAACAGGACATGCATGAAGCAGAGAGGATCATCCTTGAACGCGAACAGGGTCATCTGTTTATTCATTTGTTGCTCCTCCGTTATTTTTTTGTCTTGTCGGCCCGGCTGGCAGCTCCCAGAAAGCGGAGCCAGTCGGCCATCTGCTGAATATTCTTTGACATATACCAGCGTCCCTCGGCAAAAACGCCATAATCGGCCCCGCCCATCGCCGAGGCAAAACGGGTCGAGTTGGCATAGAACAGCCACTGTTCAACCCACATCCGCTCGATCGCCTCGTTAAAGATACTGTCCTGTTTGTCAAGGCCTTTTGCCAGACCGTTTTTCCATGCGGCAAGAATGATGTCGGTGGCCGTTCTGGTCATCTGGTTGGTCGTCTCCACCGATTTTTCAAAACGGGCGAAGTGGCCATCGACCCAGGAGGTCGCGTGGCACTGGAGACATATCCCCCGCATGGAGGCGCGCCTTTTGCCCTGTTCCTTCTTATCGATCAGATACCCCTGAACCGGCTCGCCGGTCAACTCCGTGGGCAGGGGAAGCCCCGCCTTGTTTTTGATGATCGTCGTATCGGCGGATATGGGGTGGGGATGGGCGTAGGGCAGGCCGAAGAGTCTCCAGGCGCTGCGGTCGTTCATCCGGTGGCTTCTTTTGGCGACAACCTCGCCGCCGTCGTTGACAAGCAGGCTGGCGTGGCAGGCGGCGCAGGCAGGGGCGGTGAAGTCCTTCCCGATCGTCCAGGGAACGGCGCTGAAATCCCACTTGTCGCCGACCGATTCGTAAAGATTTCCGTGTTTGCTGACCTGATACACCTTGTAGGCGGGCACATCGGGCCCCTTATGGCACTCCGAACAGGTGGCGGGTTTGCGGGCCATTTCGATGGAAAAGGCGTGGCGGGTGTGGCATGCGGAGCAGGCCCCCTTCGTGCCGTCAGGGTTGATCCGCCCCACGCCGCCGCTCGGCCATCCGGAGAGGACGGGGAAATCCATCTCGCCCATGGTCGTCTCGCGGGTTTTAAGACCCTTTACCTCCACCTTTGTCCCATGGCAGTAAATGCAGGAGTCTTCCTCGGTAAGCCTGTCAACCGTGGTAAGCCTGGCCCGGACGCCGTCAAACTTCTGAAGGCAATTCGCGGAATCCATCAGGCTTTTGTAAACAGGGTTTTTAAGAAGGTTGCCGTGCGCCTCGGACATGATGTTATGCTTGTATTCGTCAACCTCCTGCGGGTGGCAGGCCGCACAGTCTCCGGGACTGACCACAACGTGAACCTTGAATCCGTTATGGTCGAAGGTGTCCTTGTGGGTAGAGGGATTGGCCGTGTGGCATTCCGCGCAACCGACCGCCGTTTCCGCAAGACCGGCAGGCGGGTTTTTGAAGGAAACCCGGCGGGCCAGGAGGGGTTTTTTTATCGCCTCCGCCGGCGAAACTCTCGCGTGATGGCTCTTTTTCCAGTCGGCCACGATGCCTGGTGTGACCGCTTCGTGACACCCCAGACAGGCTTGGGTTGCCTCACTCAACTCGGCCGTTTCGGCTCTCTCTGGAATGGACAGGATTGACATGACGGCAAGCAGAATACAGCCGAGAATGGGGCAGATATTCCTCATGGCTTTACCTCCGAAAGTCCAATGCAGAATTTCAAAGAATGCAACCGAAAAAACCACACTCTCCAAAATTCAACGATGATGTTCACTGAAAAAGGCTTCTTCGGGTTGTAGAATATAGAAAAAGAAGGGCGGTGTCAACCCTGCATTTCGCCCCTGGCCCTGCTGTTCTGCTGTACGGTGACGGCCAGGTTGTCGCGGTGGATCGCCTCGTCGTAATCCTTGTATCCAAGGGCCTGCTCAATCTGCGAGCTTTTGAGCCCCATGATTTTGAGCATCTCTTGCGTACCGTAATTGGCAATTCCCTTGGCTATCACGACGCCGTTGCAATCAACGCAACTGACCGGATCGCCCGTGGCGAAATCCCCTTCCACGTGTGTAATCCCTGAGGGCAAAAGGCTCTTTCCATCCTGAACGATCGCTGTTTTTGCACCGTCATCAACCGTCAGACGACCGCGGGAACGCAGACTAAAGGCAATCCAGTATTTTCTGCTGTTCAGATGGTCGGCAGACGGAAGAAAAAGGGTGCCGACTTCCCGGCCATCCATGATTTCCTGAAGAACCTTCGGCCGCCTTCCCGGCGCGATAACATAAGGGGTGCCAAAGGCGATGACCTTTTTCGCGGCCAGCACCTTGCTTTTCATTCCGCCGGTTCCAACGTCCGTTCCCCCTTCTGCCGCGACGTTTTCTATGTCCTCCGTTATCTCCGTCACAAGGGGTATCAGTTTCGCCTTTTTTGAGCTGTTCGGGTTCTCGTCGTAAAGGCCGTTTTCACTAGTCAGGTTGATGACGAGATGGGCCTCAACAATATTTGCAACCATCGCGGCAAGATTGTCGTTGTCTCCAAACTTTATCTCTTCGACAGCAACGGTATCGTTTTCATTGATGACAGGAACAACCCCCCAATCCAGCAACTGCATGAGGGTATTGCGAATATTGAGAAATCGCTTTCGGTCGGTGATGTCGCTCATTGTGAGGAGAATCTGCCCCACGTAGAGGCCGTGTTTTCCAAAGGCGTTGGAATAGACGCGCATCAGTCTCCCCTGCCCGACGGCAGCCGCCGCCTGTTTCTGGGGGAGGGTTTTAAGCTTTCCCTCGATTCCCATACGGTGCTTGCCCGAAGAAATCGCCCCGGAGCTGACAAAAACGACCTGAAAACCCCGCACTCGCAATGCCGCGATATCTGAAACAAGCTGCTCAATGATATCAAGATCGATGCCGCTCTCTCCTGTTAAAACAGCGCTGCCGACCTTTACTACAATTTTTTTGACATTGCCAAGCTGCTCTTTTCTTATCATGGCTGACTGCCTCCAAGAACATTTTTTCCCCCTGACGTCTGTTTCCTGACGGACAAAACGGGATAAAAAATTCTAATCACCGGTCTCTTGCTGCGACTCCTTGACCCTGCCGCTCCGGGAAATAAGCAGAATCATCTCGCGAACAAGCTCCGGGACCCCTTTTCCCGTAACCGCCGAAAAGGGGAATACCTTTATTCCTTTTTGGGCAAACATGTCAATTTCCTTTTTCAGGCTGCTTTCCGTAACGGGAAGATCGATCTTCCCGATGGCGACGATTTGAGCCTTGGAAAGCATTTCCGGGCTGAAGAATGCAAGCTCCCGGTTTATCAACTCATAATCATGCCAGGCGCCGCGGCTCTCTTCCGATGAAATGTCGATTACGTGGAGCAGAACGGATGTGCGCTCCACGTGACGCAGAAACCTGATCCCCATCCCCATGCCTTCATGGGCCCCTTCGATCAGGCCGGGGATGTCCGCCACAACAAACGAGTCGTGGTCGCCGAACTGGACGACCCCGAGATTGGGAATCAAGGTGGTGAAGGGGTAATCGGCAATTTTGGGTCTGGCTGCGGATATTCTGGAGATCAGCGTTGATTTGCCGACATTGGGAAGCCCGACGATGCCGACATCGGCAAGAAGCTTGAGCTCCAGCGTTATCCAGCGTTCCTCTCCTTCGATGCCCGGCTGGGCAAAGCGCGGGGCCTGCCGGGTGGCTGTGGCAAAACGCGCATTCCCCCTGCCGCCCATCCCGCCTTTTGCCGCCACGAAAGAGGCGCCGTCCATCTTCAAATCCGCCAGCAGCTCTTTCGTTTCCGCATCCCGGATAACCGTTCCGACCGGGACGGATATTTCCACGTTTTCGGAGTCCTTCCCCGTTCGCTTGCTCCCCTCGCCATCCCCTCCATGCCGGGCCACATAGTGCTGGCGAAACTTGAGGTCCAGAAGGGTGCGTTTACTGACGGATGCCGTGATGACGACATCGCCGCCATGCCCTCCGTCGCCGCCGTCGGGTCCTCCGCGGGGGACGAACTTCTCCCTGCGGAAGCTCACGCAGCCGCGACCGCCGTTTCCGGCCTTGATGTAAATTTTAGCCTCGTCGATAAATTTCATCTAAAAACAAAACCCCATGGTAGAAAATGGATACCCGTCTTTGCATGTGAAAAATGCATGCACGTTGGTTCAAAGGAAATGAGTGAGCAATTCACTGTGGCGCTGCGTGTGAATCCGCAACGTGAAAGGAGAGATGAACGAACCCGTCTTCGGTAAAAAACCGCGACGACCGCGTAAAAAAACAGGCCGGAGGTCGCCCTGGCGCCCCGCCGGCCATTGTCTGAAACACTGCTCATAAAGCATCAACGCTGGATACATAAAAAAACCAAGCCTGCCTGCTATCGTTACGCACGAAAAGGCCGTGTTGTGCAGACAACTGTTTACGCCTGGGCGTAAACGCTGATCTTTTTTCTCTTTTTGTCAAGTCGCTCGAACTTTACGAACCCGTCGATCATGGAGTAGATCGTGTAATCTTTTCCAATGCCTGCATTATTCCCCGGATGAAAAACGGTGCCGAGCTGCCGGACGATAATGGTTCCCGCCTTGATCTGTTCCCCGCCGAATCTCTTGACTCCCCGTCGCTGGGAATTACTGTCTCTTCCATTGCGGGAGCTTCCCTGTCCTTTTTTGTGCGCCATCGCTTCCTCCCCTAAATGGATATAGCCTTGATCTTCATGCTGGTTAATTCCTGGCGGTGACCGATCTTCTTGTGGTAACCTTTTCTTTTCTTCATCTTGAAAACGACAATCTTGTCGCCTTTCGTCTGACGAACAATCTCTCCGGTTACCGTGGCGCCCTCGACCACTGGCCGACCGATACGCACGTCATCGTCTTTTCCAACCATGAGAACCTGGTCAAAGACAACCGTATCTCCCTTGGCGCCGTTGATCTTCTCGATGGTCACCATGTCTCCCTCGGAGACTCTCTGCTGCTTCCCGCCTGTTTTTATCACTGCATACATGGCATCTATCCCTCTAAAAAAATTTGAACGCGGTTCATACCGAAAATGACACGTCTTTGTCAAGACAATTTATCGCATCTCCGGCAAAAGCTCTGTTATTCCACCCCAAACATCTTCCGATCGGCGTCGCCGGCGAATTTGGCCGGTCGAACGGCCAGTTTGGCGACGCGAAAGCTAAGCGACTCCTCCGGCGTGAAGCCGAAAAGCGACGTCAGAAGCTCCGTTGGACGAACCGTCCCCGCCGGACCGGCATTGGCGGCAAGCATGATGGCCCCCGAAGATCTGTCGAGTGTCATGGATTCAACAAACGGCCTGATATCTTTCTCTTTATCGGCATGCGAAGCGCCCCTGGAATGGTCCCCCCGTTTTACCAGAAAAAGGTCAGCCGCCATAAAACTGCCGATTGCCGCTTCTATTTTCTCTGGCGGAAGTTTCGCCTTATCCGGCGGCAGAACGATCGAAAAGAGAAATCCGGCGGTCAGACTGGCCAGGGAATGGTCACTGGGATAAAGTTCACGGATTGCCGTGACGACCATACCCTCCGGCAGCCCTCTGTTGATCAGCGCCAGAAGCCCGGCAATGTCCGTTTCTGGATCATGAATGCGGATATCGGCCAGTTCGCAACGGCTTTCCATGCCGACTGAAGTCGCCGCGGAAAAAGAAATCAGCGGATGGGGGTGAAAACCATGGGAATAGGCGAAGAAGATTCCCCCCATCATCATCGCCCGGTTGAGTGCGGCGGAGAGTTCCAGATGGGAGAGAAAGCGGGCCGGGCCAAGCTTCGTAAAGCGAAGGCGAAAGGCCCTTTCCGCCCTTTCTGCCGGTTCAGCGGTTGCAAAGGTGGAGACAAAGCTGCCGACCGGCGCATCATCGGGAACGGTCATCACCTTGATCGTTTTGTGGTCGCAGACGCCGCAGTTGCTGCACGGACCGGTTCGGCAGTCCGGCGTCGCCGTTTGCGTCCCGGCCTTTGCCGCTTCATCAAGGAGAAATTCACGGCTGAGGCCGCAGTCGATCATGGCCCAGGGGAGTTCTTCATCATGAGAACGCGCCCGCAGATACGACGCCGCGTCTATGCCGGTACGACGGATCGCCTCTTCCCACAGATCATAACGCAGCCTGTCTCCCCAGCCGTCGAACCGGCAGCCAAGACGGTACGCCTCTTCGACAAGCGCCCCGGTTTCCACCCCGCCGCGCGAGAATATCCCTTCCATAAAACTCATCCGGGCATCGTGCCATTTGATATGGATATTTTTGTTTCTGATGCGTTTTTTGAAAAAATTCTGCCGCTCTGTTATCTCGTCGATGCCTATCTGCCTTTCCCACTGGAATGGGGTGTGCGGTTTCGGAACAAAGGTCGAAAGGCTGACGGTGACCTGCCCCCGGTTTTTGGATGTATGCAGAACCCTGTGGGCAAGCTCGATGATCCCCTCAAGATCTTCCTCTGTCTCGCCGGGGAGACCAAGCATGAAGTAGAGTTTCACCCCCTTCCATCCGGCAGCAAAGACCCTCTGTGTTGTCAAAAGAAGCTCCTCTTCGGTGTTCCCCTTGTTGATCACATCCCGCAGCCGCTGGGTGCCCGCCTCCGGCGCGAGGGTGAAGCTTGTCTTCCTGACGCGCCGTATATCCTCGATCAGCCCCGGGGTAATCGTTTCGGCCCGCAGCGAAGGCAGGGCCATCGCTATCCGGCGTGGATAATAACGGTTCATCAGCGTCGTCAGCAGCTCTTCAATTCGTGAATAATCTCCAGAGCTAAGCGAAAGAAGGGATATTTCGTCATGGCCGGTTGACTTCAGCATACCTTCGGCCATCTCTTCCAGGACCGAAGGCGTTCTTTCCCGCACCGGACGCCACACCATGCCTGCCTGACAGAAGCGGCAGCCGCGTGTACAGCCGCGGGCAATCTCCAGGCTTATCCGGTCATGCACCGTTTTCATCAGCGGAACGATCGGAGAGGCCGGTTCGCGCCACACATCCGGGTTGGCAACCGTTCTTTTTTTTATTCTGTCGTTTCGAGAATGAATGGAAGGAACGTAGATGCCCGGAATGGCGGCCAGGGCTTCGAGCTGCTCTTTTCGATTTTTGCCTGCCGTGCGCGATTCCCTGACGGAATGGGCTATCTCCGTGATAATCTCCTCGCCTTCTCCAATGGCGAAGAGGTCAATGAAGGCTTCAAGAGGCGCGGGATTGAACACCGATGGACCGCCAGCCAAAATGAGGGGATGGCTTTCGTCCCGCCCTTCGGTTTTCAGGGGAATCCCCCCCAAATCGAGCATCATCAGCAGATTGGTATAGGAAAGCTCATACTGGATCGAAAATCCAACGATGTCGAAGACCGACAGGGGACGGCGCGACTCCAGCGAGCAGAGGGGCATCCCGTGTCGGCGCAGCTTTTCCTCCATGTCCGGCCAGGGGGCATAGCAGCGCTCGCAGAGAACATCCGGCAAATCGTTGAGAATCCTGTAAAGTATCTGGAGTCCGAGATGGGACATCCCGATCTCGTAAACATCCGGAAAGGCGAGGGCAAACTTGGTGCGCCCCGCTCCATCCTTTCTGACGGCGTTCAATTCTCCGCCCGTATAGCGGCTCGGCTTTTCTACCGAGAGAAGTATTTCGTCAAGGGCAACGGGGATTTTATCGGTCATCTGTTCCTTTTCTCACAGGGTATTCGCCCGAAGGCAGTTTTTGTCTGCGGGGGAACTACCATGTATGGGCTGGAACTGCAATCGGGTATTGCCGCCTCAGGGGAAGCCTGTTTTTTCATGTTTTTGATTGACATGGTTTGCTTCGTCGTTTACTGTTCACTAAATTTTTTATATTTTCTTTGTCACGGGAGGTTTTCAGATGGTTGATTCGGCAACGGAGATTCTCCTTCCGAAAGAGGATATTCTCCGCAGGGTGGCCGAACTGGCGGCAATGATTGACCGGGATTACGCGGGCCGGGAGTTGCTCGTAATCGGCGTTTTGAAAGGCGCCTTCATTTTTCTGGCCGATATCATAAGAGCCCTGCATATTCCCAGTTCGGTTGACTTTGTCATGATTTCGAGCTACGGGAGCGGCAGGGAAAGCTCGGGCAGTGTCGTGATCAAAAAGGATATCGACGCGCTGATAGCGGGCAGGGATATTCTGATTGTCGAGGATATCCTGGATACGGGGATTACCCTTTCGGGACTGGTCGATATCATGAAAAAAAGAAACCCGGCATCCTTAAGGGTTTGCGTTTTGCTCGACAAACCATCCAGGAGAACCATTCCTTTTACCGCCGATTATGTGGGGTTTTCCATCCCCGATGCGTTCGTGGTCGGGTATGGTCTCGATTGCAACGAAAAATATCGTCACCTCCCTGATGTCCGGATATTCAGGGACCCAGAATCTTCATACGCATAAATCGCCTTAATTCAAGGAGGGGATATGATTATACAATGCCCGAAATGTGAAACCCGTTATCGTTTTGACGACTCCCTGATGGGGGAAGACGGCATCTGGGTCCGCTGCACCAGATGCCAGAATGTATTTTTCCAGACGCAAACAGCCGACCATAAACTGGGCGAATCTGCGGAGCTCCCCTCCGTCAGAATAAGCGATGCCAAAAGAACTTCCGATGATCGTTTTTCTCCGGAATACGCGATGCAGGGCAAAAAGGAAATTGAAAATCCACTGGCGCAGCCTCGATCGGAAGGCGAGCCTTCGGTGGATTTCAAGAAGGAGTCCTCCTTGAACCCGGAGAACGGCGAAGAAAATGAGGTCGAAAAAGAAGATGCGCCCATTGCACAGCAAGCAAAAAAACGGCATTGGGGAAGAATGCTTCTTGCGATTGCCGCTGTCTGCGTATTTATTACAATTACCGTAGGCGCCGTTGTTTTTGCCTTGTACCCGGACATCAGAAACAGCGCGATTCTTTATGTGAGGCCCTATCTCAAGGGCATTCCCGTTTTGAAAAACATTTTTCCGGAGGAAAAAAAGGATGTACACGTTTCGCTTGAATCTTTAAAAATAAAGGATATTCGGCGACGCACGGTCACAAACATCATTTCAGGCAGCCTCCAGGTTATCGAGGGGGTTGTTGCAAATGATGCGGACTATCCCGTTTCTCAAATAAAAATAAGGCTCGTCATCACCGACTCCTCCGATGCCGTTATCGGACAAAAAATCGCCTATTGCGGTAATATTATTACGGATGAGGAGCTGGGCGCCATGACGGAGATCGAAATTCAACGGGAACTTTCCAATCCCATGGGGAGTGACTTCCCCGCTGAACGTATTTTACCAAAAAGTGAAATCCCCTTCATGGTTGTGTTCACCCAGGAACAAACGGTCGGAGAGACGAAAACAACCGTTACGGTTGCTGGTGTAGATAGAAACCTGTAATGCTGCACGACGTCTCTTTTGGATGCAGCCAAGAAGTCAGGCTTTAAACCTGTCGAGGGTGTCTTTCGCGATAAAGGCGCGCTGCATCTCGGAGGCGCCGCAGGCAAGGGCGGCAAAACGGGCATCCCGGTAGAGCCTCTCCGCAAGGGAGCCCTTGAGGTAGCCATGCCCGCCATTTACCTGCATCGCCATCCCGGCAATCTGCTCGACCCCTTCGCTTGCGAAAAGCTTGGCGGAAGACGCAAGAACGGATGCATCCGAATCGCCCTTTTCCATCGCCCAGCAGGCCCGGCAGATCATCATCCGCCCGATGTCGTTCAACGTGTACATCGTGGCGAGTTTTGCCCCCACCCCTATTCCCGCGGCTTTACCGCCCCCTGAAAAAACACCTTGGCGATTCCGTCGCTGATGCGTTCTTCTCTGGATGCGTTCATCTTTTCCCCGCCCAGAATCATGACGGATAAAAAGGTGTCTATCGAGCCGAGAAAAACATAGGTCAGGTAACGGGCGGCAATGTCGTTTCTCAAAAACCCGTTTTTCTGCCCCTCCTCCATGATTTCCCGGCACAGATCGAATAGTCTGCCGAATTTCCCTTTTCCCCGGGAATCCGCGTGATCGACGAAACCCCTTGATATCTCAATTACAAATATCGAAATCTGATCGGGTTTTTTTTCGTAAACCGAAAGCAGGTAGTGGATGATCCCGCGTAATTTCTCCTCGGTGGTCGCATCGCCGACTTTGAGCGATTCGAGTTCCCTGTAAAATCCGGCCCACCAGTCCTCGACGATGGCCTCAAACAGTTTTTCCTTGTTCTGGTAGTAGTGATAGACGAGGCCGTAAGACATCCCTGCCTCGGCGGCGATATCCGCCATGCGGGTGTCCGCATAACCATTGCGGCTGAAGACCTTCAAGGCCGCCTCGATGATGTTTTTTTCCCGCTCTGTTTTAATCATGGTCGCTCCTTAATGAAAATTGATTGACTTGTCAATCAATTTTTGCAGTTTCCCGCCTCTGCGGGTGGAAGGATGGAGATGCAGGGCAATACAGGAATTATATCCCCGGTTTTTCCTGGTAGAATTTCTCGTGCATTTCCCAGACGGCAATCAACAGCGCGGTGACAACCGGGCCGATGACAAATCCGGAAAAACCAAACAGGGCAATCCCCCCCAGCGTCGAAAGGAAGATCAAAAGCGGGTGCATCTCCACGTCCCGTCCGACCAGAACAGGCCGAATCAGGTTATCCACGGCGCTGATCACAAAGACGCCGGCGGCAAGGATCATAATCCCCTGCCAGATATTGCCCATAAGCAGCATGATGACGCCGGCGGGAACCCAGATGATCGCGTTTCCGACAACAGGAATGATGGACATGAAAATCATGAGCGCACCCCAGACAAACGCCCCCTTGACCCCGCCGATCAAGAAAACAACCGATCCGATAGCCCCCTGAATTCCGCCGATAATCAGCGTCGCCTTCAGCGTGGAGCGGGCGGCGACGATGAACTGACGGAAGAGAAACTGCTGCTTTTCCGCATCCATCGGCATCACCTTCGCCATCATATCCATGAACTTCTCCCCGTCTCTCAGAAAGTAGAACAGTGTATAGAGCATGATGCCGAACTGGACAACCAGCGCGAGGGTGTTCTGTGTTATTCTGGTCAAATGAACCACAAGATAATTCGCAAACGACCTTACGGCTTCAATCGCCCGGGCAAGGATCATCTCCCGGTTGACATCAACCAGGCGTGCGAGGTAATTGTCGGTCATCGCATCGATCATCCGCTGAACGCCCTCGTTCACACTGTACTCTCCAGGCCGCATCATCTTATACAGGTCGGCTGATTCGTTGAGGATAAGGACTCCAAGCCCGGCCAGCGGCACCATCAGAACAAACGCTATGCATAAAAAAAGAAGCGTCAGGCTCAAGGTGGGGCGCCCTATCCGTTCGTTGATCTTGAAATAGAGGGGACGGGTAATGCCGGCAATGACCGCCGCCCAGAAGACGGGAAAGAAAAAGGGCTTCAGCAGCCATAGAAAAAGCAGGGTTACGACACCCATCAGGATATAGAAAAGCACATTCCTGTCACTCCCATACGTCACGGCGCTGCCTCCTTAAGGCACAATCCCGCATCATCAAAAGACAACTCTCATTGCACGCGCTAAAACAGCTTGATTTTCTACCTGCTTCCGGCGAAGATAGCAAACTTTTTTTTAGGAGAAACGAGATGCCCTTGAACAATAACAAGGAAAAAATAGTGATTACCTGCCCAAAGGGGATCGTCCAGTGGCTGGCCGCCGAAATCCGCGCCCTCGGCTTTTCCACGCTGAAGGAGGGTGAGGCCTCCGTCGAAACGCAGGGCGCTCTCGACGACACACTGCGCCTCAACCTTTATCTGCGCACCGGCCATCGGGTCCTGTACCGGCTCAAAACATTCCGCGCCAACAATCCGTTCGATCTCTACCGGGGAGTGCGCAGCATCGCGTGGGAGGATATCCTGTGGGATCGGGGCGAACACGCCTATCTTTGCGTCACATCGACGGTGGACACCCCCTCCATCACCGACGGCCGCTTCGTCAACCAGAAAACGAAAGACGCGATCGTTGACCGGATGCTGGAAAGGAGGGGCAGACGCCCCGATTCCGGTCCGGAAAGGGACAAGGCGGTCGTGCATGTCTTCTGGAGGGAAAACGACGTCGAGGTTTACCTCGACACCTCCGGCGAACCGCTGGCCCGGCGGGGATACCGCAAGATTCCGCTTGCCGCGCCGATGCAGGAGTCGCTGGCGGCGGCGGTGATCGCCGCCACGGGCTGGGACAGGACAGGTACCTTCGTCAATCCCATGTGCGGAAGCGGAACACTTGCCATCGAGGCGGCGCTCCTTGCCCAGGGGATGGCGCCGGGATTGCTCCGGAACAACTTTGGATTTTACCACATCCGGGGATTTGACGCCGTGGAATGGCGAAAGATGCGGCTGCACGCACGCGCTGAAAAACACGAAAGCGCCGCCCGGATCATCGCCGCCGATATCGAACCCGCGGCCATCGCAGCGGCAAGACAGAACGCCAAAACGGCCGGCGTCGAAAATGCCATCGAATTTCTTGTCTGCCCGCTTGCCGAAACACCCGTCCCCGAAGGGGGCGGCGTGATCGTCGTCAACCCGCCCTACGGAGAGCGCACCGGCGACATCGCCACGCTCGGAGGTCTTTACAAGGGGATCGGCGATTTTTTCAAGCAGCGCGGCAAGGGCTGCAACGGCTTCATCTTCACCGGCAATCTTCCCCTTGCCAAGAGCATCGGCCTGCGCACCAAAAGGCGCATCCCCTTTTACAACGGGGCAATCGAGTGCCGACTCCTTGAATATCCGCTCTACTGATGAGAAAAGTCCCGGAGCATCCCGTCTGCGTTGAAACAGGCAAGACGGGATGACAAGGCGGCGGGAGTTGTTTCACCTGGTTGATTATGCTAAAAGCTCCCGGCCAAAAAGGAGGCCTTTGAAAATATGATCGCGAAACATATCGTGCAGAAAATTCGTGATGTTGTCGGCACGGACAACGCACTCGATTCGGAACTGGATTTGTTCGGCTACTCTTACGACTCGTCGTTTGTGCCCCTGGTGCCGCTCAACAAGCCTGATCTGGTCGTCCGCCCGTTCACTACGCAAGAGGTGTCGCGGGTCATGGCCATCGCCTTCGAAAACGATATCCCCGTTACGCCGCGCGGCGCCGCAAGCGGCCGCACCGGGGGAAGCGTCCCCCTGAAGGGCGGAATATCCCTGTCTCTCGACCGGATGACAAAGCTCGTCGAGCTGGACGAACCAAACATGATGGCGACCGCGGAGGCGGGGATGAGGACCGTCGATCTCTACAATGCCTGCGCCGCAAAAGGGCTTTTCTATCCCCCCGACCCGGCAAGCTGGAAATTCTCGACGATCGGCGGCAATGTGGCGGAAAACTCCGGAGGGATGCGGGCCGTCAAATACGGGGTCACTAAAAACTACGTAATGGGGCTCGAGGTGGTGCTGGCCGACGGCGCCGTCATGCAGACTGGCGGCAAGATGATAAAAAACGTCACCGGCTACGACCTGACGAGCCTCTTTGTCGGCTCCGAAGGCACCCTCGGAGTCATTACCCGGGCGCTGATGCGGCTGATTGCGATGCCAAAGATGCGCAATTCGCTGCAGGTGATGTTTCCCGGGCTCGACGAAGGCTGCCGGATGATTCACGACATGCTGCAGGCGGGCATCGTCCCTGCGGCATCGGAGATACTCGACAAAACCTGCCTTACGGTCGCGACCGAGAAACGGAAGATGAAAATCCCCCCCGGGGCCGCTGCCGCGGTCATTATCGAAATAGACGGCGATGACGAGGCGGCGCTGGAATCACAGTCAAACAGGATCAAAGCAGTCGCCGCGTCCTGCGGGGCGATCCTGTTCCGGGCCGCATCCTCCCGGCAGGAGGCCGACGAGCTGTGGGCCATCCGCCGGGGAATCAGCTCGGCCATCGCCACACTTGCACCGGACCACTTCAGCGAGGACATCTCCGTTCCCCGCGACCAGTTTCCCGAAGTGGTCAAGCTCATCCAGAAGATCGGTGAAAAGTACGGCCTGCTCATCACCGTTTACGGTCACGCCGGCGACGGCAACCTCCATCCGTCGATCCTCTGCGACATGTCCCTCCCCGGCGAAAAAGAAAAAGTTCACCAGGCAATCGAGGATATCTTCGCCGCCTCTCTGAGTGTCGGCGGAACACTCTCCGGCGAGCACGGGATCGGGATCACAAAACGGCCTTATTTTGCCCATGCCGTGGGCGATGTCGCAGTCCGGACGATGAAGGCCGTCAAGGCGGCGCTCGATCCCAAGGGACTCTTGAACCCGGGGAAAATCTGGTAAAAACCCTGTGACCGCAAATCACGTTGAAACAAGAGCTGCGAAAATCGCACGTTGCGGACGTCTCGAAAGATCGACGCATGCAGGTTCTTGAAAAAACAATGGACATCATTTCGGGCAAAACACATAAGCGCCGAAATGATTAGGGCCTGTCACCAAATAACCTGGACAAGATTGCGCTCAGACTTGGGTTATATTTGGTTGCGGCGATTGAACAAAACCCGGAGACGCAGCAGCGCTGCGTTGAGGATTTTGTGATTGAGCCACGGCCAAAGATAGCCCGAAGATGAGATGCAAGATGCTCAGGCTATTTGATGACAGGACCTTAGACAAGGGGAAATGATGAAAGAAGAATCAAGCGGCAAACTGCTCCGGGATGCCGCAAGGATGATTCACAGTTGCGACCGTTGCGGCGCCTGCCTTACGGTCTGCCCGCTCTTCGGGGTCAAGGAAATAGAGGCAACGGGGGCACGGGGGAAAAACTCCATCGTCAAGGCGCTGTCCGAAGGGGGGCTGAAACCGACGCGCGCGGTTCTTCAAGCGGTTGATTTCTGCCTTTTATGCCGCGCCTGCGTCGAAATTTGCCCGGCCGGAGTCCCCACCGACGAGGCAATGGTGGATGTGCGCCAGTACCTGACTGACCTTTTCGGCGGCCCGAACCTCGAATACAGGGTGGTCGGCGGCATCCTGAAACATCCTGCGGTGGTATCGGCAGCGGCCGGCTCACTGTCCTTACTGCGCAAAACGGGCCTCAACAGACTTGTCCCCTACGGGATGGCCCCGGAAGAGCTGACCCGTTCCTGTTTTCTGAAATCGTTCGCCGGCCCTGCCGCCATCGGCAGAAAAGCGCCCCAGTCAGACAGACACATATCAAAAAATGCACGCATTTCTTATTTCCACGGCTGCGGCATGGAGATGATGTTTCCGGATGCGGCAGCCCAGAGCAGGGAAATCATCGGGAGTACCGCCCCGCTTGCCGAAAAGAAGAATGTCTGCTGTGGTCTTCCCCATCTTGCCCACGGCGAGCGCGAAGACTTCCTGGAGCTTGCCCGTAAAAACATCGCGATTTTCGACGATGCCGGGATTGTCGTCACGGACTGCGCAAGCTGCGGCGCGACCCTGAAGAATTACGGCGCTTACTTTGCCGACGATCCCGCCATGAAAGAAAAGGCGGAAACCTTCAGCAAAAAAGTGATGGATTTAACGGAATACCTGGTAAAAGCCGGTTATAAACCGCGCCAGAAAACAGATGCAGTCATCACCTTTCACGATCCCTGCCATTTGGCGCGCGGCCAGGGAATAACGCGACAGCCCAGGGAACTTCTGAAAGAAGCGGGAAACTTTGTCGAAATGGACGGCGCCAGTGTCTGCTGCGGCGGCGCCGGTTCATTCCATATCGATCATCCCGAAGTGGCGGCAAAGATTCTGGGGAACAAACAGAAAAACATCGAGGCCTCCGGGGCGGCTCTTGTCGTTACCGACTGCCCCGGCTGCCTCATTCAGCTCTCCAAGGCGGCCGTGGCCTCCGGCGGAAAGTTCAAGGCGGTCCATATCAGCGAGGTTATCTGAAAGACGCGCCTTCCGTTGGAACACGCTTTTTCACGATGGCCGGGATCCATCGGTCCGGGGATTCTCTCTTCCTGTATCCCCGGCCCATGCGCCGGTATGCCTTTGTCCCGTGAATATAAAAACCTGATACTATTTACAATTTTTTCGCATAATCGATCATGTGGCCAACCCCAAAACCCATCTTGCTGAAGAAATCGCGAAGCTGCATGTCGCGTTCGTCGATTGGTGTTCTGATTTCCTTCAATCCCATCGATCTGTACTGTGCAATCAGCCCCTCGGCCAGCCTTTTGGCAACGCCTTGTCCCCAGTATTCGGGGGTTACCCCCATGATCAGGATGAGACCAATCTCCGTCGGGGGATCGCCGATGGAGGCCTTGCGGCTGATCACGAATCCGGCAACCTTGCCGTTAATTCTGGCGACAAAACTCGTCTCAAGCATGCCGGATATATCGCCGGTAATCATGTCCGCATAACTGCTCGCATTCTTTCCCCGGCCGATCCTGTCGATCGTCAGGATCGACTCCGTCGTCGCATTTTGATAGGTGATTGCCTCCCCGATTTTTCGTATCTTCCTGTCAATCCCAAGAACCGCGTCAACATCCTCGATGACCATTTTCTGAACGACAATTTCGCCTTTTGAATCACCCATAACATGCACCTCCTTCGTAAAAGTAATCCGGTTAATCATGCAACGCCGACTTCCCGTCTTTATGGACAGCGCGGCAAAAACCCTTGAACTTTTCGAACCAAAACATTCCTGACGACAAACAACGAAGCATCAAATAACCATTCTTATGAATAATGACGTGTTGCCGGTGAAATAACAGGGCCCTGTGGAAATTTATCGTGATTTGACTTCAAAATAGAAAATTTTCCACCCTGATGTCAAGGAGATTTTTGACAACTCATGCCCGCGCCATGCGCCAGACCACCGAGCCCTTCTCGGCAAGATCGGCGATGGAGTCGAACAGCCGCCGGACCCTTTCGCGGCGCTCTTCATAGTCAAGGCCCGGAAAAAGAGAGGCAGACTGGGCCGGTATCGAAAAAAAATCTTTCAGAAAACCCACATCCAGCGGTTGCACCCAGCGGTAGTGGCCCACTGGCCCCTTGTGCTCTTCCAGCGCCCCGCAGGCAGCTTCGTAAGTCGTGATGACCCTGAATTTGGGCGGGGTAAAGCCCGACCTCCGGAATGCCTCATCCATCAGGTCCTCGTCATTCGGGCCAAGAATCGCTGGATAAAACGAAAAGGCTATTTCACCGCCCTCCTTCAGACACTTTGCAGCTTCACGCAACGCCTGGTTCGCATCCGGAAAGACAAAAATGGACGCGTTGTAGAGCGCATAATCAAAACGCTCTTCCCCCGCCAGCTCCCCGGGAAATTCGGCATCGCCGACCATCAGACGCACATCTTCAAGATCGCTCAACATTCTCTGCCCCGCCTCGACCATTTTTGGCGAGAGGTCTATCCCCAACACCCGGCAACCGAAGCCTTCACAAAGCACACGGGACGATATCCCGTTGCCGCAGCCCAAATCCAGAATCGACGCGCCGGGTCGTATCCCTATCCATTCCGCCATCTTCGCCGTAAACTCCGCGAAAAAATGGTATTTGTCTTCAAAATCCTGGTAAATCGTCAAGCTCTGATCAAAATTGCTGGAAACATTCTGTTTTACCTTGCGGCTGAAATCGGATGAACCCATTGCTTTTTCTCCATAAAGTTAATTTTACACAGACCAGTCTACGATTCAACGTGAAATATGCCCTCCGCACCGTGCATGGCAGGCATCTTACTCCCATGCTTTCAGAAAAGTCAAATTCAGTATGGGTTTATATTTTCGCTTGACGTCTCATAATCGACGGCGCATATTATTCGGGCATTTGATTGATCGAGGAAATGGCCTTGGGGGAAAGGGACGTCGCCTATGAATTACGTCAAAATCAGGTTTTCGGACAACCCAAAAAACACCGAATACGACATATTCAAGACCGTGGAAGAGATGCTGCATCCGGCCCAGCCGAGATTCGCGTTTTCACGGCAGAGGTGGCGACCCCATATAGACATCTACGAAACCGAAAATGAAATCGTTGTTATCGCTGAAATCGCCGGTATTCAGGGCTCGGGAATCGATCTGGAGATAGCGCCCCGCACAATCAAGATATCGGGAACCAGAGAGGCCCTTCCACCCGAAACAATCGGCCGGTACTGCCTGGCTGAAATACCGTCCGGATATTTCGAGAGATCCGTCGCCCTGCCAGCTTCGACCGACACGGCGACAGCCGAAACAGAGTACAACGAAGGACTTCTCAAGATACGCCTTGCCAAAAGCATCCCCAGGGAAATCAGCAAAATAAACATAAAACCCGTCGCACCCGGATAAGTCGCAAATTACGAGAGGTATCCATGTCACAACCGGAAGAGATGAAAAACGCCAGCATTCCCGAGGTGCTTCCGCTTTTGCCCATGAGCGGCGTCTTTGTTTTTCCGAAAATGCTTATTCCACTCGAGGTCACAGGGAACGCCCCCATGACGCTGATCGATGAAGCAATGACCGGCAGCCGGATGATCGGCATGATCATGGTTAAAAAAACGGACGAGAATCTGGAAGTCCTCAATAAAAAAGAATACTTTTATGACACCGGGACGACTGTCTCCATTGTCAGAATGGCCAAAATGGCAGACAACAAGACCCAGCTTTTGCTTCAGGGAATCGGCAGGTTTCGATTGACGGAACTGATCGACGGAAAGCCTTACCTGAACGGACGCATCGAGGTTCTGGAAGACAAAGGAAAAAAAGACCTCGAGGTTGAAGCCCTGATGGCGAATCTTGTCAACCTTTTCGACCGGATTATTAAACTGTCGCCCTTTCTACCGCAGGAGTTCGGGGCAATGGCCAAATCCATTACCGAACCGGGGGTGCTGGCCGATGTGATCGCTTCGGTGATCAACGTCTCTCTCGAAGAAAAACAGAATATCCTTGACATTTTGGAGGTCAGAAAGCGGCTGCGCGAGGTGACCAGGCTTGTCAACCACCAGGTGGAAATCCTGGAGCTCGGCAACAAAATCCAGGACGAAGTGAAAGGGGACATCGACAAAAGCCAACGGGAGTATTTCCTGCGTCAGCAATTGGGCGCCATCCGGAAAGAACTCGGGGAGACCGACAACGAAAAAATCGAAATAGAAGAATATCGGACCAAAATAGAAAAAAAGAACCTCCCCGAAGAGGCAAAAAAGGAAGCCGAACGGGAACTGGCCCGTCTTTCCCGGATGCATCCCTCATCAGCCGAATATACCGTATCGGCGACCTATCTGGACTGGATCACCGAACTGCCCTGGAATGACAGTACGGAAGATAAAATCGATATCAAGGTCTCCCGGAAGGCGCTCGATGACGATCACTACGGGCTGCAAAAACCAAAGAAACGTATCCTGGAGTACCTCGCCGTCCGCAAACTGAAGCCGGACACGAAAGGGCCGATCCTCTGTTTTGCCGGCCCTCCGGGTACGGGAAAGACGTCGCTCGGCCATTCCATCGGCCGCGCCCTGGGAAGAAAGTTCATCCGCATTTCGCTGGGAGGCATGCACGATGAGGCAGAGATACGCGGCCATCGTCGAACATACGTCGGGGCGCTCCCCGGTCGGATCATCCAGGGAATTCGGCAGGCGCAGTCCAACAACCCTGTCTTCATGCTCGACGAGATCGACAAAGTGGGGAACGACTTCCGGGGCGACCCCTCTTCAGCGCTTTTGGAAGTACTCGACCCGGAGCAGAACTTTTCATTTACAGATCATTACCTTAACGTACCATTTGACCTTTCGCGCGTGATGTTCATCACGACGGCGAACATGCTGGAGACAATCCCGCCGGCCTTGCGCGACCGCCTGGAGGTCATCGAGCTTCCCGGCTACACAATAGACGAAAAGGCGCATATCGCCGAGCGGTACCTGATCCCGAGGCAACGGGAGGCAAACGGCCTCAAACCGGAAGACATCAGAATCACCCGGGGCGCGGTGACAAAAATCATCACCGGCTACACCAGGGAGGCGGGGCTCAGGAACGTGGAACGGGAGCTTGCCGCGATCTGTCGGGGGGTGGCCAGCCGGATCGCCGAGGGGAAGGTGGAAAAAACGACCGTCACGGCGGCCGACCTGCACTCTTTCCTTGGCCCATTGCGGATAAACGGTGAAACGTCGATACGAACGGCAAAACCGGGCGTGGTCATGGGGCTTGCCTGGACGCCATCCGGAGGAGACGTCCTTTTCGTGGAAGCGACGGCAATGAAGGGCAAAGGAGGGCTGACTCTGACAGGCCAGCTTGGCGACGTAATGAAGGAATCAGCCACTGCGGCCATGAGCTACATCCGTTCCAACGCGGAGGCCATCGGAATAGACGCCAATTACTTCACCGAACGGGATGTCCATATTCATGTCCCCTCCGGCGCCACCCCGAAGGACGGGCCCTCGGCGGGCGTAACGATGCTCACCGCCCTGACATCGCTCGCAACGGACCGGACGGTCCGGAAAAACCTCGCGATGACCGGGGAAATCACCCTTCGGGGAACGGTATTGCCCGTGGGAGGAATTAAGGAAAAGATCCTCGCCGCCCATCGGGCCGGGGTGAAAACCATCATCATGCCGAAATGGAACAAAAAGGACCTCGAGGATATCTCAGCCCGGGTCCGCAGGGATATTTCCTTTCATTATGTTGAAGACATGATGGAGGTTCTGCGGCTTGCCCTGGAAAAACGGATGACCAGCCGGGAAGAATCCGGCCAGATGGAGAAGCGCTGAATGGGGATCGCAATCAATCAACGCATCATTCTCGCCTCGGCCTCGCCGCGACGCATAGACATGTTGAAACTGGCGGGGCTCTCTTTTGACGTCATTCCCGCAAATATTGATGAGTCCGCCCTTCCCCGTGAGGAGCCGTCTCAGCATGTCCGGCGTCTTGCCGCTGAAAAGTCCTTTTGCGTCGCTGCGGAAAATCCCGATTGCCTGGTGATCGGCGCCGACACGATCGTTTTTATTGATGGAGAGATCCTCGGAAAACCTGTTTCTCGTGAAGATGCCCGAAAAATGGTTGCAAAATTGAGCGGGCGGGCGCACGAGGTCTATACCGGTTTCTGCATGGTTCATATTGCTTCCGGGACAAAGATAGCCGAGGCAGTACGGACGACAGTCATTTTCCGGGAAATTACGCCGGACGAGATATCCTGGTACATCGACACGCCGGAGCCGTACGACAAGGCGGGCGCCTACGCCGCACAGGGAATGAGCGCCTCGTTCGTAAAAGAGATTCGCGGCTCCTGCACAAACGTCATCGGACTTCCGCTTGCCGAGGTTATCGAAAATCTGAAAAAAATCGGGGCGATTGCGTTTTCGGCGGACGGGTGAATACCAGCGTTGATGAACTCGTAAAAAGTCGTCACACCGGTGAAAACCGGTGTCCAGTGTTTTTGTAACGCGTTGAAATCTCTGGATTCCGGTTTTCACCGGAATGACGATTCGTGGGCATTTTTGACTTTTGACGAGTTCATCAGTGTTGAGATTCATAAACATGAGACTCTGCTTTTAGATGATCGTTTCAGGGGGAAACAGTCATGGGTGTTACGGAGAATATCAGAAAAATAAGAGAGGAAATCGCGGAGGCGGCGACAAGAAACGGCCGTCAGCCCTCCTCGGTCCGGCTTATGGCGGTAACGAAAACGGTCGATGATGCGCGGATCATCGAATCGATAAAAGCCGGCGTCGATATTATCGGCGAAAATTACATCCAGGAGGCCAGACGCAAGATCGAAACATTCGGCAAGTCTATGGAATGGCACATGATCGGCCACCTGCAGACGAACAAGGCGCGGTATGCGGTGAATCTCTTCACTATGGTTCACTCGGTTGACCGCATGGAACTGGCGGTGGAACTCAACCGGCGGGCCGACGCCGCCGGTCTGACCATGAAAATACTGATCGAGGTGAATGCCGCAGGGGAAACGACCAAGAGCGGAACAGACGCGGCCGATGCCATCGCCCTTGTCCGCGCAATCGCCCCTATGCCCAATCTTTCGATACAGGGGCTGATGACGATGCCCCCCTTTTTCGACGACCCGGAGGAGGCCAGGCCATTTTTCCGCAAACTTCGCGCGTTGCGGGATGAAATTGAAGCGGTCGGAATCCCCGGAGTCGAGATGAAGGAGCTTTCCATGGGAATGAGCGGCGACTACATCGCAGCCGTTGAAGAGGGGGCGACGATCGTCCGGCTCGGCAGGAGCATCTTCGGGGAACGTCCCGTTCGATAGCCCTGCGGCATTCCCGCCGGGAAGCTGCGTTAAATAAACCCAACAGATGAAAGGAGAACAAAAGGTGAACAAAAAAGCTTTCTACACAATCAGTTATGGTATTTACGTGGTTTCCGCCGGGAAGGACGGGACATTCAACGGCCAGATCGCCAACACCGTGTTCCAGGTAACATCCGAACCGCCCACCGTTGCCGTAAGCATCAACAAACAGAATTACACCCACGAGTTGATCGTTTCCAGCAACAAATTCACCGCCTCCATCCTCAAAGAGGAAACCCCCATGACGATGATCGGCCGCTTCGGCTTCAAATCAGGGAAGGAAATCAATAAATTTGAAGGCATCGAAATAAAGACCGGCGTAACCGGCATCCCTGTCGTGACTGAAAATGCCGTCGCCTTCCTTGAGGCGGAGGTGATCAACTCCATGGACTGCGGCACCCACACGATCTTTCTCGGCAGGGTGATCGAATCGGAGGCGCTTGACAATGCGGAGCCGATGACCTACGCCTATTACCAGAAAACCAGGGGCGGCCGGGCCCCCAAAAACGCCCCCACCTACCAGGCGCCGTGAACTTCGGCAGAATCCCAAAGAAGATTCGTTCTTGACATAAAAGAACAAAGCGGATATTTTCCGGCCAGTTCCAATAGACGCGACTTAAATGCTCCGATCTTTGAAGTATTTTGCCTGAAGCGTTTGTTTTTCGCATATTGTCTGCCTTTTGGTGTGTGATTGCCTTTCCCTTTGTGCCTTGGCAAAAAAGATAAACGATCAAAAGTCAACACCTCTGACAAGGAGAGAATCGCATGTTGATTCGCTGCTGGGGCGCCCGGGGTTCCATACCAGTCTCGGGGAGCAATTATAACCGTTATGGCGGTGATACCGCCTGTATCGAAATCAGAACAACGGGCGACAGTGTTGTCATCATAGACGCAGGAACGGGGATCCGAAGATTGGGGAACCTTCTGCTGGCTGAAGACAAACATGCCTATACGCTTATTTTCACCCATGTCCACTGGGACCACGTCATAGGGCTGCCGTTCTTCCGTCCGCTGTTCCTGAAAAACACCCAACTGTCTGTTTTCGGCTGCCCGTTTCATCTGGATTCTTTCGAAAACACCATCTCACCTGTCATGCAGATGCCCTATTTCCCTGTTAATATTGAAAACGTGAAGGCAAAAATCACCCACAAAGATTTTTGCGAAGGATCCATGAAAATCGACGATATGACGATAACCGCCATAAAACTCAGCCACCCCAATGGCGGATTGGGTTTCCGTTTTGAGGAGGACGGCGTCTCTTTTGTCTATCTGACCGACAACGAACTCGGCTATCAGCACCCGGACGGGCTGAAACGAAAAGATTATGTAAATTTTTCAAAGGGCGCCAACCTTCTTGTCCATGATGCCGAGTACCTTCCCGAAGAATACCGGACAACGAGAAAATGGGGTCATTCCACCTGCACGGATGCCCTGGAGCTTGCGCTCGAAGCCGGGGTTTCCCGCTTCGGGCTGTTTCATCACAACCAGGACAGAACGGATGAAGGGGTGGATCAGATGGTGGAAGGCTGTCGGAGAAAAGCTGAAGGCAGGAAGATTGAGATCTTTGCGATGAGCCAGAATCAGGAAATCAAACTGGGAAAGGGCGCCTGACCTTGAATCACACCGAAAGCCGACAGGGACTCCCCTCCCCCATCGTCGATTTTCATACCCACCTCTTCCCGGACAAGCTCTCCGACGCGATACGGCGCCAGTTCGTTGTCGATTACGGGTGGGGCGTCCTTCATGATCTGTACTGGCGCCAGACCGTGGAATACCTGAGGGAACACGGCGCAGGCCCCATCATTTATTCAAACTACGCGCACAAAAAAGGGGTGGCCCGCTCCCTTAACGACTGGAATATAACTATTCTCAAAGAATTAGACGATGTTTACTGCTTTGCCGCCTACCATCCCGACGATGACGACGGGCTGGCCATGGCCGCCGACCTCCTTTCCCATCCCCGGATCATCGGTTTCAAACTCCAACTGCTCGTCCAGCGCTTCTTCCCCGACGACGAGCGGCTCTTTCCCCTGTATGAACTTGTCATGGAAAAGAAAAAACGCCTTCTGCTGCATGTGGGAACCGGCCCGGTCGGCAACGAGTTTGTCGGCATCGGCCCTTTCAAGAGGCTGCTTGCCCGGTATCCCGATCTGCCGGCGAACATCGCCCACATGGGAGGGCTGGAGTACGACCAGTTCGGGGCGCTTCTTGATGACCATCCCGCCCTTTATATGGACACGGCATTCTCTTTTCTCGCCGGCGCCGGATTGATGTTCAACCTCGGCAATGATTTCCTTGAAGCCCATAAGGACCGGATTCTCTACGGTTCCGATTTCCCGAATGTGATCCTGCCGCGCGGGGAGGAGATCGACTCGCTTTTGAGTCGAAATCTGTCCCAGGATTTTTACGACGCCGTCTTCCGGGACAACGGCCTCGCCCTCATCCAGAAACTCGTATCCTGACGTGGAAGAACGCAACCCCGGCAACAGCGGCAGCCGGATTCTGAACGAAAGACGCTGGAATATCGAGTTTATGAACATGAAGCTTCGCTTTTTCGAACTGCCTTGACAAATGGGTTCACGAACAGGATAATGCCCGCTCAAACGGTGAGATACTTATCCCCAGTGACGTTAGACGGCAGTTTGCTGGTCCGGTTCCGACAGGGCCGTCCAAATAAATGGCTCCCCAGGGAAGGTCCTTTATCCGTGGGGTAATGCGTTAAGATGGTTTTTTCTTTGCACCCTTTGCTTTTTCCGGAGGTAGAAAATATGGATTCCGCTTCAATCTGGGCAACCGTTCAGTCAATCAGGGGAAAGGCGCCTGTCGTCCACAGCATAACAAACTATGTGGTTATGAACAACACGGCCAACGCCCTTCTTGCCATCGGCGCCTCGCCGGTCATGGCCCATGCCGAAGAGGAAATGGAAGAGATGGTCGGGATCGCCTCCGCGCTGGTCATCAATATCGGAACATTGAGCGAAGGGTGGGTGCGCTCGATGTTTCTGGCGACCGAGGCGGCGCGCAAGAAAGGCATCCCCATCGTCTTTGATCCCGTCGGCGTCGGCGCAACCTCCTACCGCACAGGCGTCGCACGCGAGCTGATCGAGGCCGTCCCGCCGGAGATCATCCGGGGAAACGCCTCGGAAATCATGGCGCTTCTCAATGCCGGAGGTAAAACCAGAGGGGTTGACAGCAGCGCCGCCTCCGAAGATGCCGTGACGACAGGCAGGCAACTGCATGCACAATCCGGCTCTGTCGTCTGCATCAGCGGGGCGACGGACTACATCATAGGCGCCGCCGGCGTAATCATGAATAAAACCGGCCACCCGATGATGACCAGGGTGACCGGTCTCGGATGCACGGCAAGCGCCCTCTGCGGCGCCTTCGCCGCGGTAAGCGCCGATCCGTTTGCAGCCGCCGCGGAGGCGATGGCGGTGATGGGGATTGCCGGCCAAATTGCCGCCGCCCGTTCACAGGGGCCGGGCACTCTTCAGGTCCATTTCATAGACGCCCTGTACAACCTCGCTTTCGAGCAGGTAACGATCTGAAATGCCGGAACTTCCCGAGGTAGAAACCCTCTGCCGCCAGCTTGACGGCATCGTGAAAGGGGAGAAAATTCTCCGTAGCGAAGTCCTGGATTCGCTGCTCGGAGAAATTCCTCAGCTTGCCGGGCATGAGTTTCTCGGGGTAGCAAGAAGGGGCAAGTTTATTGACATCACCCTTGTCGGCGGTCTGACGGTGATTCTACACCTGCGGATGACCGGCCGACTTTTCTACCAGCCAGGGCAGGCTGCACCCCCATTTACGAACATTGACCGCCCCCTTCCGGCTTATTCCCGCCTGATTATCCATTTTACCGGAGGAACCCTGTTTTTGATTGATCCACGCCGTTTTGCGACGGTTGCTGTAAGACCGTCAAGCGGCGCCCCGGCGCCTGTTCCTGATCCTCTGAAGGGGATTGCCGCCCGTGTTTTTCTGGAAATGGCCCGGACGCGGACGATTCCGGTGAAATCATTTCTGATGGACCAGCGCGCGATAGCGGGAATCGGCAATATCTACGCCTCCGAGATTCTCTTTTCCGCAGGGATAGACCCACGCAGGACGGCAAAAAGCCTTACGCTCGGGGAATGGGGCAAGGTAAAAAAAGCGGTCGGGGAGATTTTGCGCAGGGCCGTTGCATGCAGGGGGACGACCATCTCCGACTGGCGCGATCTTTTCGGGAAAATGGGAAAAAATCAGGATAATCTCAAGGTCTATTCGCGTCATGGCGAGGTCTGTCGCCGCTGCGGTGGAACAATCGAGCGGATAAAACAGGGCGGACGGGGAACATGGTTCTGCCCGGCCTGTCAAAAATAAGGGGGCAGGTTTACATTCTACATTTTATATAAAAATAGAATTTGCCCATTCAATATCAACACGTTG
>DYTH01000011.1 GCA_020726025.1 Syntrophus aciditrophicus | reverse complement strand
GGGACAAAATCGACTTTTGACGAGACCATCAAACTTGATGCTCTCGTCAAAAGTCTAAAATTCCCTCCCCCTTCACGGGGGAGGGTCCGGGTGGGGGTGATAAGTGACTGTATTTCGGGATGTAGTTTTCCCCTCCCCTTAATCCCCTCCCGCAAGGGGAGGGGAAAATGTACTTTTGACGAGTTCATTAAACTTCGTTTTCCCGATTAAACCCTCGGGAATGACAATCATTCTGGAAAAGGCACTGAATAGTTACGTTAAGATATTTATAAGTATTTCAACGTATTTAGGCTGAAATTGGAATGGTGGCATTTCATGAGTGCGGGGATGCGGCCGTGCGGTGGTTATTCTGTTGGCGGGAGGCGACAAGCACACCCGGGCCAATGATATCAGAATCGCCCAGCGCCTCGCAGATAACTTATAGGAGAGTCATCCATGGAAAAAACCATTACCACGCGGTACGATGTTGCAGAACATCTCCGAACACCGGAGGAGATGGCCGCCTACCTGGAAGCTTGCCTTGAGGAGGCAAAAGGTGATGCTGCCTTGATCACCAGGGCTTTGGGCGATATTGCTCGTGCGAAGGGAATGACCCAAGTGGCGCGTGATGCCGGCCTGTCACGGGAAAGCCTTTATAAAGCTCTCTCCGGTGATCGCAGTCCTGGCTTTGACACTATCCTCAAAGTAGTCGGCGCACTGGGTCTCCAACTCCATGCCGGAGCTGCGCCAAACTTTATAGCCCAACAAATTATTGCACCGGAGGCGCAAAAAGCCACGCCCCGGTGAACTTTGCCGTTGGCCGTAATTACATTCTTGACATTTGTTGTTTTTAAACTACAAAACCGCCATGGACGATTCAAGAATAGAGCTTCTCGAATATTTAATGGAGACCATAATCCAGGCTACGCCTCTTGAAAACTGCCGCCTGAACAGGGTTTCAGTTCAGATGCGACCATGCTGAATCTGATGACCCCGTCAGGTGAAGGTGGCGGCGAACTGCTCGCGGAGGGATTTTTTTTGGATCTTGCCCATGGCGTTTCGCGGCAGGTCTTCGAGGAACCAGACCCGTTTGGGCACTTTGAAGGCGGCGAGCTCCTGTTTCAGGGCGGCGATGATGGCCGCCTCGGTGAGGGCCTCTCCGGTTTCGTTCTGCTGGCGGATGACGGCGGCGACCACGGCCTCCCCGAAATCGGGGTGGGGAATGCCGATGACCGCCGACTCGGCGACGCCGGGCATCATGTCGATCATCTCCTCGATCTCCCTGGGGTAGATATTCAGCCCGCCGCTGATGACGAGGTCCTTCGCGCGACCGATGATGGCAAGGTAGCCGTCCTTGTCGAATTTGCCCATATCGCCGGTCTTGAAAAAGCCATCCGGGGTGAACTCTTCCCTTGTTTTTTCCGGCATGTTCCAGTAGCCGCGAAAGACGCTTTTGCCCCTGACCTGGATATGGCCGATCTCTTCGGCGGCCAGCGGCCTGTTTTCGTCGTCAACGACCCGGATTGACACCTCCGGAAGGGGAAAGCCGACCGTCCCGCCCCGTCGTTCGCCGTCACAGGGGTTGGATGCGAACATGTTGCCTTCGGTCATTCCATAGCGCTCCAGAATCGTCTGGCCGGTTCTTTGCTGGAACTCCTGGAAGGTCTCCATGAGCAGAGGCGCCGAGCCGGAGACAAACAGGCGCATTCCTGCACAGAGTTCTTTTGTAAAGCCGGCGTCGGACAGAAGACGGGTGTAGTAGGTCGGAACGCCCATGAATACGGTCGCCTTCGGCAGCAGCGAAAGCGCCCTTTGAGCGTCAAATTTCGGCTCGAACAGCATGGGGGTTCCGTTTAAAAGCGAACAGTGGATCGCGACGAAAAGCCCGTGGACGTGGAAGATCGGGAGCATGTGCAAAAGGACGTCGCCGGGCTTAAACCCCCAGTATTTGTGCAGAACCTGCGCGTTTACGGCGAGATTGCGATGGGAAAGCATCGCCCCCTTCGAGCGCCCGGTTGTGCCGGAGGTGTAGAGGATGGCGGCCAGGTCGTCGCCGTCGCGGTTGATCGTTGAAAAGTTGTCAGGCTGCGCGACCGACATGTTTGCCAGCTCGCCTTTCCCCTCGTCGTCGAGTTCGAGGACGCGGCCAACCCCGGTTTTTGCGGCAATCTCGTCCGCCAGCGCCCGCATCTGCGGGCGGCAGACAAAAACCCGCGGGGTCGCATCTGACAGGAAGTATTCGATTTCATGGCGCTGATAGGCGTCGTTCATCGGCAGATAAACGGCGCCGGCCCGCAGGCTTCCGAGATAGAGAAACAGGGCCTGCGGCGATTTCCTCACCTGCACGGCAACCCGGTCTCCCGGCACTACCCCCAGTGAGACAAGCAGGCTGGCGCATCTCGCCGATTCCTGCTCCAGCCTTCCGTAGCTTATCGCCGAGCCGTCCGGCAAAATCAGGCACGGGGCGTCGGCGTTCTCGGGAAAGCCGACGCGAAGTGTCTCATACAAATTTTCATTCATGATTACTCAAAAAGCCCCTGCATCACGCGGCGAAGGTCAGTTTTGTCCCCGCCATGTTGAGGATGAACTGCTCGGGCATCTCCTTTTCGATGTGCATGATCGCCTTTCTGCCTGTGCAGTGGCAGGGAACGATATATAGAGGGTTCAACTTTTTGAGTTCTTCGGTTGTTCTGGCAATGATCGATTCGAAGAAAGGACCGCTTAAGTGGTAGCCGCCCATGATCGCGCAAATCTTGTCAATGCCCGTGACGGTGGTCGCGTGACGGACGGTGTTGACAATCCCGGAATGGGCGCAGCCGGAGAGAACGACGAGCCCCTTTCCCCGCACGTTCATCACAACCGCCGTGTCGTCTTCGATCGGGTCCCACTCCTCCTTTCCGTCTGTCTGCCTGAAGGCGACGGGGAACCCCTTCTCGAAATCCGTCAGATGGGGCACTTCCCCCAGAAACATGGCGTAGCCGTCAACGAGCGGGTAGGGCTCTTTTGTATCCACAAGGGCATAGCCCTCTTTGGTTATGTCTTCCCTGTTAAATTCGGGGAAGTACAGTTTCAGTTCCTCGCCCATCTTGATGTAGCGGGGTTTTTTAAAAACGCCGGGATGGACGACAAACTCGATTTTTGTCTTGTCGCCGGGAATCAGCTTGCTCAATTCCTCGATGCCGCCGGTATGGTCCATGTGGCCGTGCGAAAGGACCATTGCCTTGACGGATGCCATGTCGGCATTCAGGATGACGGCATTTCGCGCCGCCCCGTCTTTGGAATAGCCGAAATCGAAGATAAACGAAGCCGCGTAATCGCCATCGTAAACTTTCACCAGCGTGGAAAACCCATGCTCGGCCAAAAGTGAAACGGTGAGCTTCATCTCCTTATCCACGGGATTGGCCCGCTGGACAACGTTTGTGTTATCCATTGCGGTAATTTCAATGTAGTTATCCTGCAACGTCAGAATTTCCACCTTGTCGCATTCCCTGATATTCATGGCATCATCCTTATGTTAAGTTGTTCCCCGTTAAACGGGAATGTTGCCGTGCTTCTTGAAGGGGCGGATCTCTTTTTTGGAACTCAGCATGTCAAAGGCCCGGATCAGCGTGGGCCGGGTCTCGCGGGGGGCGATGATCGCATCGACGTAGCCGCGCTCGGCCGCCATATAGGGGTTGGAAAAGAGATCGCGGTATTCCTGTATCTTTTCCGCCTTTTTCGCCACGGGGTCTTCGGCCGCGGTGATTTCCTTGCGGAAGATGATGTTGGCCGCACCTTCCGCGCCCATGACGGCAATTTCCGCAGTCGGCCAGGCGACGACGAAATCGGCGCCGAGGTCCTTGCTGCACATGGCCAGGTACGAACCGCCGTAATCCTTCCGGGTAATCAGCGTGATTTTCGGGACGGTCGCCTCGGAGTAGCACCACAGAAGCTTGGCCCCGTGGCGGATGATTCCCTTCCACTCCTGATCGCTGCCGGGCAGGTAGCCGGGGACGTCGGCGATTGTCAAAAGGGGAATGTTGAAGGCGTCGCAGAAACGGATGAACCGGGTCGCCTTGTCGGAGGCATCGACGTCGAGGCAGCCGGCCAGGAATTTCGGCTGATTGGCGATGATGCCGATCGCCCGTCCGCCCATCCGCGCAAAGGCGATGACGATATTTTTCGCGAAGTACTGGTGCGGTTCGATCATTTCGCCGTCATCGACAATGGCGCGGATCACATGCTTCATGTCGTACATCCGGCGGGGATTTTCCGGGACAATCGTATCGAGGGCCTCGTCCATCCGGTCGGCCGCGTCTTTCGTTTCGACAAAAGGCGATGTTTCGGTGTTGTTGGAGGGGAGATAGCCAAGGAGTTTCCTGATTTCCGCAATCGCCTCCGCGTCGCTTTCGCAGGCAAAATGGGCGACGCCGCTTTTGGCGTTGTGGGTCATCGCCCCGCCGAGGCTCTCGAAGTCGATCTTCTCGCCGGTAACCTCCCTGATCACCTCGGGGCCGGTGATGAACATGTACGAGCTCTTTTTGGTCATGAATATCCAGTCGGTCATCGCCGGCGAATAGACCGCGCCGCCCGCCGTGGGGCCCATGATCGCCGAGATCTGCGGGATCACGCCGGAGGCGCTGGAGTTGCGGAAGAAGATGTTCCCGTAGCCGGAGAGGGCATCGACCCCTTCCTGAATGCGCGCCCCGCCCGAGTCATTGATGCCGACCATCGGCGCGCCTGTCTTCATCGCGGCGTCCATCACCTTGCAGATCTTTTTGGCGTGCATTTCTCCGAGGCTGCCGGCCCGGGCGGTGAAATCCTGGGAATAGGCGAAGACCGTCCGCCCATCAACCTTGCCGAAGCCGGTGATGACCCCTTCGGCGGGTATTTCAACCTTCGCCATGCCGAACTGGGTTCCACGATGGCGGACAAACAGATCCATTTCCTGGAAGGTCCCCGGATCAAAAAGCAGGTCGATCCGCTCGCGTGCGGTCAGTTTCCCCGACTCGTGCTGTTTTTTGATTGCATCTTTTCCCCCCATTGCCTCGGCCTTCGCTTTTCTGGCCTCCATATCCGCAAGTTTTGCCGGTTTTTCGCTCATGTTTTTTCTCTCCCAGTATTTTATATTTTTTCGCAGAACTCGATTAGTACCCCGCCGGTATCCTTGGGATGAAGGAAGGCAATCTTCTTGCCCCCGGCCCCCAACCTCGGCTTGTGGTCGATCAGGCGGAAGTTTTTCTCTTCCAGTTCTTTTAGAGCTTCTTCAATGTTATCCACCGCGAAGGCAATATGCTGGATGCCCTCGCCTTTTGTTTCGATGAATTTGGCGATCGGTCCATCCGGCGCGGTGGATTCAAGCAGCTCAACCTCGACATCGCCGACAGGCAGAAACGCCGTTTTTACCTTCTGTTCCGCTACCGTTTCCTCCCCTTCCAGTTTCAGGCCGAGCAGCTCCACGTAGAACTTGAGAGATGCGTCGATGCTTTTTACCGCGATTCCAATGTGGTCTATCTTGACGGCTTTCATGATTTCCCCCTCTTTTTTTGTTGGAAATGCTGTTTTTATGGTGGTCAAGCGGCAATTATCAGAAGGCGAATTTTATGTCAAGGAGCGATTATCATGGATGCATCCTTGCAAGATATTGAAAATAAAAGAAATAATGATAACATTTCCTTTGACGTATCCTTCCGCGAGAGCTTTAAATTTCTCCGAAATTTACATAGACCGTCATACCGTCGAAAGCGAAGCTTTATGAACACTAAGCTTGATGGTCTCGTCAAAAGTCGATTTTGTCCCCTTTTGTCATTCCGTGCTTGACACGGAAAGCGAAGCTTAATGTTCATAATCCAGTGAATTTGGTCACTTATGGATTCCGGCTTTCGCCGGAATGACGGTTTTTGGACTTTCGACGAGAGCATCAAGCTTCGTTTTCGACGGGGCGACAAAAAAGAGCAGATTTTCAAAGCTCTCTTTGCGGCGGACAGGGGACATTTCCCGTCCGGGGTTAAATTGTGTTTTCGCCCGCTGAAGGCTGAAGGCTCTCTCGTGAGGTGATTCGGGGGGCTTGACAAGCGTTGAGCGATGCTTATATTACGCACGAAAAGATTTATGATCAATGATAACATGAGGTTGTCATTGTGGCTGGTTTTGTGTAACGACAGTTTGAACATGATTTAAAAACAGTTTTGGAGGTGACGATATGTTTGAGACAGGATTGTGGAGATTTGGCGGTTTCGCGGACCCCTCCAGCGATATGCAGCGCCTGCGGAGGGAGATGGACAGGATTTTTACGGACTTTGGTCAGACGGCCGCGCGGGAGATGCCGCCGGTGAACGCCTGGATTGGTGAATCAGAGGCGGTGGTTTGCGCCGAGCTGCCCGGCGTTGATCCATCCGCAATCGACATTTCGGTTGTGGGCGACACGCTGACTATCAGCGGCTCACGCGAAGCTGAGCCCCTCAAGGAAGGGGAGAGTTACCACCGTCAGGAAAGGAGCGCTGGAAAATTCAGCCGCAGCCTTCAGCTTCCATTTCATGTGGATGCGGACAAGGTCGATGCGAAATATGACAAGGGTGTGGTGGTGATAACGCTGCCGCGTTCCGAGGCGGAAAAGCCAAAAAGAATTTCAGTAAAGAACCAATAGGGGGTGAAACGATGAAAAACATGACTGAATATGAGAAAAATCCGGTTCAGGGGCCATCTGCGGCCGAGCACACAAAGAGTCGGCGTGTCTATATCCCCAGGGTTGACATCATTGACACAAAGGCGGCGGTTGTCCTCTACGCGGATATGCCGGGGGTTGATGAAGGCTCGGTGGATGTGACCATTGAAAAGAACGTGCTGAATATATCCGGCACGGTAAAGCCGCCCGAGTTTCAGGGGATGAGCATCGCCTATGCGGAGTATGGCGTCGGCGACTACGATCGTTCCTTTACCATCTCCGATGATATAGACAGGGGAAACGTCGAGGCGCTGGTGCGAAACGGGGTTCTCAAACTCGTTCTCCACAAGGCGCCGGAAGCGGCGGTCCGAAAGATAACCGTCCGGGCCCAGTAGCCGGGCGTATTATACGGCCGGAGGGGCAACCCTCCGGCTTTTTTAGTATCTGCAGCTCACAGGCAGAAACTCCGCCGAGCCAATTGCAAAACTCCCTCTTCGTCATTCCGGCGAAAGCCGGAAAGCGAAGCTTGATGAACTCGTCAAAAGTCCAAAAACCGTCATTCAGGCGAAAGTCGGAATCCATAAGTGACTAAATTCACTGGATTCCGTGTCAAGCACGGAATGACAAAAGGGGACAAAATCGACTTTTGACGAGACCATCAAGCTTAATGTTCATAATCCAGTCTTTTCAGTCCTTTCTGGGCTCCGGCTTTCGCCGGGGCGACGGATTAGCTTAGTTTTGCAATTGGCTCCGCCGTTTACATTTCATTGACACAACCGCCTGCACTGAATATACTACCGGACAGTTCAGATGCCGAAGGGATTGGGAATGCCGGAAGAGGTTCAGGGAAGGCCCGAGACGGATGTGGAGACCGAACAGGAAATTCGGGAGCCGAAGATGTACCGGGTTCTTCTCCATAACGACGATTACACCACGATGGATTTTGTGATAGAGGTGCTCGTATCCGTCTTTCACAAACCCGCGGCCGAAGCGACGAGGATCATGCTTGACGTGCATAAAAAGGGGATCGGAATATGCGGCGTTTATACGTATGATATCGCTCAATCGCGGGTGGCGCAGGTTCATCGCCTCGCCAGAAAAAGTGAATTCCCGTTGAAATGTTCCCTTGATGAAGCCTGAGCGGCGAATCCGGATAAAGGTGCAAAAGCAATGAAGATAAGCGAAAGTTTAAACAGGATCATCATGGCGGCGTATGCCGAGGCGAATGTGCGAAGGCATGATTTCATAACGCCGGAGCATCTTCTGTATGCCTCTCTGTTTTTTGACGAGGGGAAGGAGATCATTGTCGGCTGCGGAGGGGACCCGTCACGCCTGCGCAAGCACATTGAGAAGCACCTCGAGGAAACCGCTTCCGTATCGGGCGCGCTGAACAGGGCTGCCCAGTCGGTGGGTTTCCAGAGCGTTCTGGAGCGGGCGGCATGGCATACGACCTCCGCGCAGAAAGAGACGCTGGAGCTGGGCGATGTCCTTGTCTCCATCCTTGAAGAAAGGGAGTCCCACGCCTCCTATTTCATGCAGCGGGAGGGGATCTCGCGCCTGTCCATTCTCGAATACATCTCCCACGGGGCAGCAACCGCCGGCTCATCAGAGGGACAGCAGGCAGGGGCTCCTTCCCAAAGCGCGGATTCGGCTCAGGAGGAGCGGGAAAAACAGAACAAGTTTCTTAAGGCCTTCACCGTGGAGTTGGTAGGCAAGGCCAGAGCCGGCGAGATGGACCCGCTGATCGGACGGGAAGAGATTCTGCAGCGGACCATTCAGGTGCTCTGCAGGCGCTTCAAGAATAACCCGGTTCATGTCGGAGAGCCCGGCGTCGGAAAGACGGCGATTACCGAGGGGCTTGCCCAGCTTGTCGCCAAAGGCTCGGTTCCCCGCAAGCTCCAGAATGTGGAGATATACTCTCTCGATATGGGGGCGGTTCTGGCCGGCACGCGGTTCCGGGGCGATTTCGAGGAGCGTCTCAAAAAGATTATCGCTGAACTGCAAAAGAAGGAAAACGCGATTCTTTTTATCGACGAGATTCACAACATCATCGGTACAGGGGCGGTATCGGGCGGTTCTCTCGATGCCTCCAATATCCTGAAGCCGGCCCTTGTCACGGGGAAGCTCCGCTGCATCGGCTCCACCACCTACGATGAATACCGGAAATATTTTGAGAAGGACGGCGCCCTGTCGCGGCGTTTTCAGAAGGTGGAGGTGCCGGAGCCGTCCGTCGAAGAGACGGTGCGGATTCTGGAAGGGGTCAGGGAAAAATACGAGCTGTACCACCAGGTGGCATTTACCGGAGAGGCCCTCCGGATGGCCGCCGAGCTTTCCGCGCGCTACGTTATAGACCGCCGCCTGCCGGACAAGGCCATCGACGTGATCGACGAAGCGGGCGCCATGATTTCGATGAATCTGCACGATGCTGAAAAGGCCGCCGATGAAGCGGCAATCGGCGTCAGGGAGATCGAGAAGGTTGTGGCCGGAATCGCCCGTATTCCGGAAAGGACGGTTTCCTCGACAGAGGTTGAGAAACTGCGCGACCTTGACGGGGAGCTGAAGGCGCGCGTTTTTGGGCAGAGTGAGGCGGTCGCAAAGGTGGTCGAGGCGGTGAAACGGGCGCGGGCAGGATTCCGCGAGACGGACAAGCCGGTTGCCTCGCTGCTCTTTGTCGGACCTACGGGGGTGGGAAAAACCGAGCTGGCGCGTCAGCTTGCCGCGATTCTGGGCTTGCCGCTTTTGCGTTTTGACATGGGAGAGTACCAGGAAAAACATGCCGTCGCCAAATTCGTCGGCGCCCCTCCCGGGTATGTCGGTTACGAGGAGGGCGGCCTCCTGACCGAGTCCATCCGCAAGAATCCCCACGCGGTTCTGCTTCTCGACGAAATCGAGAAGGCGCACACCGATGTGTTCAACGCGCTGCTTTCCATCATGGACTACGCGACACTGACCGACAACAACGGCAAAAAGGCCGATTTCCGCAACGTCATTCTGCTTATGACCTCCAACGCCGGTGCGCGGGAGATCGGTCGTCAGACGATCGGCTTCGAGGGACAGCCGATTCATCGCGATGCCGTTTACAAGGCGCTGGAGCGCACCTTTTCACCGGAGTTCCGCAACAGACTGGACGGCGTTGTCAATTTCAACGCCCTGAATGATGAAATTGTTCTGCGCATTGTCAAAAAGGCCGTTGCCGAATTTTCCGGACAGCTTGTCGCCAAAAAGGTTCTTTTGACCGTCACCGAGGAGTGCTATGGGTGGCTCGCCCGAAGAGGTTATTCCGCCGAGTTCGGGGCGCGGGAAATCGCCCGTCTGGTGCAGGAAAAGATCAAGGGTTTCTTTGTCGATGAGGTGCTTTTCGGTTCTCTTCACGAGGGTGGGGAAGCGCTGGCAGCCATTGAAAATGACGATGTCGTCGTCAGGACAACCCATGCCGTTTTACCGACTGATTGACGAGATCGTTTTTCCCCCTGTTGACCATGCAAAACCCGAGGGACTTCTGGCCATCGGCGGAGATTTGTCGCCGGAGAGATTGCTTGCCGCATACAGCGAGGGCATTTTCCCCTGGTACAGCGAGGGAGAGCCGGTACTCTGGTGGTCGCCGGACCCGCGCTTTGTCCTTTTCCCCGAAGAGCTGCGCATTTCCCGGAGCATGAAACAATTTCTCAAGAAGGGATCAGTCCGGACAACCTTCGACAGGGCGTTTCCGGAGGTGATCGCCGCCTGCGGCAGCCGTCCGCGTCCGGGGCAGGCCGGCACGTGGATTACAAGGGAAATGCAGGACGCCTATATTAAGCTGCACAACCTCGGGTTTGCCCACTCCGTGGAGTCGTGGGTCGGCGAGTCGCTTGTCGGCGGCCTCTACGGCGTTTCTCTGGGCGGCGTATTTTTCGGAGAATCGATGTTTTCCGCCATCCCGAATGCCTCCAAGGCAGCCTTGATCGATCTTGTCTGTTTTCTGCGGGAGAGGGGCTTTGATCTCATCGATTGTCAGGTGGAAACCGGACATCTCGGAAGCCTCGGCGCCCGACCCATTCCCCGCCAGGCGTTTATCCGAATTCTGGCGCAGTCCCTGCGGCATGAAACATTGACGGGCGCCTGGGATAAGGCCTAAGGGCCTGCGCTATTGACAAAAACAAAAAGACACTGTGACGCCTATACGACACGGCGTATCTTTTCCGCAAACGATGCAACATCCGAAAATAGACCGGGGCTTCCTGTCTTGTCGCCGATCAACCTCACCAGGGCGCTTCCCACCACCACGCCGTCGGCCGCGGCTGCCGCGGCTGCCGCCTGTTCGGGCGTGGCGATGCCGAAGCCGATAACGACCGGAAGGTCGGTTATTTTCTTCAGATTTTTGATGTCGCCGCGGATAGCGTCGATCTCCGGCGCGGCCGTGCCGGTGACGCCGGCAACGGAGATGTAGTAGATAAACCCCGACGCCGAGGCTGCAAGCCTCTTTGCCCGTTTTTCCCCGGTTGTCGGGGCGATGAGCGTGATGAACGAAAGCCCGGCCGGGTCGGTAAAGCGCCTGAGTTCGTCGGCCTCCTCCGGGGGAAGATCGACGACAAGGATGCCATCCACGCCGGATGCCGCCGCGGTTGCGGAAAACCTCTCGTTTCCGTAGCGCAGCGCCGGGTTGTAGTAACCGAAGAGAATCACCGGCATGCTGCTGTGTTTGCGAAACGCGGCGATCATCGAAAAAATGCCGTCAAGGGTCACATTTTTTTTCAGCGCCCGTTCGGAGGCTGCCTGGATTGCCGGACCATCGCCGACGGGGTCGGAAAAGGGGACCCCGATTTCGACGATATCCACCCCGGAGCGCTCCAGCGTCGCAAGCAGCTTCATCGTTGTCCGCAGATCGGGATCACCGGCGGTCAGATACGCGATGAAGGCCTTTTTCCCCTCTTTTTTTAACACCGTGAATTTTTCTTCAATTCTTCCCATTGCTACCTTGCCTCCCCGCGTTCAAAAATCGTTTGCGCGTCCTTGTCCCCGCGCCCCGAAAGGTTGACGATGATGATTTTGTCCCTGGCCATGCCGGGGGCGATTTTGACGACATGGGCAAGGGCATGGGAACTCTCCAGCGCGGGTATGATTCCCTCAAGCCGGGACAGTTGCATGAACGCCTCGACAGCCTCGTCATCGGAGACGGGCAGGTACCGCACCCGGCCCTGATCGGCAAGCCAGGCGTGTTCCGGACCGACCCCGGGGTAGTCAAGGCCGGCGGCGATGGAATAGGCGTCCTGCACCTGCCCGGATTCGTTTTGCAGCAGATAGGTCTTGTTGCCGTGGAGGACGCCGATTTGGCCGGCCGTGATGCTTGCCGCGTGACAGCCCGTTGCAACGCCCTTTCCGCCCGCCTCCACGCCGTTCATGGCGACTGCCCTGTCGTTGAGAAACGGATGGAAGAGCCCCAGGGCGTTGCTCCCCCCGCCGATACAGGCGACAAGCAGATCGGGAAGCCTCCCCTCCTTTTGCAGTATCTGTCGTTTCGCCTCCCGGCCGATAACGCTCTGAAAATCGCGCACCATGACCGGGTACGGGTGGGGGCCGGCGGTTGTCCCGATAACGTAGAAGGTGTCCCGCACCGAGGCAATCCAGGCGCGCATCGCCTCGTTCATCGCATCCTTGAGCGTCCCTGTCCCCGCTGAAACCGGGATGACCTCGGCGCCGAGGATGTTCATCCGAAAGACGTTGTGCGCCTGCCTTCGGATATCCTCCGTCCCCATGAAGATGCGGCACTCCATTCCCATCAGCGCGGCGGCGGTTGCCGTGGCAACCCCGTGCTGGCCGGCGCCGGTTTCGGCGATCACCTTTTTCTTTCCCATCCGCCGGGCAAGCAGGGTCTGTCCCAGCGTGTTGTTGATCTTGTGGGAGCCGGTGTGGTTCATGTCTTCCCTCTTCAGGTAGATCTTCGCCCCTCCGAGGGCCTCGGCAAACCTCCGGGCCTCGTAGAGCCCAGTGCTGCGTCCGGCATACTCGCGCAGATAGAAGCTGAATTCCCGCTGAAAATCCCGGTCGCGCCGGAGCGACTGATAGGTCTTTTCCAGCTCCAGCAGCGCGGCCATCAGCGTCTCCGCCGCGTAGCGCCCCCCAAAAATTCCAAAGTGGCCGTTTTTATCCGGCAGTGCGGTTCGTGCCATCGCTCCCTTCCTTTCTGTAGAAGATTTCTTGTGTTGTCGGTAAAATGTCTGCATTTTTCACAACGGCGACTGCCCGTTTGATGCATTCGATATCCTTGATTCCCGGCGCTGTTTCTACCCCGCTGTTGAGATCGACGGCAGTCGGCCTCACCGCCGCCAATGCCGCGGCGAGATTGGTTTCATTGAGCCCTCCGGCCAGGATGAGCGGGAAGTGCCCGGCGGCCCGGCCGGCAACGGTCCAGTCGGCCTGCAGACCTGTTCCGCCGTAGCGGCCGCCCTGCCGAAAATCTGCCAGAAAGGCCCGGACGCGGTAGACCGCAAGACGGGCAATGTCGTCGGCGCCGTGGAGAAAAACCGCCTTCACAAGAAAGTCCGGCGCGAAGTGACGGCAGTAATCGGCAGATTCGTCCCCGTGCAACTGGATGATGTCGAGCCCGCAGAAATCGGCGGTCTCCTTTACCCGCTCCACGGCGCTGTTGACAAAAACCCCGACCCGGACGATCCGGGAAGGAAGCAGCGCGATAATTTCGCGCGCCTTCACGGGCAGGATAAAGCGAGGGCTCGGTTCATGAAAGATGAACCCCAGCGCATCCACCCCGGCTTCGGTGGCGCCAAGGGCGTCCCGAAGCCGGGTTATTCCGCAGATCTTTACCTGGATCATTCCCTCTGTCCTCCTGTAAACTCCCGAAGTTTTTCCCCGATATCCGCGGACAAGACCAGCGCCCCGCCAATCAGAAACGCGTGGAACCCGGCCTGCGTGAGTCTTTCGATGTCAGCCCTCGTTTCAATCCCGCTTTCGCAAACCGGAATCGCCGTGTGCGGTATGCGCGGCCCCAAATCGAGCGAAATACGAATATCCGTCCGGAATGTTTTCAAATTCCGGTTGTTAACGCCGATGATCCGGGCGCCGGAGGCGACAGAGGCGGCAAGCTCGTCTCTGTCGTGAACCTCCACCACCGCGGCAAGTCCCAGCGCCTCGGCCATTTGCCGATAGTCGCGCAACTGCGCTTCATCGAGCAGCGCGGCAATCAGCAGAACGGCGTCGGCGCCGATTGCCCGGCTTTCGGCGATCTGGTAGGCATCGATGATGAATTCTTTTCGGAGGATGGGCAGTTTGACGCGGCCTTTGACGGCGGCGAGATCGGCGTCGCTCCCGCCGAAGAAGGTCTCGTCCGTAAGAACCGAGACGGCCGCGGCCCTGTTTTTTTCGTAAAGCAAGGCGACGTCGGCCGCGTCCAGGTCCTCCCGCAGAGTCCCCCGCGACGGCGAGCGCCGCTTTACCTCGGCAATGATGGCCAACGGCCGCTTTAATGCCGCGGCAAAATCGCGTGTTGTCGGCATCCCGGCAAGCTTCTCCTCAACGGCCTGAAACGGCGTGTTCTGTTTGCGCCGGGCAATTTCGGTCTGTTTTCTGTAAAAGATGTCGTCGAGTATCAACTGTTGCTCCTCTCTTTGAGTTCATTGAGTTTGGCAAGGGCGGCGCCGCTGTCGATACAGGCGTTGGCCATTTTGATCCCGGCGGGGATGGTATCGGCCTTTTCACCGGCGACAAGGGCCAGCCCCGCATTCAGCACGACGATCTGGCGGCGCGCCCCGACGTCTGTTTTGTTCAGGATGCCAAGCAGGATGTCGGCATTTTTCGCGGCGTCGCCGCCTGCAAGCTCGCGGGCCGGCCAGGTCCTGCCGAGCAGATCCAGCGGATCGATATTGTACGTCGAGACAAGACCTTCGTTGAGTTCGGAGATGCGTGTCTGAGTGGTTACGGTCGCCTCGTCGAGCCCGTCCCCGTGGACGATGAACGCGCGCTTTGTCCCGAGATTTTTCAGAACCTCGGCAAACATCCCGGTCAGTTTCGGGTCATAGACGCCGATGAGCTGTGCGGTGGCGCCCGCCGGATTCGTAAGCGGTCCCAGCATGTTGAAAATCGTGCGGATGCCGATCTCCCGGCGGGGGCCAATGGCGTGTTTCATCGCGCCGTGGAGCTGCGGGGCGAAGAGAAAGGCAATTCCTGCCTGCTGGAGGCATTCCTCGACGATCACCGGCCCGGCGTTGATGTTGACCCCGAGCGCCTCCAGGACGTCGGCGCTGCCGCAGGCGCTCGATACCGCCCGGTTACCGTGTTTGGCCACGGTAAGCCCTGCCGCGGCGACAACAAAGGCTGTGGTTGTCGAAATATTGAATGTATTTTTCCCGTCCCCGCCAGTGCCGCAGGTGTCGATGACAACCGCAGAACGGGCGTCAATCCTCGTCGCCAGCCGCCGCATGGCCCGGGTCGCCCCGGTTAACTCCTCGATGGTTTCACCCTTCATGCGCAGCGCGGTCATGAAGGCGGCAATCTGCGCGGGCGTTGCCTCTCCTTGCATGATCTCTCCCATTGCCTTCAGCATCTCCTCTTCCTGCAGGTTTTCGCCCGCCGCAAACTTCGCTATCGCTTCTTTTACCATAATCGCCTCCATAATCAGGGACAGAGCCCCTTTTTTAATGCTTCACATTTTTCAGGAAATTGTCCATGAGCCGTTTTCCTGAAGGTGTCAGGATTGACTCGGGATGAAACTGGATCCCCTCGACCGGAAACGTCCGATGCCGCAGCCCCATAATCTCTCCCTCTTGTGTCTGGGCGCTGATTTCGAGGCAGTCGGGCAGGGTTTCCCGCTCGACGATCAGCGAATGATAACGGCCTGCAGTAAAGGGATTGGAGAGACCTGCGAAGATCGTCCGGCCGTCGCTGGATACGGGCGAGGTCTTTCCGTGCATGATTCTTTCTGCCCGGACGACACGCCCTCCGAAGGCCTGCCCGATCGCCTGATGTCCGAGACAGACGCCGAGAATGGGGATGTCGCGGCAGAAATGGCGGATCGCCTCGATGCTGATTCCCGCTTGCGTCGGGGTCGAGGGGCCAGGCGAGATGACAATCGCCTCCGGCTTCATCGCCTCGATCTGCGCAAGGGTGACGGCGTCATTGCGCCGCACCTCGATTTCTCCGCCAAGCTGGCTGAGGTACTGCACCAGATTGTAGGTAAACGAATCATAATTATCGATCATCAGAATCATGTCCCTTCTCCTTTTTCGTTTGGGGAGGACCGTAAGCCGGATAGTTTTCCTTCTTTGCGTCAATGCCGCAGTTCCAGGCCGTCTTCGGCGAGGCGAATCGCCTGAAACAGCCCCTCCGCCTTGCTTAGTGTCTCCATGTACTCCTTCTCCGGGTCGGAGTCGGCGACAATTCCCGCTCCGCTCTGGACGAATATCTCATTGTTTTTAAACAGCATCGTCCGAATCGTAATGCAGAAATCGGCGTTTCCCCCGTAACTGAAATAACCGACCGCGCCCCCGTAAAGGCCGCGCGAGAAAGGCTCCAGCTCTGCAATGATCTCCATCGCCCGCACCTTTGGCGCCCCGCTCAGGGTGCCGGCGGGAAAGGACGCCCGCAGCAGGTCGAAGGCGTTCCTGCCGTCCTGCATCTGAGCCTGCAGCAGCGAAACAAGGTGCATGACGTGGGAGTAGCGCTCCACTGCCATCAACCGTACGACCTGGACGCTGCCGGTGCGGGCCACGCGGCCCAGGTCGTTTCTGCCGAGATCGACCAGCATGACATGCTCGGATTGTTCTTTCGGATCCTGCAGAAGTTCGTCGGCAAGCTGCCGGTCCTCCTGTTCGGTTTCGCCCCGGCGCCGGGTGCCGGCAATCGGTTTTAGTTCGGCATTGCCGTCCTCCAGCCGGACCATAACCTCCGGCGAGGAGCCGATGAGATGGCGGTCGTTCAGTTTCAGAAAAAACAGATACGGCGAGGGGTTGATAAAGCGAAGCGCCCGGTAGAGGTCGGCCGGGGTCGCCGCTGTTTTGCTGCGAAACCGCTGCGACAGGACAACCTGGATAATCTCGCCGGCCATGATGTACTCGCGCGCCCGGTTGACCATCTCGATATACCGCTCCTTTGGCATCTCCGCCTGAAAAGGCGTTGCGGCCTCGCGGTTTTTTCCTGCCGGAGCACAGAGGGGGACCGGGGCGTGCAGAATCTCCGTCATGGCGTCTATTTTCCGCGTCGTCTCCTGGTAGATTGCCAGAAGGTCGCAGTCGGCTTCTATAATTGCCGTCGAGACGATTTTGATTGTGTGGCGGACATTGTCAAAGATCGCCATGACGTCGGTGATAAGAAAAACGGCCTCGTCTGCACCGTCTTCGCACGGGGGAGATTCGGGGATTTTTTCAAAATAACGGACTATGTCGTAACCGAAAAATCCGACCGCTCCGCCGTAAAATCTGGGGAGTCCCTTTACGGGGACAGGACGCTGGTTTCCGAGGAGCTCTTCCAGAAACTTGAGCGGGTCGCCCTTGTGTGAAAATTGCTGGACCATCCCGTTTTCTTCGACAACAATGCCTTCTTTGTGGATCCTCACGACGATTCTCGGGTCCGTTCCCAAAAAGCTGTACCGGCCCCATTTTTCCCCGCCTTCCACGCTTTCCAGAAGAAAGACGTGGGGACGGTCAATCAGTTTAAGCAGCATTGTAACGGGCGTTTCCGCATCCGCGAGCGCCTCGCGGTAAACGGGAATCAGATTCCCCTCACCTGCCATCTTTTTGAACGTCTCAAAATCCGGAACATATATTGTCATCATTTCCTCCTGTCTTCAAAATTACAAAAGGCCGTGAATCGTCACGGCCTTCTGAGTCAAACAACAAAAAAACCGTGGCTGCCCGAAAGAGGCTGCCACGGCTCTATTTTTTCAGTTCAATGCTGGTTAAACGTGTATGGCAAACCCCTCCCCTGGAATTTCGCACCACCAGCGCCAGCTCTTACAGACATTGTTGATTGTCATCACTTCATTCCTTGATATATTTTAAAACACTTAAGGCGACGACTATCAGAGTTGAAAAAAGCTGTCAACACTAAATTTCGAATACGCGAAAACTGTCGCAAGGGAAAGGCGCTTGCGTGGTTTTATGAAGGAGGCATGATGTCTCGTCGGTACAGACGCATTTGAAGTTGATATTTTGCGAAAATTGTTGCAATAAGTACCAGTGCGGGGGCAGGTTTCTCGATTCCTCCGGGAGTTTTCAGGGCTTGAGTCTGGTAAATATGCAGGAGGAATAAATGGGCGAAGGAATATGCGATTACACCAGGTTTATTGTCGATTTACGGCGCCACATGTGGCTCGACGGAGTGGAGACGGAGCTCCGTCGGCTTATCTGGCAAATTGCCGTGACCGGAAAGTACATTTCCGCAAAAATTCACGAGTCGAACAGAAAGCTGGCCGGTTTCCAGAATCTCTACGGAGAGGAGCAGCTCTCCCTGGACCGGAGTTCGGACGAGATCCTGAAAAACCAGCTCCAGTATTCCGGCTTCGTCAGGGAGTACGCCTCGGAAGAACAGGACCAGGTGGTCGAGATCGGCAAGGGAACCGAGCAGTACTTCGTCACGGCCGACCCCCTGGACGGCTCCTCACTCGTTGATACAAACCTTGCGATCGGAACGATTATCGGCATTCACAAGGAATCGATCTTTGCCCGCGGACGCGATTCGATGGTGGCGGCGCTCTACATCACCTATGGGCCTCTCATCACGATGGTCTATTCGGCCGGCAAGGGCGCCCACGAGTTTGTCCTGAATCGGGAAGGCGAGTATGTGCTTTCCCAGGAAAACATCACAATGAAGGAAAAAGGGTCCATCTACAGTCCCGGCGGGATCCGAAAAGATTGCTCGCTGGGTCATTGCAGGTTTCTGGAATATCTCGAATCCGAGAGGTACAAGCTGCGCTACAGCGGCGGATTTGTCCCGGACATCAACCAGATACTGATCAAGCGGGGTGGGGTTTTCACCTATCCGGCCGTTCAAAAGAGTCCCAACGGGAAATTGAGAATGCTCTTCGAACTTCAGCCGATGGCGTTTATCGTCGAGCAGGCGGGAGGATGCGCCACCAACGGCAGGGATGACATCCTTTCTCTCAAGATCGACGAACTGGATCAGCGAAGCCCTGTTTACATAGGCAGCCGTTTCGAGGTGGAGAAGGCAAAGGAATTCCTCTCAAACTCCGCCGCATAGCCGCCCGGCGATTTTTATGCAGCATCCATGTTCCGGTGGTTCTCCACAATCTGCAAGGCAGGAGCCTGTCAAAAAAACCCGAACATCATGCATCGGATCTTCGGGTTGTCTTTGGTTTCGTTTAATCCCAGAATCTTTTCAGCGGATTTTCACGCCGGTTGCCGGCGGCTTGTCAAAGCCGAGCAGCGTCAGGCCGCCATCCACCGCGTCCGTGGCCAGAAGCATTCCGTGCGATTCGACGCCCATCAGCTTTGCCGGCTTGAGATTGGCGACGACGACAAGGGTCTTTCCAACCAGCTCTTCCGGCTTGTAATCCTTCCCCATACCGGCGACGATCTGTCTTTCGCCGTCGATTTCGACGATCAGCCGGATGAGTTTGTTCGATTTCGGGACGGCCTCGGCCTTCAGCACCCTTGCCGTCCGCAGGTCGATCTTTTCGAACTCCTCGTAGCTGATTTCCGGCTTGATCGGCGCGGTCTCGATTCCGACTTTTTCCGGGGCCGCCTCCTGTTTCGTCTCTTCCACCTTGACCTCCACGCGCGGGAAAAGGGCGCCTCCCGGTTTCAACCGGCTGCCCGCTTCCAGGCCGCCCCATCTCTGGATCGTTTCAAAATTCTGGCCGGCCGGATCGGCGATGCCGAGCTGCTCCATGATCCGCAGGGCGGAACCGGGCATGAACGGAGTAATCAAAACAGCCACGATTCTCAGCGATTCCAGCAAATTGTAGATGATTGAATCGAGACGTCCCTTTTTTGCCGGGTCTTTTGCCATCACCCACGGCTCCTGCTCGACGATGTACTTGTTGGCGACGCTGATAAATTCCCAGATCGCAATCAGCGCCTTGTGGAATCCAAGCTCGGAGAAAAGGGCGTCCAGCCCTTCGACAGTCCGTGCGGCCGTCTCGCGAAGATGGGCATCTTCCGGGTTTTCCGCCGGACAGGCCGGGGCCTCTGCGTTTGTGTATTTTACGGCCATGGCCATTGTCCGGCTGACGAGATTGCCGAGGTCGTTGGCCAGATCGGCGTTTATCCTCCCGACAAGCGCCTCTTCGCTGAAATTCGAATCGAGCCCGAACACCATATCGCGAAGCAGGAAATAGCGGAACTGATCGAGGCCGTACTTGTCTTTCAAATCGAGCGGCTTGACGACATTTCCCAGGCTCTTCGACATCTTGCCGCTGTCGATGTTCCAGTATCCGTGAACGTTGAGATGTTTGTAAGGTTCGATGCCCGCGGCCTTCAGCATCGTGGACCAGTAGATTCCGTGCGGCTTGAGGATGTCCTTGGCGATCAGATGCTGCGCCGCCGGCCAGAATTGACGGAACTTCTCCTGGTCGGGGTAACCGAGAGATGTGATGTAGTTGATCAGCGCGTCGTACCAGACGTAGGTGACGTAGTTTTCATCGAAGGGGAGCGTGATTCCCCAGGAGAGGCGGCTTTTCGGCCGGGAGATGCAGAGGTCTTCCAGCGGCTCGCGCAGAAAGGCGAGCGCCTCGTTTCTGTAGCGCTCCGGGCGGATGAAGTCGGGATGGGTTTCGATGTGGCTTATCAGCCACTGCTGATAGCGGCTCATTCGGAAGAAGTAGTTGCTTTCCTTGCGCACCTCGGGCGTGGTCTGGTGATCCGGGCACTTTCCGTTTACAAGTTCGGTTTCCCGGTAAAAGCGTTCGCAGCCAACGCAGTAGAGCCCCTCGTAGGCGCCGAAATAGATATCGCCCGCATCGTACACCTTCTGAAGGATTTTCTGGACGGTCTCGACATGGTTTTTATCCGTTGTCCGGATGAAGCAGTCGTTGGTGATGTCCATCTTCGGCCAGAGAGAGCTGAACTGGGCGCTGATTGTGTCGGCATACTCCTTCGGGGTGACGCCGTTTTCCCGTGCCGCTTCGGCAATCTTGTCGCCGTGTTCGTCGGTGCCGGTCGTAAAGAAGGTCGGGACGCCCCGAAGTCTGTGGTAGCGGGCCATGACGTCGGCGACGATGGTCGTGTAGGCGTGGCCGATATGGGGCGAGGCGTTGACGTAGTAGATCGGGGTGGTGATGTAAAAGGGATTTTCCATGGAATCATTCCTTGATAATCTGTTATGCGATGCGCTGGACTTCCGAGGCCTTCAGCGTGATCTCTTTTCTGTCTTCAAGCATGACGACGATTTCTTCCCTGAGGATGTTCTGGCGGACGACCTTGCCCTTTCCCTCTTTGGTCTGGACGATCTTTCCCGGCTTCGGCATCTCTTTTTTCAGATCGAGATACGCGTCGTATTCGAACGCCAGGCAGCACATCAGTCTGCCGCAGAGACCGGAGATTTTTTCAGGATTGAGGGACATGTTCTGCTCCTTGGCCATCTTGACGGAAACGCGGTCGGTGTTGTGCAGAAAGCTCCCGCAGCACACCTCGCGCCCGCAGATCCCCAGTCCCTTGATGATCTTTGCCTCCTGTCGGGCGCCAATCTGCCTGAGTTCGATCCGGGTCCGGAATTTCTGCAGCAGATCCTTGACCAGCTCCCGGAAATCGACCCTGCTGTCCGACGCAAACGAAAAGAGCATCTTGCTTTTATCGAACAGGCACTCCACCTCGACAAGCTTCATGGGAAGTCTTCGCTCGGCGATTCTTGCCGTGCAGTAGGCCATCGCTTCCCTCTCCAGCCTGCTGTTTTCCGCCCGTATCTGCAGGTCTTCGTCGGTCGCCGCGCGCAGCACCTTTTTCAGGTTGCCGGGAGGCCGGGCGGCAGGAAGGGCCTTGATGGTTTCCGCCACCATCCCGATTGCCGGTCCGTTGTCCGTGTCCACCAGAACCAGCTCTTCTTTCTGCAGCAAAAACTCGCAGGCGTCGAAGCTGTATATCTTGCCTTCTTTTTTGAACTTTATGCCGATGATATTTTTCAATCCGTTCCCCAAAGCTGAAGCGTTGTCATTCACGCGAGACTAACGACCATGGCTTCCAAAGTCAAGGTCTTGTTGGCGTTTCTGGCGAGGGCGTCCGCCGCCTTTTCTATTTCTTTAATATTTTTAATAATGTCTCTTTCGGGAAGACGCCGGGCAATGGCTTCGATAGCCGCAACGCCGTCCTTGTACAGGAGCATGTCTTTGTTTCGGGTTTCCTTGAACACAAGGGAGTCCCGGTAGGCATTTTCGATGATCTGAAGCCGCCGCGATATCCCCTCCCGGTCTTTTCCCAGGCTGCCGGCGAATGTCAGCCGCCTGTTCAGGTCCGCCGGGTCGTCTTTTGCCAGACGATTCAGGATGTCGTTTCGGATCGCCATATAGTCTTCTTTTTTCATTTCCAGCGCGTAGCCGATGCTGCCGATTGAGGCCGCGGCGACTGCCTCCGCTTCATCGGCAGGCATGCCATTTTTTTCCATCAGAAACCGGGCAACCGCCGACTTCGAAAGCGGGGAAAAGCGCAGCTTCTGGCAGCGGGAGAGGATTGTGATCGGGAGGGCGTGCAGCCGGGCGGTGGTCAGTATCAGGACGTTATCCGCTGCGGGCTCTTCGAGCGTCTTGAGAAGCGCGTTTGCCGCCGGTGGGTTCATTCTGTCTGCTTCGGTGATGATGAAGACCCGTTTGCCCCCTTCCGGGCGAAAGGCCATCCGCGCCTGTATCTGCCTGACCGCGTCGATTTTGATAAACTGACCTTCCGCGGTGATGGAAACGATGTTGGGGTGATTGTTGTGTTCGGCCCGGAGACAGGAGGCGCATTGACCGCAGGGGCGGTCTTCGCCTGTGCAGTTGAGGCCCCTGGCGAAAACCGAGGCAACGGTCTTTTTCCCCACCCCTTCCATGCCGTAAAAAAGACAGGCGTGGGGCGCCCTGTTTGTGGCCATGGCCGCCTTCAGGATGGAAATGGGCTTTTCATGCCCGTAGATATCCTGGAATCTCACTGTGATTCGCCCTTTCGGAAAATAAACGTCTCCAGAATCTGCCGAACCTCATGCTCTATTTCGTCAGGCGGGCCGACCGCATCGACGATGCGAAACCGCCCCGGCGACTCTTTGGCAAGCCGCAGGTAGCCATTTCTTACCAGATTGTGAAAATGGATATCTTCCTGTTCGAAACGATCCTCGGCCTTTTCGGGATGGCCGTTGGAGGCCCTTTTTCTTGCCCGCGCGAGGCCTGTTTCAACGGGCAGATCAAAAAGAACCGTAAGCGCCGGCTTTAATCCCTGCGATGAAAACGCATTGATCGTTTGGATAATCTGCAAATCTATGCCGCGGCCGAACCCCTGATAGGCGACGGTCGCGTCTGTAAAGCGATCGCACAGAACCCACGAGCCGCTTTGCAGGGCCGGGAGGATCGTTTCCGCCACATGCTGGGCGCGTGCCGCGCTGAAGAGCAGCAGCTCCGCTTCGGGGCCTATCCTGAAAGAATTCCGGTTCAGGAGAATTTCCCTGATCTTCAGCCCAAGCGCAGCGCCGCCCGGTTCGGCAGTGGCAAGGACGGGCAGGCCGCGCGCACGCAGCCACGCCTCGGCAAGGCGCAACTGGGTGGTCTTGCCGCATCCTTCAATCCCGTCGAAGGTGATGAATCTGTTGGCTTTTTCTGCTTGAACCATGAAAGGAATGTCTTTTGCCGGTCAAAAAAGAGGCGGGGAAAGGCCGTTCAATGCAGCTTCAACGACGCTTTCCCCCCATTTCGTTCAAAACCTGTAAAGCTTAACCGGCCCTGGTTATTCGGCCGGTTTGATTGCTTCCACCGGGCACTGTTCGGCACACGTTCCACAGTCCGTGCAGAGCTTGGCATCGATTCCGTACTTGTCGTCGCCTTCGCTGATCGCCTCAACCGGGCAGACACTCTGACATGAACCGCAGGAAATGCAATCATCTGTAATAAAATACGCCATTTTTCCAATCCTCCTTTAAGTTTTTTTAAAATTTGACTTCAAACAAACGAACCCAAACGATGGTTCGATACCCAGTAAAAAAAGCTCCTCTAATGGGGCATGTGATCCGTCATTTCCCTGATGAGCCCCCTGGCCATATCAGCGAGATCGGGTTTGATGATCAGGTATTCGCTTATCCTGCTGTGGGACGCATTCCAGACTATTTTCCCTGTTGCGGCCTGGACCATCGCGACGGTCAATCCCACTTTCGCCACCTTTTTGTCATCCGCCAACGCATAATTCCACGAATCGACGCGCACAATCAAAAAGGCCCCGGTGTCCGTTAATTTGCCTATCCGGTCGCTGAGCGCGGGATCGGAAAAATTTATCTTTGCCCGCTTTGTCAGATATTCTGAAACCGTCCTGTGAAAATCCCCGTCCTTTTTCATCATGGAGGAAATCTGTTCCCCTCCAACCACCATGGAGAACCACTTCCTGTCGTTCATCGCCTCCGCGAAAAGACGATCCACGCTCCCTTTTGCCTCGGGGAAGGTGGTCGTATCTGCGGGAAGAATGGCGATCTGTCTCGGATGGCAATTCGCGGCGTCGGGCGAAACCTCCGAATACCGGAGCCCCCCGCAGCCTGTCAGGCTGACGATAAAAAAAATGACTGCAAATAGTGTCGATCTGCTCACATCAACTCCCATTTACCAGGCAAGAAAAGCAGTTGCCGCAAGCCAGCCCAAAGATCCTAAGCCAGCGATTATATAACCACTTTCCAGGATTCCCTCCAAGACAACCCCAGAAAACGCCAACCTTTTATCATATAGTTTGAAACAAATCCACATATAAAAGATGGTGGGCAACTGTAAAAATCCGAGCGATGTCGAGGCGCCGACTAAAGACGAAAAAAGGAGCATTGCAAAAAGAAAAATGGAGACAAACTTGAGGATGATGAGCGTTTTTCCCTCCCCGATGAGGACGGGAAGCGTCTCCTTGCCGATCAGCCGGTCGCGCTGGATGTCGAGGATATCCGACATCGCGGAGCGGACAAACACAATGCCCGCGGTGAACAAAAAGGAAATCCAGAGACTGGGGACGAGCAGTGATCCGTTGTCAAGCCGGGGGAGAAGCGCGGCCGCTATCGCCCAGGCGAATGCCGTTGAGACATTCTTCGATCCGGGGATATCCCGGAGGCTCTTGAAGCCGAAACCGACCGGCAGGAATGTTGTGTTGTAAAGAACGCCGAGAAGCGAGATCGCCGCCAGAACAAGAAACGACTCCGTCCCCGCCCTGAAGGCGATGGCAAGCGAAGCGCAGATGGAAATGACCGCGGTCGTCAGGTAGGCCTTCTCGTGGATCAGATAGGATTCCTCGCGGAAGGAGCTGATGCTGCTTGTTTTTCTATTGATGAAACGGTTGAAGACGTGCATTGCGTAAACATAAAACGAGGCGGCAAAAACGTGAAGGGGAGAGACCGCCATCCCCTGGAGAAGCATCGCGGCGAGGGCAAGAAAGCCCGCCCCGATGGCCGAGTAGATATCCGTGATCACCGCAAAGGTCCATATCTTGAGCAGCCGGTGGAGCATCTCCTCCCGCACGCCCATCCGGCTGTTGAGGCTGTCAACGACGCGATCGATGATCCAGTTCGGTGTCGAAGCGCCGGCAGATACTCCGATATGCCTGTAGTTGTTGAGATTTATTTTTTCGATTTCGTTGGCTGTTTCGATATGAAAGGTCGGTTTATCCCGGAGCGTGGCCAGCTCCGCCAGACGTCTGGTATTGGCGCTGTTTTTCCCGCCGACCACAAAAATGGCGTCGGATTCCCCGGCAAGCGTTTCGATCTCGGCCTGCCGTTTTTCCGTTGAGTCGCAGATCGTGTCAAAGATCACCGCATCCGGGAAGCGTTTTTTGACCTTTTCAACAATCCTGTCATAGACATCCATACTTTGTGTTGTCTGCGCCACCAAACATACCCTGGCGAAGTGGGGCAGACGGTCGATTTCTTTGGGAGAACCGAGGATGACGCCCGCCTCGCCGGCAAATCCCGACAGGCCGTTGACCTCGGGGTGTTCCCTGTCTCCGACGATCAAAATGGTGAAGCCGTCTGCCGCGTGTTTTTCTATGATCTTCTGGACGCGCGTCACTTTGGGGCAGGTGGCGTCGATGATGGTAAAGCCCCTGTCTTCGAGTTTTTTCTTTTCCAGAGGCGGGATGCCGTGGGCGCGGATGACCATCAAGGCGCCTGCGGGAATGTTTTCCAGCTCTCCCGGGTCAGTTATGGGAACGATGCCGCGCTCCCGGAGAAGTTCAATGGTCTGGGGATTGTGAATCAGGGGACCGTAGGTGTAAATGGTCTGGTGTCCCTTCTTGCTCGCCATGTCAAGGACGATATCGACCGCCCTCTTTACCCCCATGCAGAATCCGGCGGTTTTCGCCAGTTTAACTCCCATGTTCGGATAACCTCAAAATCAATGATCCTGTCCCCCACCCCTTGCGGGCTGGGCCGGGGGCAATTTCCCCATGACTGCTTCAGACCGGCTTCTTCAGATAGAGAAAAAACTCGCGGTTTCCCGCCGGGCCGGTAATGGGGGAGTCGCATCGTCCCCGAACATCGAGCCCGATGCCCCGGCAGAAGTCGGCCAGTTCCTCCAGCGTGCGTTCGTGGAGCAGAGGGTCCCTGACAACCCCTTTTTCGCCCACCTCGCCCCGGGCGACTTCAAACTGCGGCTTGACCAGACAGATCAGCGTACCGCCTTCCCTGATCAGTCCGACAACCGAAGGCAACACCTTGCGAAGTGAGATGAACGAGGCGTCGATCACGGTCATATCGATTGCGTCCCCAATATCCGCTCCGTTGTAACTCCGGATGTTTGTCCGTTCGATATTGACGACGCGGGGGTCTGTCTGGAGCTTCCAGGCAAGCTGCCCGTAGCCGACATCGACCGCGTAAACTTTTTTCGCCCCCCTCTGAAGCAGGCAGTCGGTGAAGCCGCCCGTGGAAGCGCCGACGTCAAGGACGACGAGATTTTCGACGGAGATGGCAAAGGCGTCGAGCGCGCCCTGCAACTTCAGCCCGCCCCGGCTCACATAGGGACTGTGGTCTCCCTTCACGCGAAGCTCCACGTCCACGGGGAAGGCTGTTCCCGCCTTATCGGCGATGCGGTCTCCGGCAAGAACGGCGCCGGAGAGGATCAGCGCCTGGGCGCTTTTCACGTCGTCCGCGAGCCCCCTCTGGAGAAGAAGGTTATCGAGACGGTTTTTGGGCGTTCGTTTCATTGCATTTTTGCGCCGCCTCAACGATGCCCTCCGCGTCAATTGCGTACATCCGCCGCAGTTCTTTCTGCGTTCCCTGCGGCGCGTACGCGTCGGGCAGGCCTATACGAATCACGCGCACGCCGTCCACCCCTTTGTCGGCGAAAAGCTCGAGGACGGCGCTGCCAAAGCCTCCCATCAGCGCGTTTTCCTCGACGGTGATGAATTTTTTTATCTTTTTTGCGGTTTCCAGAAGGAGTTCTTCGTCGATCGGTTTGACGAAGCGGGCGTTGATGACCAGGGCCGCCGTTCCCTCCCGCTGAAGTATCCGGGCGGCTTCGATGGAAGGATGCACGCAGTTTCCGATTGCCACAATGGCGAGCGTTGCCTCTCCGGGGTCGAAAACAACCTCGCCCCTGCCCATCGGAAGAATCCGGGGATACTCCTCGAGTTTTACCCCCACGCCGACGCCTCTGGGATAACGCAGGGAAACCGGCATACCACACTCCACGGCTGTCTTCAGCATGTGCTGGAGTTCATTTTCATCCCCGGGCGCCATCACGATCAGGTTGGGAACGGCGCGCATGAACGAAAAGTCGAACATGCCGTGGTGGGTCGGCCCGTCCTCGCCGACAAAGCCGCCGCGGTCCATCGCAAAGACAACGGGGAGTTTCTGCAGGCAGACGTCGTGGATCACCTGGTCGTAGGCCCGCTGCATGAAGGTCGAGTAGATCGCCACCACCGGGATGATGCCCTGCGTCGCGAGGCCGGCGGCGAATGTCACCCCGTGCTGTTCGGCGATTCCGACATCGTAAAACCGCTTCGGAAACTCCGCGGCAAAGCTGTCGAGTCCCGTTCCCTCGGGCATTGCCGCCGTGATGGCCGCGATGCGCGGGTTTTCTTTTGCCAGCCTTACCAGCGTCTGACCGAATACTTTGGTATAGGAGACCGCCGGGGGAAAGGCTTCATTTTCGGCGAGCGTCCTGCCTGTGCAGACATCGAAAGGCGCAATCCCGTGAAAACGGGAGGGATTTTCCTCGGCGAATGTGTATCCCTTGCCTTTTTTTGTCACAACATGCACAAGAACGGGGCCTTCCAGCTCTTTTACGTTTTGCAGGTTGCGAATCAGATGGTCAAGCCTGTTTCCCTCCAGCGGCCCGATGTAGGTGAACCCCAGTTCCTCGAAGATCGCGCCGGGGACGAAGAAGGTCTTCAGGGACTCCTCGACCTGACGGGAGAATTTCAGCATCTGCTCGCCGATTCCCGGGATTGATTTCAGAAAGTTTTTTATCTCAGCGCGCAGCATGTTCACCGTCTGGCCGGTCATCACCCGGTTCAGATAGGAGGAGAGCGCCCCGACGTTTGGCGAAATCGACATCTCGTTGTCGTTGAGGATGATGATCAGGTTCTCGTGGCGGTCGCCGGCCCAGTTGAGCCCCTCGAAAGACATGCCTGTTGACATCGCCCCGTCGCCGATGACGGCGATCACCCGGAAATCCTCTTTTTTGAGGCAGCGCGCCTCCGCCATTCCCGCCGCCGCCGATATGGATGTCCCGCTGTGGCCGACGTCGAAGGTGTCGTAGGGGCTCTCCTCACGCTTCGGAAAACCGCTGATTCCGTTGAATTGCCGAAGCGTGTCGAACCGGTCCCGCCTGCCGGTGATGATCTTGTGGGCGTAGGTCTGGTGTCCAACATCCCACACGAGCAAATCGCGCGGCGTGTTGAAGACGTAGTGGATGGCCAGAGTCAGCTCCACCGTGCCGAGAGACGGGGCGAGATGGCCCCCGCGCCTGCAGACGGTGTCGAGCATCAGCTCCCGGATTTCCTGCGCCAGGAGGCTGAGATCGGTCAGATCAAGTTTTCTGATATCCGCGGGGTCGTTGATTCCCGACAGAATGGTGGGCCCTTTTTTTTCAGCCATGTTTCACGATTTCCTGTCCATGATGTAGTGTGCAATCGCCCGGAGCGGCATCGCCTTCTCGTCAAAGCCGTCGAGAAACGCGATTGCCCCGGCGACAAGGTCGACCGCCCGGGCGCGCGAGGCCTCCATCCCGATGAGACCGGGAAAGGTAACCTTGCCCTGCTTTGCGTCGCTCCCCGTTTTTTTCCCCATGAGTTTTTGATCCCCTTCGACGTTCAGCATGTCGTCGGCAATCTGGAAGGCAAGCCCGATTCTCTCGCCGTAAGCGGTAAGAGCGGTGAGCGCCTCCGGTTTTGCCCCGGCGATCATTGCCCCGGCCCGGAGAGAAACACGCAAAAGCGCGCCTGTTTTGTGCCGGTGTATCGCATAGAGATTTTCCAGGTCGCCCTGTTTTTCCACTGCCCTGACGTCAAGCGCCTGCCCTCCCACCATTCCCCGGTAGCCGGCCGCCTCGGCGATTTCACCGGCGACATTTAGAATCCTCTCCGGGTGCGTAGCCGGCATTTTATCACGGTCGGTCAGCGTCCGGAATGCCTCGGTCAAAAGGGCGTCGCCGGCAAGCACGGCCATATCCTCCCCAAAGACCTTGTGCGACGTCAATCGTCCCCGGCGGTAGTCGTCGTTGTCCATTGCCGGCAGATCGTCGTGGATGAGCGAGTAGGTGTGGATCATCTCCAGCGCGCAGGCGGCCGGCATGGCCTCTTCGATCTTTCCGCTGGTCGCCTCCGCGGCGGCCAGGCAGAGCACCGGCCTGATGCGCTTTCCTCCGGCCAAAAGGCTGTAGCGTACGGCGGCGCAGATTGCCCCGTACTCCCCCGTTTCCTCCGGAAAATAGCTGAATAGATGATTCTCTATGAGTTTTTTCCTGTGGTCCAGGTAATCCGGCAGAGAAAAATCAGTTGTCACGTTCTTCTCCTGAAAAAGGGACTGCGGCGAGTTTTTCCCCGTCCTGCATGAGGATTTCCACCTTTCGCTGCGCCTCGTCGAGCGTCCTCGCGCAGGCGCGGGAGAGCTTGATTCCCTCCTCAAAGGCGACCAGGGATTCTTCCAGCGTCATCTCTCCTGCCTCCATCCGGCGAACAATCTCTTCGAGTTTTGCCAGCATCACTTCAAATTTTTCCTTAGCCATTAATCCCTCCTGGTTATCCGGGCGCCCAGCGTCCCCTCTGCAATCATGATCTCTATCTCCCCGCCGACTTGTGTGTCCGTTGTCCGGCGGATGATGCGCCCATCGGGCAGGCGGCGGGCGATGCTGTAACCCCTTTTCAGCGCCGCCTGGGGATTGAGAGAGGCAAGAAGCGCGCCTGCCCCCTCCGCGCGGCCCTTGTTCAGCGTGAAAGTTTTATCCCACGCCGCATGCAAATCCTTCCCATGTTTCAGAAGGGTCATCCTGTCGGCTTTGATGGGCGACAGCGGATTTTGGTGGTGCAGCCGCATCGTCCATTCCGCCAGTTCCCGGCGCTTCGTTTCATGGTTGCGAAGAGCGGCCAGCCTCATCCGCTCGCTGTAGTCGTCGAGGGCAAGCAGGGCGTCGTCGAGCCGTTTTTTCGGGTCCCTGAGCCTCTGCTGAAGCGCCGTTACCGCTTCCCCACGCCGCGCCATCTGCTGTTCCACGCGTTGCACCATCCGCAGACGAAGCCTCGCCAGCGCGTCGATCAGCTCATCGCGCCGGGGGACGGCCAGCTCCGCGGCTGCCGAGGGTGTTGCCGCGCGCAGATCGGCGGTGAAGTCGGCGATCGTGTAATCCGTTTCGTGTCCCACCGCCGAGATGACCGGAATCCGGGCGCCTGCGATGGCCCGCGCCACCCTTTCATCGTTGAACGGGGCGAGATCCTCAAGCGACCCCCCGCCCCGGGCGACAATAATGACATCAATACGTTCTATCTTATGCAGCATATCAAAGGCATGAACTATTTCCGTCGGCGCCTCGGCGCCCTGGACGCGCACCGGGGCAAGAAGGATATCCACCGACCGAAAACGGCGGCGGGTGACGGTGAGTATGTCCCGGATAACCGCACCGGAAGGGGAGGTGATCACCCCGATCCTTGAAGGAAGAAAGGGAATTGCCTTTTTACGTTCCGCATCAAAGAGCCCCTCGGCGGCAAGGCGGGCCTTGAGCTGCTCGAAGGCCTTCTGCAGCGCGCCGAGCCCCCGCGGCTCGATTGTCTCGACGATGAGCTGGTATTCGCCCCGGGGTTGATAAACCGTCAGACGGGCGATACAGACGATGCTCATCCCCTCCTCAACGGTAAATTCCGCGGCCCCGTTTTTTCTTGTGCCCCAGGGGTTTTTGAAGATGACCGCCCGGATCTGGCTCTGCGCGTCCTTCAGCGTGAAATAGATGTGTCCGGACGAGGGCCGCCGCAGATTGGAGACCTCCCCTTCGACCCTCACAAAGGAAATCTCCTCTTCGAGAATAGTCTTTATTCGTTCATTCAGCGCCGAAACACTAATGATTTCTGATAAGTAACCAGTATTCATGCCGCGAAACTATCAGATAAAGGCGTTTGTGACAAGACCGAATTTTGATGCTCTCGTCAAAAGTTAAAAAACCGTCATTCCGGCGAAAGCCGTAATCCATGGGTACATGAATTCAGCGGATTGTGAACATGAAGCTTCGCTTTATGAACATTAAACTTGATGAACTCGTCAAAAGTCCAAAAACCGTCATTCC
>DYTH01000088.1 GCA_020726025.1 Syntrophus aciditrophicus | reverse complement strand
TCCTGCCAGAGGTGGCCGCGCCAGTTTTCCCGAAAATTGATTCTTCTGGTATAACGACGATGGGCTTCACCCAGAGCGCGGGCAAAACTGGTTTCTGCCTGAGGAACGGCAATCAGATGCAGATGGTTGGGCATGAGGCACCATGCCCAGATATCGACGCCATATTTACGGCTCCACTCGGCCAGCAGATCGATGTACGCCAGGTAGTCGTCATCGCAGAAGAAAGTTTCCTGCCGACGGTTTCCCCTCTGGGTGATATGATGGGGAATACCCGGACATATAACTCGTGCAATTCTTGCCATGAGTTAATGGTAGCATAACGGATGCTTGATGTAAAGATAAGTATACTGTCCCCGGAATACTCCTGTCCCCGGAATAGGCCCGGAATAGGCAAGGCCGGAATAGGCACACGCGAAAGCGTTCGACCATTTCCTTGAGAGACTGGGCGAGTTTGTTCAGTTCACCGGCATTTGTCTTGACCATGTTGCTGCCGTCGGCTATTTCTCCGGACGCGCGGTTGACATCGGCAATGTCGCGGGTCGCTGTTGCTGTCTGACGGGCCAGCTCCTTGATCTCATTGGCGACTACGGCAAAGCCCTTTCCCGCCTCTCCGGCGCGTGCCGCCTCGATGGTCGCGTTGAGCGCCAGAAGGTTGGTCTGTTCGGATATCCCGGTAATAGTTTCCGTTACCTTGCCGATATCGCGCGCCGATCTGCCCAGTTCATCGACCTTTTCGGATGCGCTTTTCACATCGGACACCGCCTCGGTCGTGATCTCCCGGGCCTTCTCCATGTTGAGGGCAATTTCGGTTACGGTATCGGTCATCTGTTCTACGGTGGCCGCCACCATTCCCATGTTGGTCGATGCCTCCTACGTTGCCGCCGCGACGGAGAGCATGTTGGAGCTCATCTGTTCTGACGCTGCTGCTACCCCCCCGGCCCTGGCCGATGTTTCCCCTGCGCCGGACGACATCTGGGCGGAGATGGCAAAGAGGTTTGTCGATGAAGAAAAGAGAGTGACAACCTCTTCTTCGATTCCCGTGAACATCTGCCTCAAATTGCCGCTCATTTCGTTCAGGGCCTTCGCCAGTGCTCCAATCTCATCTTCCCTGTCGATCTGAATTTTCCGGGTGAGATCTCCCTGCGCGATCATCCCTACAGCCTGTGCTGCCTGTTTGACGGGATGGGAAATGGACGCGGCCAGATAGAAATTGACGATCAGCGAGAGAATGATTGTGGCCGAGAGAACCAAAGAAAAAATCAGGATGGTGCGGTTCAGAGACTGCTCTGAAGCTCTGTAGCTCAATTGCCCCATTTTGTCCTGCATACCCAGAATCTCCTGAAGCTTTTTATCGAAGACGTTGTATTTGACCTCAAGTTCGCCGCCCGCCATCATTGCCGCCGAATAGTAATCTGACGTGGTCTTCGAAAGCACGGCAAGAGCCGTCTGTCGGCAGTCTTTCAAATGGCCGGACAGTATTTGAAGTTTTTTGCGTTCTTTTCTGATTTTGGTCAAGCGCGATGATTAGTTTTGTCAATCTCTCGTCGATGGCTGCCACAAGCCGCCTCTGCTCGTCGGCCAGCTTTTCCACCTTCTGTTTGTCTGTATCGAAGACAATGATCCAACTGATAGCCTTGCTTATATTCCCATGCGCGATCGTAATATCCTGTCGCACCTGTGCCAACGCCTGATATTCCTTGAAATTGACCGGATAGACTCTATCGAAGTTGTTTCCCGGGAAAAGCATTCCCTGAAAGGCGGTTGCCGCCATGATCAGTATCATGACTATGACTGCGCCCGGCCCGAGAAAAAGCTTCTTCATCAAACTCAGACGATTGAATATCTGCATCAGGTATCGCTTTGTCTTTCTATTGCCGGGGAAAGAAGACGGGAATCTTTGTTAAGGTTTTTTTTCTACGAACTATGATGAACTCGTCAAAAGTCCAAAAACCGTCATTCCGGCGAAAGCCGGAATCCATAAGTGACTAAATTCACTGGATTCCGTGTCAAGCACGGAATGACAAAAGGGGACAAAATCGACTTTTGACGAGACCATCGCCTATTAACGATAAAACAGGTTTTCAGTCAATAGAAAAGGTTCCTTTGTTAAGGATTTTTTCCCATGTTCAACAAAAAAATCAGTCGATCAAAAGTGAACAGTGCCTGCCTGCTTGGCGTTGTCCGGCTGAAAAAGAACCTGTTTTTGTCTTGGAGAAGCCCTGTCTCTTGACATTTCTGCCGGTTGGTGAAAAGAAAACGACCGGTAGGAACGCAGGTGATTCAAAAGAGAGAGGATGAAAAGATGATTGACAGCCACGCGCATCTGCACATGGATGAATTCAACGAAGACAGGAGCGACGTTGTTCAAAGGGCGAAAGAGGCGGGACTGACAGCGTTGATTACAATAGGAACATCCGTTGCCGACAGCGACAGGGCCTTGGAAACGGCGATGCGTTATGACTTCGTTTATGCGTCGGTGGGGGTTCATCCCCACGAAGTCAAGGATATGGAACCTTCAACGGCCGATTCTCTGCGGGGTCTGGCCCGGCGTGAAAAAGTCGTCGCCATAGGCGAGATTGGCCTCGATTTCTATTATCTCCACTCTCCGAAAGAATTACAGTTTCACCATTTTGCCGATCAGCTCGATCTGGCGGTCGAACTCGACCTGCCGGTTATCATCCACGACAGAGACGCCCACAGAGAGACGATGGAGTTTCTCGCGTATAGAAAAGGTCGGCTCCGGGGCGTACTGCACTGTTTTTCCGGAGATGTGGAGATGGCCGCGAAGTGCGTTGACCTGGGGTTTTACATTTCCATCGCCGGCCCGGTCACCTACAAGAAATCGGAACCACTGCAAAAGGTTGCGGCAGAAATACCGCTGGAGGCGATGCTGGTTGAAACGGATGCCCCGTATCTTGCCCCTCAGCCGTGGCGGGGCAAGCGCAACGAGCCGGCCTATGTTGTCGAAACGGCCCGCCGGGTTGCGGAATTACGAGGGGTTTCACTCGCTAAACTGGAAGAGGCAACCGAACAGAATACCCGCCGTCTTTTCGGTTTGTGAGACAAGAAAACGGTTGCGGCGGGAGGATTTTTGCAGTAAGGAAGCAGCCGTGGGATATGGGGGCGCCTCGATGAGGCTGAGATGATACCCTTTGAACCTGATCTGGGTAATGCCAGCGTAGGGAATGATATGTGTTTTCCTGATGCGTGTTTTTGGCCGTGCCCGATAGTGGGCGCGGTCTTTTTGTTATGGGCGGTCGGGTTACGGGTGGAAAAATCCGCGTCGGCTCGATGCCGCCTGTTTAGGGCCTGTCATCAAATAACCTGGACAAGATTGCGCTCAGATTTGGGTTATATTTGGTTGCGGCGATTGAACAAAACCCGGAGACGCAGCAGCGCTGCGTTGAGGATTTTGTGATTGAGCCACGGCCAAAGATAGCCCGAAGATGAGATGCAAGATGCTCATGTTATTTGATGACAGGCCCTTAGATGGCATGGCGCGTTATGAAGACAGAAGGAAAAATATTCGTCGTCGCGGCGGGAGATCTGGGGGAGGGGGGCTTCTTCCGCGAAATGGCTGCAAGACAAAAGCCGAAGGCGGTGATCTGCGCCGACGGAGGCGCCCGCCATCTTGCCCTGGCGGGAATGATGCCGGATAGCGTCGTCGGCGACATGGATTCCATCGATGGGGAAACGCTTCGTCATCTCGAAGAAAAAGGATGTCGAATCGTGAGACATCCGAAGAAAAAAGATGAGACGGACACGGAGCTTGCCCTTGAAGAGGCCTTTCGCCTTAACCCGGCGGAGGTGTGGATCTGGGGGGCCATGGGAGGACGGATAGACCACGCGCTGGCGAACGTTTCCCTGCTTTGGCTTGGCATAAAAAGGGGCGTGACGGTCAAACTTGTCGATAGCCGCTCCGAGGTGTTCATGATTGATCACCGGGCGGTCATAGAGGGAAAAAAGGGACAGACCGTTTCGCTGTTGCCGGTTACTGAAAAGGTTTCCGGAATTACCCTCGAAGGATTTGAATATCCTCTGAAAAACGGTGAAATGGAGCTTGGACGTCCCTTGGGAATGAGCAACCGGCTTTTGCAGAATCGGGGGACGGTGGAAATAGTTTCAGGGGCGCTCATTGCAATCAGGTATTTAAAACAGGATGTTTTTGTATGAAAATGGAATTTCCTGTTCGATATCGATGTGTTGCGCAACCATGTTTTCGCAGGGGCGCGGCATGCCGCGCCCCTGCCCGGCGGCCCCGTATCTGCGATTTTTCATCAGTCGATTTTATCCACATGAAAAGGTCTTTTCATTCTTTGTCAGCGCCGACAGGAAGTAATTTTTGAATTTTTAGAAGGGGGGCAGGATGGACGCCACGTTTGATAATCACAAGCCGAAAAGGGTATTGACGATAGCCGGATCTGATTCCGGGGGAGGGGCGGGGATCCAGGCGGATTTGAAGACGATTACCGTGCTGGGCGGATTCGGGATGAGCGTGGCGACGGCGCTGACCGCCCAGAATACGCTGGGCGTGCATGGGATTCACGATGTGCCTCCGGCATTTGTCGCCGCCCAGTTCGACGCGGTGGCGCAGGATATCGGGATTGACGCGGCCAAAACGGGGATGCTGGCGACCGCCGACGTCATCCGGACGGTCGCGGGGAAGATCCGGCAGTACAAAATCGAAAAGATGGTCGTTGATCCGGTCATGGTCGCCAAGGGGGGTGCGGCGCTGATCCGTGAAGAGGCGATGGCGACGCTTGTGGCCGAACTTCTGCCGCTGGCGCTCATCCTCACCCCGAATATCCCGGAGGCGGAGGTGCTCTCCGGGATCGCCATCAAGGGGATCGACGACATGAAGGAGGCGGCGCGTGAAATCCTGAAGCTGGGGCCGAAGTACGTGGTTGTGAAGGGAGGCCATCTCGATGGGGATGCCACGGATCTCCTCTGCGACGTGGAAGGTTGCAGGGTGTTACGTTCGCAGCGATTTCCCACCAGAGATACCCACGGCACCGGCTGCACCTTTTCGGCGGCTCTGACGACATTTCTGGCCTGCAAGATGGATGTGCCGGAAGCCGCTACGGCTGCAAAGCGCTATATCTCCGAGGCGATACGTCATGCCTGGCGGATCGGGGGAGGGCACGGGCCGACAAACCACCTTGCCCCGCTTTTTGCGGATGGCGATGCCGGTATTCCCGATTGCTGGAAAGATCGGATAAACGGGGTGTCATGATGAAAGAAAAAGGAAGTTTAACAGGCGTAAACCTGTTTTTTCTCTGGTTCGGGGCGGCGGTTTCCGTCGCCGAGATACTGACGGGCGGCTATATTGCCGATCTGGGCTGGAAAAAAGGCATTCTCGCGATCGTTCTGGGCCATCTGGCCGGAACCATCCTGCTGGTTCTGGCGGGGCTGATCGGCTTCCGGGAGCGGCTTCCGGCTATCACAGCTACAAGGATATCGTTCGGAAAACAGGGCTCCTGGCTGATATCGGGCATCAATATCCTCCAGTTGGTCGGATGGACGGCGATCATGATTATCGAGGGGGGAACGGCGATGAACACGATTGCCGTTTCTCTCTGGAATTTCAACCATCCGGTTGTCATGTCCGCCATCATCGGCGGCCTGGCGGGGCTCTGGGTTTTCTGGGGAATGCGGGGGTTCAGGCTGATCAACACCTTTGCCGCCTTGCTGCTGTTGATCCTTACAATCGTGATGAGCATCGTCATTTTTACCGGTTCCGCTCCAGGCGGAACGCTGTCGGCGGGGAAGGGGGCCTTCGGGATGGGGTTCGAGCTTTCGATTATCATGCCGCTTAGCTGGTTTCCGCTCATCTCCGATTACACGTCGCAGGCGAAATCAAAAAAAGGGGCCTTGCTGGCCCCGTTTCTCGGCTATTTTATCGGAAGTTGCTGGATGTACTTCATCGGCATGGCCGGGGGAATCTTTTTCGGCTCCCCGGACCCGACCAGGGCGATGCTGGCCGCGAATCTCGGGCTTACGGCCCTGGCGATTATCGGGCTTTCCACCGTGACGACCACATTTCTCGACATTTATTCCGCGGGAATTTCGCTCATCAACATCTTTACCAGGGTTAACGATCGGGTGGCGGCGCTCTTTTTCGCCGCCGCAGGCACCCTGGTTGCCGTGATTTTCCCGATTGCCCGCTACACCGATTTTCTCTACCTTCTGGGGTCGGTTTTTGCCCCGCTGATTGCCGTTCTGCTCGTCGATTATTTCGTATTGAGGCAGGACAACCGCAATAAAAAGACGGACCTGACTGCCTCCGCATCGCTCGTGGTCGGCATTGCCTTCTATTACACGATTAAGACCCTGGATCTTCTTATCGGGGCGACGCTTACCACGATTATTTTTACAGCGGCTCTCCACTGGCTGTTTCGCAAGGGGCGGAAGATGCTGGCTGAAAAGGCCGATCACCCGGCGAAGAACTGCCAGATTGCGCCAGACGACTCCCCGATTCGGGGAAAGGCCGTAAAAGATGTTTTTTGATCGTCCCGACACCGTTTCCCCACCCAGGCTAAAGGAGAATCAACGCCAGAAAAATATCGATGGGACTAACCCCCCATGCCCGGCACGGGCACAACGAACGATGAAAACAAAACGAAGTTTCATGTTCTCGTAAAAAGTCGTCACACCGGTGAAAACCGGTGTCCAGTGTTTTTGTAACGCGTTGAAATCTCTGGATTGTGAACATTAAGCTTCGCTTTCCGGTTTTCACCGGAATGACGATTCTTGGGCATTTTTGACTTTTGACGAGAGCATCAAGCTTCATGTCCACAATTGCCCCTGCGAAAACATGGTTGTGCAACATATTGATGTTGAACGGGAAAATTCTATTTTCATATAAATATGCACGCATTTTTTGAAGACGCTGAATTCACCACTGCCGTCGGCATTGTCCGTCGTCTGAAAGAAGCTGGACATGACGCCTTTCTTGTCGGCGGCTGCGTCCGCGATTTTATCCGGGGGGAAAAGCCGGGAGACTACGACATCGCGACATCGGCGAGACCAAACGAGGTGCGCGGGCTTTTTCCCCATACCATCCCGGTCGGGGAGAAATTCGGCATCATCCTTGTGCTGGAAAGGGATTTAGCCTTTGAAGTGGCGACCTTTCGCACCGAAGAGGGATACCGTGACGGCCGTCGTCCCTCGGCAGTCGCCTTTGCCACGGCAAAAGAGGATGCAAGCAGGCGCGATTTTACCGTCAACGGTCTTTTGATGGACCCGCTGACCAAAGAGATAACCGATTACGTAAACGGTCGGCAGGACATTGAAAAACGGCTGATCCGCACCATCGGCGATCCGGAGCGCCGTTTTTCCGAAGATCGCCTGCGGATGCTCAGGGCGATCCGCTTCGCCGCCAACCTCGATTTTGACATCGAACCTGCGACTCTTGCCGCCATACGGAAAAATGCATGCACAATCAGAGAGATAAGCGCCGAGAGAATATCCGCCGAACTGACCTCCCTGCTCGTCGGTCCCTGTCCGGGACGGGGGCTCGAACTGCTTGACGATTCAGGCCTGATGAAGGAGCTGCTGCCGGAGATCGAGGCGATGAAAGGGGTTTCACAACCGCCGGACTTTCATCCGGAGGGCGACGTCTGGGAACATACCATGCGGATGGTTGCGTTGATGCCCCGTGTGGGGGAAAAAACCGACATGAGGCTGGCCTGGGCAGTCCTGCTCCACGACGTCGGCAAGCCCGCCACCCGTTTCGAGGATGACAGGGGCGTTCATTTTTACGCCCACGATATGCGCGGGGAGGAAATTTCCCGGAAAATTCTCGAGCGACTCCGCTTTTCCAGTCGGGACACAGAGACGATTCTTTCTTTCGTGCGCGAGCACATGATGTTCATGAACGTCACAAAAATGCGCCCGGCCCGCCTGAAGCGTTTTCTGCGCATGGCCGATTTCGACCTGCATCTCGAACTTCACCGTCTCGACTGTCTCGGGAGCCACGGGATGCTCGACTACCACGCATTCTGCCTGCAGAAAATGAAGGAGTTTCCCGTCGAATCCCTGCGGCCTGAGCCGCTTCTTACCGGCCGCGACTTGATCGCCATGGGTTTTTCGCCCGGCCCCGCCTTCAAGGAGATGCTCCTCGCCGTTGAGGAGGCTCAGCTTGCCGGCGAAATTGCCGATGCCGAAGAGGCGCGCAACCTGATCCGGGACCGCTGGAGAGCGGTCCTTCCCCCGGAGTTGCAATAGTTAAAATCTATGTGATTTTTAGTGGGCAGTGGAGTATAATCCATCACCCGCAATAAAAATACACGGAGGATAAACCGGATAAAAATGAACAGTGAGATTTTATTCAGGTTCCATGCGGCTTCACGTGGGTGGTTGGGAACAAAACATCAAACAGAAATCGAAGATTAATGGTAACTATTCAGCACTTAAAAAAGATTGTCATCCCCGAATGCTTCTATCGGGGATATGGTTTTAAAACCGGCGCCATATTCCCGATTACAACCTCGGGAATGACAGATTTTATTATCATGCTGAATAGTTACGATTAATGTTCATAATCAGAAACAATATCCATCCCTGTGCTGTACGTGCATAAAAGTCGCTCCCCGCCGGGAGCCGCTTTGTAGAGGTTCTTTCGCGAGGTGAAATAAAAGTGTAAAATTTATGAACTTGCGTGAATTCGCTATTGAAAACAATATGTTCCGAGTGGCGGAATTCCGCCATTGCTTTTTTGATTCCCCTTGGGTTTCTCAGGTTCGAAGCCGTTTTAAGTCCGTATTGCATCGCCCATCGGATTTGGCGCCGGGCGTCTGTATGCAACGCCGCGGGCCTCGGCTGACGCCCTTATAGCGCATCCCCGATGCGGATACGCACGCGAGAAGGGAAAACGGAGTTTAATGTTCATAAAGTTGAAGGCAAAATTTTCGAACAGT
>DYTH01000087.1:2598-9012 GCA_020726025.1 Syntrophus aciditrophicus | reverse complement strand
CGGGATGTAGTTTTCCCCTCCCCTTAATCCCCTCCCGCAAGGGGAGGGGAAAATCGACTTTTGACGAGACCATCAACTTTGATCTTGACAATTTGTCGATAGTCCATTAGAAGCCATCTCTCGTACACGGGTATGCCGTTGCGCCGGGTTACCGGCTTCAGGCGGCAGATGCGGCGTACTTCAAAAATGCATATCCACGGTCCCATCGTCTAGTGGTTAGGACGCTGGCCTCTCACGCCGGAAGCGGGGGTTCAACTCCCCCTGGGACTACCAATAAATTCAACAATTTGAGCCAATTGCAAGACTGCTTCTGCGTCATTCCGGCGAAGGCCGTAAAGTGAAGTTTCCTGTTTATAATCCAGAAGTACTTGCATTCATTGGATTTCGAGTCATGCATGGGATGACAAAAAGAGCCAGAATCGACTTTTCAGACGTTCGCCTGAATTCGTTTTCATCGCGGCATTGCTACAGACATGGTTGAGCAGGCATGGATGCGTTTGGAGGGACAAAAGCGGATGATAACCCCGGGAAGGAAAATTTGAATCATGGCAAAAAAAGGGGGTGCGGCGCCGATATATCCATGCCGGTTTCCGATAAAAGTCATCGGGGAGAATACGGAAAAACTGGCAAAGATCATCCTCGAGGTGATGTCGTCGTTCGGTGAAGCGGTTTGTCCCGATGGCATGGCAACAAAAAATAGCCAGAATGGGAAGTATTTATCGATAACCTTTGAAATTGTTGCCCAAAGCAGGGAACACATCGAGCGGATCTATGCGGGATTAAGCGCCCGCAAAGAAGTGAAGATGGTATTGTAAACATGAAGACAACCCATCCGATCGGCGGTAAAAAAATGGAGTTATTTTTTTGAAGAACAGGATTACAGTCGTCATCTTTCGATGGAAAGGTTTTCAAAGCGGTCTGCTGGACGAGCTTCTCCGGATTCCCCTGGTCGGCAGGATTTTGATGGTCGCATCCGGGATGGAAACGCCCCTGCCGGAGCGTTGCGAAGTGATTCCGGCTGCGGATATCCATTCGGGGCAAGTCTGGAATGACATTGTTGCCCGCGTTGCCGCCGACTATCTGCTGTATGTTGCCCCCGGGAAGGTGAGGCCGGACCTCCGCGCGCTGGAGCGTCTTTTATCGACTGCCGTTGAGACCGGGGCCGGTCTTGTTTATGCGGATTACGCGGAGCTTTCCGGCAAAATAACAGCCGATCATCCGGTGAATGATTATCAAGAGGGGAGCATCCGCGACGATTTCGATTTTGGCCCGCTGATCCTCGTGGAAACGGCGGCCGCGCGGCAGGCCCTGAAAAAGTACGGGGCAATTCCCCCGTATCGCTGGGCGGGCTGGTACGACCTGCGCCTCAAGATTGCCGCAGAACGGGAGCTGTTTCATCTGCCGGAGAGTCTTGCCCTGGTTGTAAAAAACGATCCCGGGCAGGAAGAAAAACCCAATAAAGAGCATTTTTCCTACGTCGATCCCCAAAACCGGGATTATCAGCGGGAGATGGAGGCGGCGGCAACCGCCCATCTGAAGCGGATTGGGGCTTGGCTTCCACCTGTTTGCAAGGAAATTCCGTTAGTTGAGCAATTTTTTCCCGTGGAGGCGAGCGTTGTGATTCCCGTCCGCAACCGGGCGCGAACGATCGCCGATGCGGTTAAAAGCGCCCTGGCGCAGAAGGCGGAATTTCCGTTCAACGTGATCGTTGTTGACAATTATTCCACCGACGGCACGGGGAAGCTGCTTGAGGAGCTGGCCGACGGTTTTCCCCGACTGAAAATCATCACCCCGGAGCGGCGCGACCTTTCGATTGGCGGCTGCTGGAACGAAGCTGTTTTTTCCAGCCACTGCGGCCGTTATGCCGTCCAGCTCGATTCCGACGACCTCTACGGGGCAGACGATGTCCTGGCGCGGCTCGTCGGACTTCTGCGGACGGGATGCGCCCTTGCCGTCGGTTCCTATACGCTTGTCGATGCGGGGCTGCGGGAAATCCCGCCGGGTCTGATCGATCACAGCGAGTGGAGCGAAGAAAACGGCCGCAACAACCTGCTGCGCGTCAACGGCATCGGAGCGCCAAGGGCCTTTGACACGGCCGTGCTTCGCCAGGTCGGATTTCCGAATGTCGGCTATGGAGAGGACTATGCCGTTGCCCTGCGCCTTTCCCGAAAGTACCGCGTCGGCAGAATCTACGACAGCCTCTACCTCTGCCGCCGCTGGGACGGCAACACCGACGCGGTTCTTTCGGTCGCGCAGGCGAACCGCTACAACGCCTACAAGGATCGGCTCCGGACGATAGAGGTCAGGGCGCGCCAGACCATGAACGCAAAGGAAGGCTGTCGGCGATGAAAATTGATCAAACCGTGAATGGTGCAACGAGTGGGTATTTTGCTGTTTTTGACGGCGGTGAGAAGACTGACTCCCTTGCCGGATTATCGACCGCGTTACTCCACAAACAGATGCATACCTGGCCCGCCCTCGCGGATGGATATGCGGCGCTGGAGAAATCTTTAATAAAGGAGATAGACGGCGGAAACTGGAAGGCGCGGATACAGTGCAACCCGCGGCGTATCGTCAGCAGCGGGGCAAAGCTTGATCCGGAGACGATAAAAAAACGCCCCTGTTTTTTGTGCCCCCGGAATCTTCCCGTCGGGCAGGAGGCGATACTGTACCGGGAGGATTACAATCTTTTGTGCAATCCGGCGCCGATTTTCCCCGGCCATCTGACGATAGCCGCCAGACGCCACATCCCCCAGGAACTGCGGGAAAACGTGGAAACATTGCTGCTTCTTGCCGACGATTTCGGTTCGGGAACGACCGTTTTTTACAATGGCCCGAAAGCCGGCGCGTCGGCGCCCGATCATCTGCATTTTCAGGCTGCGCCCAGCGGCCTTATGCCGATTGAGGGGGAGGCTTTTCGGAAGTGGGGCGCGGTAGAGGTCAAAACCATTGACGGGGTTGCAATAACCCGAACAGTCGGCCTGGCGCGGGGTGTGATTGTGATGGAGGCAAACCGGGCGGCGGCGGTTTCTGACGTGGTCGTAAACATCATGGATATTATGGGGCGCAGTTTAACGGATTCCGACGGCGAACCCCCGCTCAATATCTTCTGCAGTCGCTTCAGAGAGAACTGGAGGCTGATTCTTTGTCCCCGGATCAAGCACCGTCCGGACGCCTTTTTTTGCGAAGGGGAAAAACAGATTGTGGTCAGCCCCGGCGCCGCAGATATGGGAGGCGTGGTGATCGCCCCGCGGGAGAGGGATTTTCATCTTCTGACGGCGGAACTTATTGCGGATATCTACCGGGAAGTGGCCTTTGGCGACGATGCGACGGAAAAAATTCTCTCGAAACTCTAAATTCGTCAGATAAACCCCCATGCCCGGGGCTCGGAAGGGCCGGGAATTTTCATCTTAAAAAAACGTCCTTGACAAGGGCTTTTCTTTTCGTTAAAAGGACTCGCAAATGAAAAGGGAAAAGACCATGAATACCATCCTTGCTGAAAAAATAAATTGTGAGATTTGTGTGTTGTCGCCGGTATCGGGCGTAGTAGTCATCGTACCCGGGAGGGTTGCTGCTCGGTCTCTTTGAGAAAATCAAATGGACGATGCGAGCCGCGACCCTCAAGGGATCGCGGCTTTTTTTGTTTGAAAAACCGCGATTCGAAAGAAGAGGCGGTTTTTTTGTATAAATTCGCAGAAAGAAGAGCCAATTGCAAAACCATTTGTCATTCCCGAATGGTAACTATTCAGCACTTAAAAAAGATTGTCATCCCCGAATGCTTCTATCGGGGATATGGTTTTAAAACCGGCGCCATATTCCCGATTACAACCTCGGGAATGACAGATTTTATTATCATGCTGAATAGTTACCCCGAATGTTTCTATCGGGAATATGGTTTTGCAAGCAGTTAGAACCAGATTCCCGCTCAGAATCGTTGCGGGAATGACAAGAATGGGGAGTTTTGCAATTACCTCAGAAGAAAGGGCATGAAAATGAAAACGAAGCTTAATTTCCACAAAACGATGGGCGCGGATATTGTTTTGAAGGTTCTTGCAGAAGAAGGGGTGGACACCATTTTCGGTTATCCGGGGGCCAATACGCTGCCCTTGAACGACCGGATGGCCGAAAGCCCCATTCGTCACTACCTGATGCGCCATGAACAGGCGGCGGCGCATGCGGCCGACGGCTACGCAAGGGCCACAGGAAAAACGGGCGTCTGTCTTTCCACGTCGGGCCCCGGCGCAACCAATCTCGTGACCGGGATCGCCACGGCTTACATGGACTCCACCCCCCTTGTCGCCATCACCGCCCAGGTGAACAGCGACCTCTGGGGAAAGGATGCCTTTCAGGAGACGGATATCATCGGGATCACGATGCCGATCACGAAGCACAGCTTCATGGTGCGCGACCCCAATCAACTCGAGTCTTCCCTGCGCAAGGCATTCCATCTGGCCCGCTCGGGAAGGCCCGGGCCGGTTCTTATCGACATTCCCAGGGACATCCTCGGCCCTGTCGATAATGGCAACCCCCGCGATATGCCGGAAAATGCGCCGCTTATCACGGACGACGCTTCGTCGTTAGCCCGAATCGCCGAAGCGCTGAACCGCAGCGAGCGCCCGATTATCCTGATCGGCGGCGGCATCAAGCTGGGAGACGCCTGCGCCAGGGCGACCCGGTTTGTTCTGGAAAAGCGAATACCGTTTACCTCCACGATGATGGGAATTGGCTCCATTACCTCGGCAAACGGTCTGAACCTCGGCTTTATCGGCACGCATGGAAACGAGACAGCCAACAGCGTGATACACCAGTCGGATTTTATCCTCGCTTTGGGCGTCCGTTTCACGGAGCGGAGCACCTCCGTCATCTCCGAGTTTGCCCCGCTTGCCCAGGTTGCCCAGATAGACATCGACCCCACGTCGGTCGGCAAAAATATTCCGGTTGATTTTCAATGGATCGGCGACATCAAGGACGCCCTTGAGGCCCTTTCCGCCCTCGTATCCCCCCGCGACCGCCCGGCATGGGACCAGCGCATCGAAGAGGAGCGAACGAACCGCGCTTCCCGAAACGGCGATGACGGCTGCGGGGAGGCGGGCGCCCTCATCCGGAAGATTCAGGCCGCAATGCCCCGCGACACGATTGTTGTGCCTGACGTGGGGCTGAACCAGATATGGACCGTCCGCACCTGGCAGTGCCATACCCCCCGGAGCCTGATCACCACGGGGGGGATGGGGACGATGGGTTTTTCCGTTCCCGCGGCCATCGGCGCCAGGGTCGGGGCGCCGGAGCGGGAAGTGGTCGTTATCTGCGGCGACGGCGGTTTTTACATGAATATTCAGGAGCTCGCGACGATAAGCTCGTACAGGCTTCCCATCAAGATCGTCATTCTCAATAACGGCCACCTTGGAATGATCCGGCAGATGCAGGATCTCTTCTTTGATTCCCGGTTCACGACGAGCGCCCTCGGCGGCGCGGTGGATCTGGTTGCGGTGGCGCGTGGTTTTGGAATTCCCGCGGAACGCATTTCCGCGCAGGATCACGCCGAAGAGGCAATCACCAGAATGAGAGAGGCCGAGGGCCCCTATCTGATCGAGGCGCTGATAGACCAGGATAACTACGTCTATCCGATCATTCCGCCGGGAAAATCCAATGTGGAGATGATTTCGGGCAAGGACGGACGGGCGTAACAACATTTATTTAAAGGAGGTTCAAAGAATGGCGGTTCAGGAACACATTATTTCACTGCTCGTCAACAACCAGCCCGGGGTGCTCTCCAGGATTGCCGGCGTCTTCAGCAGCAAGGGGTACAATATCCGCAGCCTCTGCGTCGCCGAGACGACAAACCCCGAGATATCCCGGATTACGCTGACAAGTCGGGCCGACAGGGACTTCACGGACAAGATCAAAAAACAGCTCGACCGGCTTGTCGATATCATCTCGGTGACGGATCTGACAGACATTCCCTCGGTCAAGCGGGAACTGATGATTCTCGGTCTGCGCGTCAGGGAGGAAAACCGCCAGGAAATTCTGCGGGCGATTGACCTTTTCGGCTGCCGGATCGTTGCCATGGACGCGGATTATCTGATTCTGGAGGTCACCGCCAACACCGACAAGACGGTGGCAATTCTCAAGTTTTTTGAACCGTTTGGCGTGGAGGAGATGAATCGCACCGGCGCGATCGCCGTTTTCCGTCAATCACCCTCTTAGTTTGCGGCAATGCGCTTACCGTGCCGCTGCTGGCAATCAGGCGAAGGAAAGGAAGCAGGGCGATGGTAAATTATTGTGTTGCCGTGCAGAATGTAAATGGTTGGGGACTGTCTGCAAAGAACATCATTAAATAAACTGTCCCCGAAATTAATTAAGTAAACTGTCCCCGGAATTACGAAATTAATTAAGTAAACTGTCCCCGGAATTACC
>DYTH01000087.1:0-2498 GCA_020726025.1 Syntrophus aciditrophicus | reverse complement strand
CCCCGGAATTACCGGAATTAACGGAATTAACGAAAGGAGAAAAAAATGGCAAAGATCAATTTTGGAGGTGTCTGGGAGGATGTTGTCACCTCCGACGAATTCACACTGGAAAAGGCGCGGACGATTCTCGACGGGGAAACGGTGGCGATTCTCGGCTACGGCGTGCAGGGGCCGGGACAGGCCCTTAACCTGCGCGACAACGGCATTCGGGTGATTGTCGGACAGCGCGAGGGGGGGAGTTCCTGGGATAAGGCTCTCAGGGACGGCTTCATCCCGGGAGAAACCCTCTTTTCAATCGAAGAAGCGGCGAAACGGGGAACCATTGTCGAGTATCTGCTTTCCGATGCCGGGCAGAAGGAGCTGTGGCCGATTGTCAAGCCGTACCTGACCGAGGGGAAGACGCTGTATTTTTCACACGGTTTTTCAATTACCTACAAAGATCAGACCGGCATCGTTCCCCCGGCTGATATTGACGTAGTCCTGGTCGCGCCCAAAGGTTCCGGCCGTTCGGTGAGAAACAACTTTCTCGACAAAAGCGGGATAAATTCGAGCTACGCGGTCTTTCAGGATTTTTCCGGCAGGGCGGCGGAGAAAACCCTTGCCCTCGGGATTGCGGTCGGCTCCGGGTATCTTTTCCCGACGACCTTCGAAAAGGAGGTGTTCAGCGATCTTACCGGAGAGCGGGGCGTGCTGATGGGCTGCCTTGCCGGCGTCATGGAGGCCCAGTACAGCGTGCTCAGGAAAAACGGCCACAGCCCGAGCGAGGCATTTAACGAAACGGTCGAAGAGCTTACCCAGAGTCTGATTCGCCTTGTCGCGGAAAACGGGATGGACTGGATGTACGCCAACTGCAGCACAACGGCCCAGCGGGGCGCCCTTGACTGGAAAGGGGCCTTCCGGGACGCCGTGGCGCCGACATTTGAAAAGCTCTACGAAAGCGTCCGCTCCGGAGAGGAGACGCGGATTGTCCTTACATCAAACAGCGCCCCCGATTACCGCGTCAAACTCAATGCCGAACTCGACGAGATCAAAAACAGCGAGATGTGGCAGGCGGGCGCCGCCGTGCGGGCGCTGCGTCCGGAAAACAGACGATAACCGTTCGATCAGAGATCGTAGAGGGTTTCATCAACCATGGGGGCCGGCCTTTTTCTGCCGCCCCCTTTTTTGTTGAAAACGAACGGATCTTCCGCCTCCAGAAGCGAACCCATCTCCTCCTCGATGCAATCCGGATCATCGCCCCGCTCCAGTCTGCTCAAGGCGTCCTCCATTCCCTCGCCAAAGGAGACGCCGGCTGTTTCACTGAGTTTCCGCATCAGTTGCGCCGCCTGGCGCGGGTCGTTTTCATCCATTTTTTCGGCCTCCCCGGCAAGCATTGCCATTGCCTTTTCCATTCTGGCCTCATCGAACGGGGGTGCATCCTCCCCCTGCCCGGACTCCTTGCCTTTTGTCATTTTTGCGAAAATCGACATCTGCCGTTTCAGCGGTCCACGGCAGCGGGGGCAGGCCGGATTTGCCTGCGTATTGACCCCCCGTGAAAAAAAGCTGAACACGGTGTTGCAGTTATCACAGAAAAATTCGTAAATGGGCATGGCGAAATTCGTCTCCTTGTTTTATCGCGCGGGCTGTCTCATACCACAAAATGACGTCATTTTTAAGAGTGAGCCAGGGGCAAAATAAGGAAATCCGGCCAGGGGGCCAATCCTGTCCTGTTGCCGCTTAAAAAACCGGGTTCGCCCGACGGTCGGGCCCCCTCAGCGCAGTCCAGCCCGGATGAGTTGCGCGGCTTTTTCCCCGGAATTGAGCATGCCGCCGAAGATCGGTCCCATCCGGTGCGCGCCGCCAACCGCATTTGCCGCCATCCCGCAGACGACGAAGCCGCTGAAGACCTCTTTTGTGCCATCGACGGTTCCCTGTTCTCCGAGATCCGCCCACATCGGTTTTTCGCCGGGAACCCCGCCCGTTGGAGAGTCTATCCGAATACCGGCTTTACGCACCAGCGTGGTTGCCACGATGGCGTCGTGACCGGTCGCGTCAACGGTGTAACGCGCATGCATGACAATCGGGTCAACCGGGAGATGCGCCATGTTGACGGTGGACCAGTTTACCACCACGCCCTCAACCCTATAGGCATCTTCGCGTTTCTTCAAAACAACATCCTCGACCTCGAAACCGTTAAAGATGGTTACGCCGGCCTTGACGGCCTTCGAGATAAGCGTCGTTATCGCCTCGACGGAATCGGCCGTATAGTAGTTATCTGCGTAATTTCTGTATCGTATTTCAAACGCATCCAGAATCCGTCGGCCTTCCTCCTGGACGACGATCTCGTTGAACATCATTGCCCCGCCCCACATGCCGCCGCCGACCGAAAGCCTCTTATCCAGAAGAGAGACCTTGTAACCATCCCTGGCGAGATAATAGCCGCAGACAAGCCCCGCCGGCCCGCCTCCGACAATCACGCAGTCCGACTCGATATGGTCGAGCAGTTTTTCCATGTACCT
>DYTH01000086.1 GCA_020726025.1 Syntrophus aciditrophicus | reverse complement strand
GTTGTTCAACGGGAGATATTCGCGGGAGCGCAGCAGACGGCAAAAATGCCATCCGGCAAACAAAATCGCCTCTGAACAGCCCCAAGCGGAAAAGGTCTTCCCGTACCTCTATTTCGTATTGACATCATGGCGGGGTCATGGTAAGAGCCGCCACGGTAATTGACTGTAATATCAAGAGATAAAGCAATTTCAGGGGGAAATAAGCGTGACATTTCAGGAATTGACATTCGCCCTTCAACGTTACTGGGCAAATCAGGGGTGCGTCATCCAGCAGCCCTACGATGTGGAGGTCGGGGCAGGCACCTTCAATCCGGCCACCTTCTTGCGGGCGCTGGGGCCGGAGCCATGGCGGGTCGCCTATGTCGAGCCCTCGCGCCGCCCCACGGACGGGCGCTACGGGGAAAACCCGAACCGTCTGCAACACTACTACCAGTACCAGGTCATCATAAAACCCTCCCCTCCGGATATCCAGGAGCTCTACCTCGATTCGCTCCGAAGTTTCGGAATTGATCCCCTCCACCACGACATACGGTTCGTTGAAGACAACTGGGAATCGCCGACGCTGGGCGCATGGGGATTGGGCTGGGAGGTATGGCTCGACGGGATGGAGATATCCCAGTTCACCTACTTTCAGCAGGTCGGCGGCTTCGATTGCAAACCGGTCAGCGCCGAGCTTACCTACGGGACGGAACGTATCGCCATGTACCTCCAGGGGATCGATAATGTCTATGATCTTCAGTGGACCGACACGATCAAATACGGCGATGTGCACCACCAGAGCGAGGTGGAGTGGTCAACCTACAATTTCGAAGTCGCTGACGCAAATCAGCTCCGGCAGTTGTTCGACATGTACGAGAAGGAGGGACAGCACGCGGCCGAAAAAGAGCTGGCGCTGCCCGCATACGACCATTGCCTGAAATGCTCGCATGCCTTCAACATGCTCAACGCCCGGGGGGCGATAAGCGTCGCCGAGAGAACCAGCTACATCGGCAGGGTTAGGAATCTCGCCCGCTTGAGCGCGGAATGCTGGCTGGCGCAGCGTGAGAAAATGGGCTACCCCCTTTTGAACCGTTAACAGAAAAACACGGAAAGACTGCCATTTAAATACCGGAGATGACCCATGGGCAAAGAACTGCTCCTCGAAATAGGAACGGAAGAGATTCCAGCCGCCTTCTTTCCGAAGGCGCTGACAGAAATGAAAGAAATAGCGGAAAGGGAGCTGGCGGACAACCGCATTACCCACGGGAAGGTGCGGGCAATGGGAACTCCCCGACGGCTCTTTCTAGCCATTGCGGATGTTGCAGAGGCTCAGGAAGACCAGGTAACCGAAAAACTTGGACCGGCCAGACGGGCCTGCTTTGACGAAGCGGGAAATCCGACCACGGCCGCTTCCGGGTTTGCCAGGGGACAGGGAATCGATGTCTCCGAACTCGAAGTCGTTGTCACCCCGAAAGGGGAATACGTCTGCGCCCGCAAGAAGATACTCGGTCAGCCGACGGAAACCCTGCTTTCGTCGATACTGGCGAGGCTTGTTGCCGCAATCCCCTTCCGCAAGTCGATGCGCTGGGCCGACCTCGATTTTCGCTTCGCGAGGCCCATCCACTGGCTTTTTGCCCTTTACGGGGGGAAAACCGTCCCCTTCTCCATTGCCGGAATCCAAAGCGGAAATCTGAGTCGCGGGCACCGTTTCATGAACCCCTCGGAATTTTCCGTAACCAGCGGCGAAGAGTACATAAGCGCGCTGCGGGAACGTTTTGTCATCGTTGATCCCGCCGAACGGGAAGAGACAATCGTCACGGAGACGAAAAAAGCCGCGGAGGCAGTCGGCGGGCATGTTTTCCCCGCGCCGGGGCTGCTGCAGACGGTCATCTACCTTACCGAATATCCCAGCGTCGTCTGCGGCAGCTTTGAGAAGGAGTACCTTAAGCTTCCCCGCGAAGTGCTCACCACGACCATGATCTCCCATCAGAAATACTTTCCCGTCGTGGATGACAAAGGGGCGCTCCTGCCTTGCTTCATAACCATCAACAACACCCTCGCGAAAGACCCGGATGTTGTAAAACGCGGCAACGAAAGGGTTCTCCGGGCAAGACTCGCCGATGCCCGATTTTTCTTCGAGGCGGATCAAAAAATTCCCCTTGAAGAGCGTGTCCCCGGCCTCAAGGAGATCGTTTTCCACACGCTTCTCGGAACTTCCTACGAAAAGGCGCTTCGCTTTCAGAAACTCGCCGTCTGGCTTGCGGAAAAAGTCGCCCCGGAAACACGGGAAAATGTGGCAAGGGCCGCGCTGCTGGCCAAGGCCGACCTTGGTTCACAGATGGTTGGTGAATTCGCCGAGCTTCAGGGAATCATGGGACGCGAATACGCGCTCCTTTCCGGAGAAAACGCGCTTGTTGCCAAGGCCATATACGAACATTACCTCCCGGTTGCGGCGGGAGGCGACCTTCCGGAGACAAACGAAGGCGCCCTGGTGAGCATTGCCGACAAAATGGATTCCATTTGCGGCTTTTTCGGAGTCGGGCTGCTCCCCACGGGAACAGCCGACCCTTACGCACTCAGAAGACAGGCGCTGGGCGTAATCAACATCATTCTGGAAAAACGCTATCTTCTTTCATTAAGCGAGATGATCGACAAGAGTCTTGCCATCCTCGAACCGCTTTTGAAGAAACCGGCGGCAGAAACGAAAGAAGCGGTACGGGAATTCTTCAGGGGCCGTTTTCAAAACCAGCTTGCATCCCAGTCTTTTTCCTATGATGTGATCGAAGCAGTGCTCTCTGCCGACATGGACGATATGGTTGCGACATACGACAAGATACGGGCCATGGAAACCTTCAAGTCAGACCACAGCTACCAGACACTGGCGCTCGCCTTCAAACGGGTCGAGAATATCACCCGTGGCGCCGCGGGCGGTACGGTACACCCGGAGTTGTTTTGCACTCCGGAAGAAAAAAATCTCCACGAATCATTCCTCGCAATCACCGAAAATGTCATGGGGTTTCTATCCTGTGGAGATTACAGCCGGGCGCTCAAGGCCCTTGCCGACCTCCAGAAACCGGTGGACAGCTTCTTTGAAACCGTCATGGTTATGGCCAATGAAGAGGAGATACGCGTGAACCGGCTTGCCCTTCTGAAAAATATCTCCGATCTTTTTCACAGGCTGGCGAATTTTTCAAAAATCGTCACCGAATAATTTTATAGCAGATTCAGCGTGGTATTTTTAAAAAATATGATTGCAATTCTGTAAGATGGCTGATAGTTTTCAGAAACAGGGTCAAACAACAGCCGATTAACGGAGGCACTGATGGCGCTTCAACCTCAGGATAACAATGTAAGAGAACTTGAAGAAAAGCTGCAGACCAGGCAGGCCCTGCTTGACATAACAAACCGTATCCACGCCGCCCAGAACATCAAGCAGATACTTGTTGATCTGAGGGACGGCATCCTTAATCTGTTCAATGCCCACTCCATAACCATATACGTCGTCGACCGGGCGCGCCGTGAAATCTACTCGATGTTCCTCAGCGGAACCGAGGTCAAGGAAATACGCGTTCCGATAAGCAACAAAAGCATTTCCGGCTATGTCGCAAACACCGGAAAAGCCGTCAATATTTCTGATGTTTACGACGAAACGGAGCTCCAAAAAATCGACAAGGAGCTCTGTTTCGATTCAAGCTGGGATAAAAAAACCGGATTTCGCACCCGCCAGATTCTGGGCGCCCCGATCTTTTACGGCAAGAATCTCATGGGCGTCATTCAGATCCTGAACAAAAAAATAGGAACTGGAAAGTTTTCCGAAGATGAAGTGAGCTTTGTCAAGGAGATATCCAATGTTCTCGGCATTGCCTTTTTTAATCAGGAGCGTCTTACCAAAAGAAGAAAAACCCGGTTTGACTATCTGATAAGCCACGACCTCCTCAGGGAAGATGATGTGGAGAACGGCTGGGATGAGGCGCGCGAGGCCAGGGAGACAATCGAAGGCTTCCTGATGAAAAAATATAAAATCTCCAGAGAGGACATGGGCCGTTCCTTCGAGGAATTCTTCAAATGCCGGTTTGTCCCTTTCGCCGACAAAATACCCATCCCGGGAGATTTGCTGGTCAATCTGAAGGTGGATTTTCTCCGCCGTGAGCTGTGGGTGCCGCTTGAAAAGAAGGACGGAATCATCACCATTATAATCGACGATCCCAATAACATTCTCAAGAAGGACATGATCGAAAACCTTCTCAAGACAAAGCTCGTCCGTTATGAAGTCTCCCTGGCCGATGATATTCTAAAATTTATAAGCTATTTTTACCAGTCAGCCGAAGATGAAACAACGTTGAGCGACATCCTCGGCAAACTGGATGAAGAAGAGCAGCCCACGGAAGAGGACACCACCGCTGTCACGGAGTCGGACAGCGTCATCATGCAGCTTGTCAACAAGATCATTATCGACGCCCAGAGCAAGAGGGCCTCGGATATCCACGTCGAACCGAACGTGGCGAAGAAAAATGTGGAGGTCAGGTACCGGGTTGATGGAAACTGTGCGATCTATCAGACCCTCCCCTTCAATTACCGGGCCGCTGTGATATCCAGAATAAAGATCATGTCAAATCTCGATATTACAGTCAAACGACTGCCCCAGGATGGAAAAATAAAGTTTAAAAAACCGAACGGAGAGGAAATCGAACTGCGCGTCGCCACAATCCCGACACAGGGAGGGGTGGAGGATGTCGTCATGAGAATCCTGGCAAAAGGTGGCGATACGCTTCCTCTGACCTCCATGGGGATGTCGGAGCGCAATTTCAGTGAGCTGGTCGGCATTATCAACAAACCCTACGGAATGGTTCTCGTCGTCGGCCCGACCGGTTCCGGAAAGACGACCACGCTCCACGCGGCGCTCCATGAAATCAATACCCCGGACAAGAAAATATGGACGGCGGAGGATCCGGTTGAAATAACCCAGTACGGCCTGCGCCAGGTGCAGGTTCAATCAAAGATCGGTTTCGACTTTGCCGCGGCGATGCGCGCGTTTCTCCGCGCCGACCCGGATGTAATCATGGTCGGGGAAATGCGCGACTATGAAACGGCCAAGACCGGCGTCGAGGCGTCCCTTACCGGGCATCTCGTCTTCAGCACGCTGCACACCAACAGCGCGCCGGAAACCATTGTCCGCCTCCTCGATATGGGAATAGACCCGCTGAATTTCGCCGACGCGCTTCTGGGAATTCTGGCCCAGCGCCTCGTCAGAACCCTCTGCAAGAAATGCAAGGAACCCTACCACCCCGAACAGAAAGAATTTGACGATATCGTTCAGGTTTACGGGGAAAAAACTTTTCAGCGGCTCGGCGTTTCCTGCAACGATGATCTTGTTCTTTACCGGCCAAAAGGGTGCGAGGCGTGCGACAAAAGCGGGTATAAAGGCCGGATGGGCATCCACGAACTGCTCGTCGCCACCGACGAAGTCAAACGCCTCGTCCAGAAACATGCAACGGTCGAAGAGATTCGGGATGTGGGAATGGAACAGGGAATGACCACTCTTCTACAGGACGGCATTTACAAGGCATTGCAGGGACATACCGACATCAAGCAGGTATTGCGGGTCTGCATCAAATAAAGCGCTCTCGTCAAAAGTCCAAAAACCGTCATTCCGGCGAAAGCCGGAATCCAGAAGCACCTAAATTCACTGGATTATGAACATTAAGCTTCGCTTTCCGTGTAAAGCACGGAATGACAAAAAGGGGCAAAATCGACTTTTGACGAGTTCATCAAATAAAGCGCTCCGCGGGAAACGATTGAGAGCCTTCAATAACCGGCAACATCACTTTTCATCTCTTTTTAAGCGCTCCTGCCAGTCGCTTATTTTTTGCAGGGCGGCAAGCGGCGTTAAATTGACGACGTCGCTTCCCCTGATCTCGTCGAGCACCGTCTCCTTTTCCGGCTTGAAGAGACTGAGCTGGTTTTCGTTTTGCCGTTTCGTCTTTTTACCGCGGGCGATCTTCGGCATACCGGCCTCGTCCAGCTCCCCCTTCTCCAGATTGACGAGTATCTCCCCGGCGCGGGTGATCACATCATCGGGAACACCCGCCAGACGGGCCACCTGGATGCCGTAACTGCGGTTGGCCCCTCCTTCGATGATCCTTCGGAGAAAGATGATCTTCTCGCCCCATTCCCGTACGGCAACGTTGAAATTCCGGACGCCGTCTTTGGTTGCGGCAAGCTCGGTCAGTTCATGGTAATGCGTGGCAAAAAGCGTTCGCGCGCCAAGCGACGGCGTGTCGTGAATGTATTCCGCCACGGCCCAGGCGATGGAAAGACCATCGAAGGTGCTCGTTCCGCGGCCCACTTCATCGAGGATGATCAGGCTTCTTTTTGTCGCATTCTTAAGTATTTCGGCAACCTCGGTCATCTCCACCATGAAGGTGCTCTGTCCGCGGGCCAGGTTGTCGGTCGCCCCGATGCGGGTAAAAATACGATCGACGACGCCGATATGCGCCTTCGCCGCCGGGACGAAACTGCCCGCCTGCGCCATCAGGACAATCAGCGCCGCCTGCCTGATATAGGTCGATTTGCCGGCCATGTTCGGGCCGGTGATGATGAGAAAGCGATTTTTATCCAGATCGAGCAGGATATCGTTGGGAACAAAGGCGCTTCCCCCGGTGAGGCTCTCCACGACCGGATGACGCCCGTCAACAATCTCGATTGCATCCCCGTCATCGACCACCGGACAGCAGTAACCGCGCCGCTCGGCTGCCTCGGCAAGCGCGGCAAGCGCGTCCAGATCGGCGACAAAACCGGCCGTCTTCTGGATTCTCGTGATCTCCTGCGCCGCTTTGTCCCGGATCAGACAAAAAATTTCGTACTCCCGTGCCTGCAGACGCTCCTGGGCGTGCAGAACCGTCTCCTCGTACCCCTTGAGCTCTTCGTTGATGTACCGCTCGGCGTTGACAAGGGTCTGCTTGCGGATGTAATCGGCGGGCGCCTGGTGGGAACTGGCCTTCGTGATCTCGATGTAGTAACCGAAAACGCTGTTGAAGCCGACCTTCAGCGAGTTGATCCCCGTTCTTTTCCGCTCCTTTTCTTCAAGGGCGGCTATCCATTTTTTTCCGTCGCGACTCATGGAGAGGAGTCGGTCCAGTTCGTCGTCATACCCCTCCCTGATGATGCCGCCCTCGCGGATCGTAAAAGGCGGGGCATCGACAATGGCGCCTTCAATCACCATCCGCAAATCCGCCATCTCGTCGATGCCGTCGTATATCGCCCGCAAAAGCGGCGCCTCGCAGGAGGCGATCTGCGCGCGGATTCCGGGCAGGGCGGTAAACGATGTCTTCAGCGCGACCAGGTCGCGGCCATTGGCAAGACCGACGGATATCCGGCTCCCGAGACGCTCCATGTCGTAAACGGAGGCAAGCGCCGTACGCAGCCCCCGGCGGAGGATATGTTCCTCCTTGATCTGTGCAACAGAAGCGAGTCTCTGACGGATCCGACCCGGGTCGCGCAGCGGATGGGCCAGCCACCAGCGGAGCCTTCTTGCGCCCGGAGAGGTTACGGTTTCGTCCAGGGTGTTAAAAAGGGAATTGCCCTTTTTCCCATCGGCAAGCGTGGAAAAAAGTTCGAGAGTGCGCTCCGCAGTGCCGTCCATAACCAGATAATCGTCGGTTTGGTGCCATGCGATCGTGTTGATATGACGAAGGTTGTCCTTCTGCGTCTCGATCATGTAGGCAAGCACCGCGCCTGCCGTGCCGAGCGCCGCCGGGTGGTCGAAAAGATCTGTCTTGGCAATCCATTCGTCGGAAAAATGATTTTTTATAATCTCCCCGGTTAGCTGCGCGGAAAACCGGCTGGTCGGCATGCGGCTCACCAGACAGCGTCCAGCCCCCCTCCCCTCGCCCGTGAGACTGGCGATGACTTCCTCGTCCTCTATCTCCTCGTTGACGAGAAGTTCGCGAATCTCAAGCCCCGCGATCTGCACGAGAAAGAGCGCGCGGTCAGCCGTTTCGGCAACGCGGAATTCCCCCGTCGAGATATCGACAAAAGCGAGCGCGTATCTGCCGTCCTCCCGGCTTAATGCGGCCAGATAGTTATTTTCCCTGGAGTTGAGGTTTTCATCGTCGAGCAGAAGCCCCGGGGTGACGACGCGCACCACCTCGCGCCTGACCACCCCCTTGGCAAGTTTCGGGTCTTCAACCTGCTCGCAGATGGCCACCTTGAAGCCGTTTTCGATCAGTTTTGTAATGTAGGAGGATGCCGCGTGGCAGGGAAAACCGCAGAGGGGAACTGCATCAGGGCTGTTTTTGTTTCTGGATGTCAGCGTGATTTCGAGAACCTTCGAGGCGCTCAGGGCGTCCTCAAAAAACATCTCGTAGAAGTCGCCCATCCGAAACAGCAGGATGCTGTCCGGGTAGTTGGCCTTGACCTCCGCGTACTGCCTCATCGCCGGGGTCAAATCGCCTACCGCCATTTGCCGCCCCGCTCTTTTAAGTCTATGTAATCGTAGCGTTCCACACGCCCGCCGCCGCCGATGAACATGTTCAAAAACCAGCTCACGCCGCCGATGATGATCGCGCCGAAGACGGCCGTCCAGAAACCATGCACCTCAAAACCGGAAACCACGGAGGAGACAAGCTTCAGCAGAAACGCATTGACGACAAAGGTAAAAAGACCAAGAGAAAGGATATTGATGGGAAGGGTCAGAAGAATCAAAACCGGGCGAACCGCCGCATTGAGTATGCCGAGAAGACCGGCGGCAAAAAGCGCCGACATGAATCCGCCGACATGGATTCCGTCGAGAAACCAGGACGACGCCAGAACCGCCGCTGTCAATACCAGCCAGCGCAAAAACACCCCTCTCACGCCACAACACCTCTTTTCTTATCCATAATGATGCTCTCGTCAAAAGTCTGAAATCCCCTCCCCCTTCACGGGGGAGGGTCAGGGTGGGGGCGATAAGTGACTGTATTTCGGGATGTAGTTTTCCCCTCCCCTTAATCCCCTCCCGCAAGGGGAGGGGAAAATGTACTTTTGACGAGTTCATCAATGATGGCTTCGTCAAAATCGGAATTTACCGGAGAC
>DYTH01000085.1 GCA_020726025.1 Syntrophus aciditrophicus | reverse complement strand
AAGCACCTGAATTCACTGGATTCCGTGTCAAGCACGGAATGACAAAAAGGGGCAAGATCGACTTTTGACGAGTTCATCAAGCTTAATGCCCATAATCCAGTTTTTTTAAGTCTTTTTTGGGGGCCCCGGCTTTTGCCAGGGGGACGGATAAGCTTAGTTTAGCAATTAACCATGTTCTCATAAATAGTTATGCGCTAAATTCATGCACCAGTGTTATGAAGATAAAAACTTGGAACACTGCAATTACCCGCAAAGAACAGAATCTGGTGGTGAATTTGCACAAAAAGATTCTTTGATAAACCGGTTATTGACAGGAGTGGGGGAAAAAGGATAGTTAAACGCCGGTAAAAACCGTGCAGAATTTTCCTGCACAAAAACAAAAAGAGGCCTGCAACTGAACGAAAAAGTTACAAAAATCATGGCAACGGGGCTCGGAAGCGGCCTGGCGCCTTTTATGCCGGGAACATTTGGGACCGTCGTCGGGATACCGCTTTATCTTGTTTTTTCATCCTTGTCGCGGCCCCTCTGGCTGCTCTCCGTGTTGGCCTTCTCTTTTCTTGCCTGGTACGTTGCCGACGAAGCGGAAAAGCTTTACGGCAGGAAAGACGCCCAGTGCATCGTGATCGATGAGATTGCAGGCCTTCAGTGGACGCTGTTTCTCGTTGCTCCGACATGGCCCCACATCGTCGCCGGCTTTGTGCTCTTCCGGCTGTTCGACATCACCAAACCTTTTCCAGCGCGCCTTTTCCAGGACAGGCTTCCCGGCGGATGCGGGGTCGTGGCGGACGATCTGGCGGCGGGGGTTTACGGAAACATCGTTCTTCAACTTCTTATCTATTTTTTCAGGCTTTAGGAGCAGCGCTTCATGAACGTCGGGATACTGACAATCGGCAATGAACTGACCAGCGGAAAGATTCAGGACACAAACTCGGCGATGATCTCCCGGGCCATTTACCTTCAGGGATGGACACTGGCGAGGATGATGTCCGTCGGAGACGATTTCGACGCAATCAGCGACGCGCTTCGCTACCTCCTCGGCCATGTTGACGGGCTTGTGGCAACCGGCGGCCTGGGACCGACGGCTGACGACATCACCACAGCGGCCATCGCCCGGGCATTCGGCCTGGAGCTTTACACCGACGAGGCAGTGCTTGCCCATGTCCGGGCCATTTTCGAAAACCGGGGGCTGCACTGGACCGAAAACAACGCCAAGCAGGCGGTTTTTCCCTCCGGCGCGCGGATCATCGCCAACCCCCGGGGGACAGCGGCAGGGTTCGCCCTCTACCGGGAAGGGAAAATCATTGCGGTCATCCCCGGGGTCCCCGTCGAGGCCAGAAAGATGCTCGCAGAAGGGGTGATCCCCCTTTTTAGCGCCGCCTTCCCCGATTCCGCCCTTCAGGTAAAATCGCGCCTCTTCAGGCTCACCGGAATCGCCGAATCGGCGGTCGATGAAGCCATTGCCGGAGACAATCTGGCCGAAGCGGGCGTAAGCGTCGGCTTTTACCCCAACTTCCCGGAAAACCAGCTCGTGTTGACGGTTCGCGAAAGATCGAACGAAACGGCAGATGAAAAGCTGGAAAATGCATGCAAAATCATCGAGGCACGCCTTGGACGTCACATCTTCGCCCGGGACGAGGAGTCCCTCGCGGACAATATCGCGAAGATCATGACAGCCAAAAGACTCACCCTCTCCACGGCGGAATCGTGCACCGGCGGGATGATCGCAAGCCGGATTACGGACATCCCGGGAAGCTCAGCATTTTTTGAGCGCGGCGCCGTCACCTACAGCAACGCATCCAAAGAAGCCCTGCTGGGAGTCCCCGCAGAGGCGCTCGAACGATATGGCGCGGTCAGCGAAGAAACCGCGCGCCTGATGGCCGAAGGAATCCGCCGTTCATCGGGGACCGACCTGGGGCTTGCCGTCACCGGAATCGCCGGCCCTGCGGGAGGCTCGGAAGAAAAGCCGGTGGGAACAACCTTTATTGCCCTTGCGTCAGCGGACAAGACGGTCTGCCGTCATTTTTCATTCCGCTGGGACAGAAAAAGAAACAGGACGATTGCCGCCGAATCCGCCCTGCTGATGCTCTGGCGCTATCTGGCGGAAGACGGGCGCGATGGCGAATGACGCGACATTCCGCCTTTTTCTGGCAATCGATCCGCCGGAGGCCGTGCTCCGGGAAAGCGCGGACATTCAGAAACGCCTGCAAAAATTGGTTGACGGGAATATCCGGTGGGTGAAACCGGAAGGGATGCATCTGACACTGAAATTTTTCGGCGATGCCCTCACGGATGACATCCGGGCAATTTCCGCGGCGTGCGTCCAGGAGGCGGCACAGGAGGTTCCATTCACCATTTCGTTTTGCGGACTGGGAACTTTCCCGACGGTGAAGCGTCCCCGGGTCCTCTACCTGGGGCTTGAGGGCGATGCGGCGCGGCTGACGGATTTTCAGTCCAGACTGGAAAAGAGGCTTTCAGAGACAGGATTTACCGGCGAGGATCGCCCGTTTACACCCCATCTGACGCTGGCGCGGATAAAAGAGTTGCGCGAACCGGAAAAAATTGCGAAAGAAACGAATGAAATCGCAAAATACGCGACAAAACAGTTTACCGCGCAGGAGATGGCTCTGTTTCATAGCGACCTGACCCCCGGCGGGGCCGTTTATACAAAACTTGCCGGTTTCCCCTTTGCCGGGAGGGTGGGGTGACGGTTGCGAATCCAGGAGGTTAACAGGCGAACTGGCCCCTGTACGGCATAACAATATGATTGACAACAATGGAGGAGGCATCTATGGCAGCGGATACGGAAAGAACACGGGCGGTTGAGCTGGCGATCTCGCAGATTGAAAAGCAGTTCGGCAAGGGGGCGATCATGCGGCTCGGGGGCGGCGAGGTCATTTCCGACATCCCCGCGATCTCAACGGGCTCGATCAGCCTCGATATCGCGCTCGGCACGGGCGGCGTCCCGCGGGGAAGAATCATTGAGATTTACGGGCCTGAGTCGGGTGGAAAAACAACCCTCTCTCTGCACATCATCGCCGAGGCGCAGAAACTGGGAGGTCTTGCGGCTTTTATCGACGCCGAACACGCCCTTGACGTCGTCTATGCGAGAAAAATCGGCGTCAATACCGACGATCTGCTGATCTCCCAGCCCGACACAGGCGAGCAGGCGCTTGAAATATGCGAAACACTGGTGCGCAGCGGCGCGCTGGACGTTCTGGTCGTGGATTCGGTCGCGGCTCTGGTTCCCAGGGCGGAAATCGAAGGGGAGATGGGAGACGCCCAGATGGGGCTTCAGGCCAGACTGATGTCGCAGGCGCTGAGGAAACTGACCGGCAGCATCAGCCGGTCAAAAACCACCGTGATCTTCATCAACCAGCTCCGGATGAAGATCGGCGTCTTCTTCGGCAACCCGGAAACGACGACCGGTGGAAACGCGCTGAAGTTCTACTCGACAATGCGCCTTGATATACGGAAGGTGACCGCGCTCAAATCCGGTCAGGATGTCATCGGCTTCCGCACACGCGTCAAGGTGGTGAAAAACAAGGTGGCGCCCCCGTTCAAGGAAACGGAATTTGACATCATTTTCGGCGAGGGCATCTCGAAAGAAGGCGATTTGATCGATCTGGCCGCCGACCGCGGGATCATCGAAAAAAGCGGCGCCTGGTACTCGTACAAGGGAGACAGGCTGGGTCAGGGACGCGACAACACCCGCGTTTTTCTGAAGGAAAACCCGGATGTGCTGTCAAAGATCGAGTTTGAACTCCGCGAAAAACTGGGCATCAAGACCAAACCGGCCGAAACCGCGGAAAACACCCTGTAGAGATGGATGAAGAGGGCGAGTTCATCCGGGCAAAAGATAAGGCCTTCCGGCTTCTCGGCATCAGGGCGCACAGTGAAATGGAACTGCGCCGGAAACTGAAGTCGGGAAAATTTTCATCGACCGTTGTCGAGATGGCAATCGAAAGATGTCGGGAACTTGGCTACATAGACGACGCCCAGTTCGCCCGTGCGCGGGCGCGGGCGCTGGCTTCAGGGAAACAATCCGGAAATCGCCGGATCGCCTTCGATCTTAAGGAAAGGGGCGTCTCGGGGGATATCGTGGACGCGGCGATCGCGGAGGTTGACGAAGAAATCGCGGAAGAAAAAAGAATCCGGCTGTTTCTCGAAAAACAGCGCCCGGTCAAAACCACCGGCGAAAAGGCAGTGGATCCTTCTGTGATTTTCAAGGAAAAGGCGCGATTGATCCGAAGCTTGACGGGCAGAGGATTTCCATTGGATATCATTATGGATACAATCAACACGAGGGAGGAAGGGGAGTTTCATGGCAATGACGGGGAATGACATACGGGAGAGTTATCTTGAATTTTTCAAAGGCAAGGGGCACACGGTGGTTGCCAGTTCCCCGCTCGTCCCGAAGGACGATCCGACCCTCCTTTTCACGAATGCCGGGATGGTGCAGTTCAAAAACAGCTTTCTGGGACTGGAAGACAGAGGCTACACCCGGGCGGCCACCTCGCAGAAATGCGTGCGGGCCGGCGGCAAGCATAACGACCTGGAAAACGTCGGCGTAACGGCCCGCCACCACACATTTTTCGAAATGCTCGGCAACTTTTCGTTCGGAGACTACTTCAAGAAAGAGGCCATCGGCTGGGCGTGGGAGTACCTCACCGAGGTCATCGGCCTGGAAAAGGAAAAACTCTGGGTGACGATCTTCCAGGACGACGACGAGGCGCTGGCCATCTGGCGCGACGAGATGGGCGTTCCGGAAAAACGGATTGTCCGGATGGGCGAAAAGACCAATTTCTGGACGATGGGGGACACCGGCCCCTGCGGACCCTGCTCCGAGATCATCTACGACCAGGGCGAGGGTGTGGGCTGCGGTCGGCCCGAGTGCGACATCCACTGCGAATGCGACAGGCACCTGGAGATATGGAACCTCGTCTTTACCCAGTTCGACCGCGACGCTTCGGGGAAGCTCACCCCGCTTCCCAAACCCAACATCGACACCGGCATGGGGCTCGAACGCCTCGCGGCGGTAGCCCAGGGGGTGCACAGCAACTACGATTCCGACATCTTCACCGGCATCATCCGTTTCATCTCAAAGATCAGCGGCGTAAGCTATGGGAAAAATGACGAAAGCGACATCTCGATGCGCGTCATCGCCGACCACAGCCGCTCGGTCGCCTTTCTGATCGGCGACGGGGTCCTCCCGAGCAACGAGGGACGCGGCTACGTCCTGCGGCGGATCCTCCGCCGCGCCGCAAGGCATGGAAAGCTGCTCGGGATGAACCGCCCGTTTCTTTACGAGGTGTGCGGCGCGGTCATCGACCAGATGAAAGGGGCCTATCCGGAGATGGTAAGCAAGGCGCCCTACATCCAGAAAGTTGTCGAAAGCGAGGAAGAGCGCTTCATCGAGACGCTCGACGGGGGGCTCCGCATCCTCCAGGAGGAGACGGCCGCCCTCAAGAAGGCAGGCAAAAAGACCGTCCCCGGCGCGCTGGTTTTCAAACTCTACGACACCTACGGCTTCCCCGTTGACCTGACGGAAGACATCGTCCGCAAGGACGGTCTCGCCCTCGACATGGAAGGCTTCGAACAGGCCATGGAGGCGCAGCGAAAGAAGGCCCGCGCGTCGTGGAAGGGAAGCGGCGAGGAGGCGATTTCCGAAGTTTACCGCCAGCTTGCGCTGGAAGGAATCGTCTCTGAATTTGCGGGTTATGAGGGAGTGACAACGGGGCTCTCGGAGGTCGCCGCCATTCTCGTGGATGGCCGGAAGGTGGAGGAGATCCCCGAAGGAACCGAGGCGGAGATCATCGTCTCCCGAACGCCCTTTTACGGAGAAATCGGGGGTCAGATCGGCGACACGGGGCTGATTTCCGGGAACGAATTCGAGTTTGTCGTGACGGACGCGAAAAGACCGCTCGATAACCTGATCAGCCACGTGGGAAAACTTGTCAAAGGCAGACTCAAAAGGGGCGACCAGGCGGATCTGCTGGTCAACGAGGCAAAAAGACGGGATACCGAGGCCAACCACTCCGGAACCCATCTGCTCCAGGCAGCCTTGAAAGAAATTCTCGGAGAACATGTCAAGCAGTCCGGATCATTGGTCAACCCGGAGAGACTCCGTTTCGACTTCACCCACTTCTCCCGTATTTCCGCGGACGAGCTTGACCGGGTGGAAGAACGGGTCAACGCGATGATCCGGGCGAATGTCCCGGTGGAAACCCGTGTGCTCCCGATCGACGAAGCGATGAAGACGGGCGCTACGGCGGTCTTTGACGAAAAATACGGCGACACGGTGCGGGTTCTCAGCATGGGCGCGTTCAGCCGGGAGCTTTGCGGCGGAACGCACGTGGCCAGAACCGGGGATATCGGTTTTTTCAAGATTGTCCATGAATCGTCTGTCGCCGCCGGAGTGCGCCGGATCGAGGCCCTGACGGGCCGGGGGGCGCTCGCATACGTCCGCAGGCTTGATGACGAACTTCACGCCGCCTCTTCGCTTCTGAAATGCGGCATCCTGGAGACCTCGGGAAAGACGGAAAAACTCCTCCATAACCAGCGCGATCTGGAAAAGCAAATCGAGGCGCTGAAGGCAAAGCTGGCGGCAAAGGATTCCGGGGATATCATGGAAAAGCTCAAGCAGATTAACGGGATCAATGTGATCGCGGCGGTTGTAAACGTCCCCGACGCCAGGACCCTCCGTGATTTCGGCGACAAGCTCAGGGATCGGATGCAGTCGGGCGTCATCCTCCTCGGCAGTCGGGTGGAAGACAAGGCGATGCTTTTGTGTCTCGTCACGAAGGACCTCGCCGAGCGCTGCCACGCGGGCCAGATCATCGGCCAGATCGCCCCCGTTGTCGGCGGCAAGGGCGGAGGCCGCCCCGACATGGCGCAGGCCGGCGGGCCCAGTCCGGAGTTTCTGGAACAGGCGATGGAGAAGCTGGACGGACTTTTATAGGAGAAACTACCCGTGAAAAAGTACGATTTCGATACGGTTATCGACCGCCGCAACACCAGTTCGATGAAGTGGGACACCAATCCGGACGCGAGCCTGCTGCCGATGTGGGTAGCGGACATGGACTTTCCCGGGCCGCCCGAGGTCATCGAGGCTGTACGCAAAAGGGCAGAGGCCGGGGTTTTCGGCTATACCGTTCCTTTCGACGGCTATTACGGGGCGATTATCGAATGGATGGGCAGACGGCATCGCTTCGATGTGAAAAAGGAGTGGATAAAATTCGGCCCCGGCGTGGTGCCGGCGCTGAACATGCTCCTCCACGCCTGCACGCAACCGGGCGACAAGGTGATCATCCAGATGCCTGTTTATTACCCGTTTTTCGTGTCAATCAAAAACAACCATCGGGAAATACTGGACAATCCGCTGAAGTTTGTTGACGGTCGCTATGAAATGGACTTTGACGATCTCGAAATAAAGGCCCGCGACCCCCTGGCGAAGGTCATGATTCTCTGCAGCCCCCACAACCCGGTAGGAAGGGTCTGGACAAAGGACGAGCTGACCAGGCTTGGAGAAATCTGCCTTAAGAACAACGTGATCGTCCTTTCCGACGAGATTCACAACGACTTGATATTGCGGGGATACCGGCACACCGTTTTCGCGTCGATCAGCGAGGATTTCGCACGGAACTCCGTGGTCTGCGTCGCCCCGAGCAAGACCTTCAACATGGCCGGTCTGCAGACCTCGTCGATCATCATCCCCGACGAAAAACTGCGGTCCCTTTACAGCGATGTCCTGGAGAGCAATTTCATGCGAAGACCCAACCTCTTCGGGATCGTCGCGCTGGAGGCCGCCTACCGCCACGGCGAGGCGTGGCTCGAAGAGCTGCTCGACTACCTGCAGGGGAACCTTGATTTCATGACAGATTTCATCGCCCGGAACATCCCGCGGATCAAAATCATCAAGCCCGAGGGCACCTATCTGGTCTGGATGGATTTTCGGGAGTTGGGGATGAGAGGCAGGGATCTGGAAAATTTCATGCTGAACAAGGCGAAGCTGTGGCTGGACGAAGGCTACATTTTCGGAGACGCCGGCGACGGCTTTGAGCGCATCAACATCGCCTGCCCCCGGGCAACCCTGGCCGAAGCGTTGAGGCGCCTGCACGCCGCCATAAACCATTAGACGGAGACCAAAACTTTTTTCGTATCGCTGATTCAATAATGATTACATAATTTTACCGAGCGACGCCGCGCGTCACTCCTGACTTCGAAAGACAGTGGCGCCGGTCTTCCCGCGACCGGATCGGGCCGGTTTGCGAACAGGAAGGGTGCCTGTCTGGCCGCCCTGGGTTTCCCCAGTCTCACACGTTGGGTCAACATACGACCAATGAAATAATATGTAAGCGATCACAGGGTATTCAAATTCAGCCTTGCGTGAACCAGGAGAGATCGGGTTCCTGCCCCCTGAAATACCTTTGAACAGTATCGACAAGGATGGGCCAGGTTTTCAGAGAGCGTAGGCGGCAGGGTTGCCGCAGGGTGAGTATCCGTTCTACCCACCGGTTGCCTTTGTCGCTGCTGGTTCCCTGACTGCATTTTCTCCACAAGACCCCAAAGCGGATCATCCGTGTCCTTCCGGCAAGCCTGCGTGAGAAATCCGGGATGGGGTGTTATGATGGATGCGGGAGCCTTTCCGCGAGCATGCGCAACCGACGCTTTTCCGGGGGCGCGGACAGGCGTCGGCATCGGTTGCCTTCGGACGAGGGCTTGCAGAGGGTCTTTGATTCAGGATATCTTGCCAGGCAAGCTCATGGCGGAGCGTTGGCTGGCGGGGTTTTCGGGTAATTCCAGGGCATCCAGTTTTGAGGGTTCTTGAAGACGTCGTGATAATTTTTCTGGAGAGCCACCAGATAACCGAAGGGATCGATGCCCCCCAGGTTGCAGGTATGAAAGCGAAGCTTCATGTTCATAATCAGGCTCATGAAAATATCGCCGATTAAAGCGCCATGTACAGTCCGGTAGAAAAGGGAGTTTTTTCTATGAAGGATCGCCTTTTTCAAGGCCTGCTCGCAAATATAATGCCGACTGCCAGATTATGCCGCGTTGATGTGCCTAATGGCGCGACGTT
>DYTH01000084.1 GCA_020726025.1 Syntrophus aciditrophicus | reverse complement strand
CAGCCTTCGGCTGCCACCCCTCCGGAGGAGGGGAATTATATCCCGTCAGCCTTCGAAGGAGGGGAATTTTTTAGAGGTCATCCAGGGGACACCCCGCGCATCAAAAACCCTTTCGGAAAAGGTGGCCTTCCCCTTTTGATCGAGGATCATGACGGTGGAGGAACGGGTTCCATAGGCGTAGTTGGAGCTTTGAATAAACAAAGGAGAAAGCATCCTCTCATATTCCGGCCCGACGCCGGTATCCGGAAGCTGATCGTCAGAAGGGACAACGCGGTCATCAAGAAGCCGGAAAAGTCTTTCCGTGGATGGTTTGCCCTTTGCGGAAATGATCGGGGCAAATTTCTCTTTTCCGCGTTGCACCTTGGGCCAGGGAACGTCGAGCAGGCTGTTGCTTAATCCGTAAATTCCCGCATTCAGCTTTTTTACCGCGGCGCGGTTCGAAAAATAGTAAAGATCAGAACGATCCCCAACGATCAGATTGAATCCGTTATACCTGGAGGCATTTTTTTCCAGAGCGGTCAGATAGCTCTCCGCATCTTCCGTGCCTTTCAGATACTTGCTGACAAGCTCTCCCCGCGACGGCGCCTCGGCACGAAAAGCCTTCGGATCACGGTAGTTCGTAAGCGCCGCAATTCTGCCCGTTTTTGTCATTCCCAGCCAGGCGCCTCCTTCTTTCAGATCGCGTCCGGCAAGAATATCCGGGTTATCCTCCCAGAAATCGGCCGGTGTGGAGGGTCTCTCGTAAAACTCGTCCCGGTTGGCGGCAACGATCAACGGATAATCGTCACGCATCTTCCAGGCGAAAAGAAGAAGGCACATGGTTCAGCCCCCTTTCGTTTCTGCAGAGGGGAAAAAATGTCGCAGGCCCTCAATCACGCACGCCATTGACTCTCCGGCCGATGCGTGGACAACAATATCGGCCATCGCGTCACAGGGCGTTGGCGCATGATTTATGATAACCATTCTGGCGCCGCCATCATTGGCAAATTGCGGCAGCATGGAGGCGGGGTGTACAACAAGCGAGGAACCAACGACGATGAATAGATCCGAGTGGATGGAATGGTAGATTGCCTGCTGAAAAACATCCTCCGGCAGGGCCTCGCCGAAAAATACGACGTCGGGCTTCAAAATTCCGCCGCACCGCCCGCAGACGGGGATATCTTCTATCCCCTTATTTTTCTGAATGATCTCTTCCATTGAGAACATTTCCATACACCCCAGGCAGTGCGCCGTACGGGCGTGTCCATGCACCTCAAGCACCCTGGTGGGGGTGTTTCCGGCCTTCAAATGCAGGCTGTCGATATTCTGCGTTATGACGCAGTCGAGCTTTTCCATCCTCTCCAATTCAGCTATCGCCAGATGCGCCCTGTTGGGCAATGCATCCGTCATGATGCCGCCCATCAGCAATAGTTCCCATTGTTTTCGTCTTGTTGCGCTGCTCTTTATAAATTTGTCTATCGTGAAGTCGTCCGGGTCAAACTTCGTCCAGATTCCCCCAGGGCTCCGGAAATCGGGAATACCCGACTCGGCGCTTATACCTGCCCCGGTAAAGACAACGACGTTTTTTGCCCCCGCAATCAATTCGGCAACAGCCTCCAGCTTTGCTTTCTGTTCTTTTTCAATCATGGCTTCTCCTTTGGGCCTGTCAACAGATGACCTGTATGCGGGAATATATCCGAGGCTTTTCAAAAAGTACAACAAAAACCATCCGCCGATCATGTCATCCCCTGTTATTTCGGACAGCAAAACAAAAGCTGCCCGATATTTCCTTGACATGCCTGAAATGTTTTGTTTATAAATGGAGCCATTACAGATGGCGCTTAATTTTCCCCCTGAGAACGTCCCCCTTCCCCGGAAGGGTATTTAAGGGATTCGTCATGATCGAGTACGCCCTGAAGATTATAAAGACTCTCCGCATTCCGGATATACTGGATATAGCAATCATTTCGTTCATGATTTCGGCTATTCTGACCTGGTTCAAGGACCGTGCGTCCCGCTTCGTTTTTTTCGGCATCACGCTGCTCGGCCTCATCTATATTTTTGCCCGTTTCTTCCAGCTCTACCTGACAACGATCTTTCTACAGTCTTTCTTTGCGATCCTGCTGTTCGTTCTTGTGGTCATCTTTCAGGAGGATCTCCGCCGTTTCTTCGAGAAGCTCGCGATGCTCGGGCGCTTCCGCAAGATGTTTTCAAGGGACAAATCATTCAACGAAAGCGCGGACATCCTGTCTGAAACTGCGGCCGATTTCGCACGCAAGAAGATCGGCGCCCTGATCGTCATTCAAGGAAAAGATCCCCTTGATCGACACCTTACGGGGGGAAACAAACTCGAGGGCTTTCTCAGCAAAGATCTCCTTGCGGGCATTTTCGACCCCCACTCTTCCGGACATGACGGCGCCGTCCTGGTCGATGGCGATCGTGTCCAGCGTTTCGGATGCCACCTCCCCCTTTCCGCAAACGCATCGGAACATGGCAACCTTGGGCTTCGTCACACAGCGGCGCTGGGGCTTTCTGAAAGGTCGGATGCAATATGCATCGTCGTTTCCGAAGAAAACGGCGCGATTTCACTGGCCAAAGGGGAAAAGCTGGCCAAAATTGCCAGCGCCTCGGCTCTGCGCCTGGAACTGGAGGCCTTTTTCGAAAAAAACGGCCCGCATTCCAAGCAGAATCCATGGGTACGCTGGTTCAAGGAAAACCAGCGTGAAAAGGCGCTGGCCATCTTGCTCGCCTGCATTCTCTGGGGTGTTTTCGGCTATCAGCGTGAAACCATCAGACGCGAATTTGCCGTCCCCATAGAATACCTCAACGTACCCGCGGAACTGGTGCTGGAGGAACCAAAAACAATCGAGGCGAGCGTCATGCTGATGGGACACACCCAGGCATTTCAACTGCTCAACCCCGACGATCTCAAGATATCGATCAATCTGGACAAAATCCATCCCGGAAAACAGAATATCTATCTGACTGCAAAAATGGTAAAGAACACCTCGAATCTGAACGTGGCGAGCGTAACCCCGGAAAGGATAACCGTTTCCACGACGCGCCTGATACCTCTGAGCGTACCCGTTGAGCCCATCACGGAAAACAGACCGCCTGATGGGATGGAAGTCGAGTCAATCACAGTAACTCCAAGAGAGGTACGGATCATTGTTCCACAAAAATTAAAAGGCAAGCGTATTCGAATTATCACAGAACCAGTCGATTTATCGCAATTGGATGTGCAGAGGGCGTTTACCCCCTCGCTGCGCTATCCCAAAGATATCTTCTTTGTCGGAGGCAAACCGCCGGTAATAAGGGTCGTCGTCAAGATCAAGAGCCCTTCAAAGAAATAGTTGAAATGCAGGTTGTAAAAAAACTCAAAACGAAAGGAGTATGTTGTATGAAAAAAGTAGTCCATGTTCTTTTGATCGGTGCGTTTATTCTGGGGATCTCGGCCGCGCCGCTCCTCGCCAAAACTGTCTGGAACGCCAATTCTGTCTGGCCTCCCAAAAATCTCCACAGCGTCGGCCTGACAGATTTCGCGCAAAAGGTTAATGCGGCGACCAACGGCGATTTGGAAATGGTTGTCAGTACCGGCGGCGCACTCGGCTACAAGGGTCCGGATCTCTTGAAGGCCGTCCGCGACGGACTCGTCCCCGTCTCCGACATGCTCATCAGCGGAGTGGCCGGCGATGAAAAACTCTTTCAGATCGTCACCCTTCCTTTCTTTGTGAGAGACTCTGAAGAACTGAAGCTTCTTTTGGACATCTCCCGGCCGTACTTCGACAAAAGCGCCCGGAAGTGGGGACAGAAGATTCTCTACATCGCCCCGTGGCCCGGCGCCGGTCTCTGGACAAAGAAAAAGATTACAACCCTTCAGGAACTCAAAGGCTTGAAGACGAGAACCTACGACAAGAACGGCGCACTTGTCATGGAAGCCGTCGGCGCGACGCCGTTTGCCCTTCCGTTCAGCGAGGTTTATACGTCGCTGCAGACGGGGCTTATCGACTCCGTTATGACCTCGACCCCGACCGCCGTTGACGGCAAGTTCTGGGAAGTTTTGAAATACTACGAACCGCTCAACATCACCATCGCGACGAATATGGTCACCGTCAACCTGAAGGCGTTCAACAATCTGCCGAAGGCCCAGCAGGATGCGCTCGTGAATATCGGCCGCGAGATGGAAAAAACGATGTGGGCGAATGTTAAAAACTGGGACAAGGAGCAGGAAGGAATCAGCAACAAAAACGGGATTGAAACGGTAAAACCGTCCACGAAAATGATCGGCGAGCTGGAAAAAATCACCGAAAGCATCCGTGCCGAATGGCTCAAAAGCGCGCCAGCGGACGGTAAAAAGATTTATGACGAGTTCCAGAAAAAGGTCAAACGCTGAAGCCATGATGAGCGGCCATGGTTCTGCAGGGGCAGGGGCACGGCATGCCGTGCCCCTGCCCGGTGTCACCGTATCTGAAATTTTGTGAACATGAAGCTTGATGAGCTCGTCAAAAGTCAAAAATGTCCAGGAATCGTCATTCCGGTGAAAACCGGAATCCAGAGATTTCAACGCGTTACAAAAACACTGGACACCGGTTTTCACCGGTGTGACGACTTTTTACGAGAGCATCAAGCTTCGCTTTCATCATGCATTGTGGCCGCACCAGGCATGGGGATTTATTGGGAATTTTTGAATTTCACGGAGAGTTGCCTATGAAAAAATTGATCCAGGCCATTGACCGGGCCTCCGGTTTTGGCGGCGGGGTGGCAGCGGTCATCATCGTGGCAGCCCTTTTTATTGCGATTGCCGAAATAGTCATGAGATCCGTATTTGGCAAAACCATCTATATTGCCGACGAATACGCCGGCTACATGATGGCCATGTTGACCTTCATGGGCCTTGCCTGCACGCTGCGCGAAAGGGGTCATATCCGGGTCATGGTGATCATTCATTTTCTCCAGGGAAAGCGGCGGATAATCTACACCATGATCTGTACCTTTATCGGGGTTCTGTTTTGCGCCAGCCTTACATACCACACGTTTTTGTTTTTCTGGGATTCGGTGGTAAACAAAACACAATCGATGCAGATCACCGAAACCTACCTTGCCATCCCGCAGGCGTTTCTTCCCATCGGCTCATTGTTATTAACCTTTCAGTTCGCGTCTGAATTTCTGAAGGGTTTAGCCATGCTGAAAAACGATACGGAAGGTCTCAATATCCTGGAGGAAACGGATGAGCTGGGAAGGTAAAACAATCGTGAGGAAAACTCTTGAACATTGAGACAGGCACAGTTTCCGCGGTAATCGTTGGCCTTCTGATCCTTTTCCTGGGAGGGTCGATCTGGATAGGGATCGCCCTTTTTCTGGTCGGGATGGGAAGCTTTTTTATCTTCACCGACGTTTCGTTCGGCTCCATTCTCGCCAACATCGCCTGGAACAACACCAGCGGCTCGGCAATGATGGCGCTCCCCTTTTTCATCTGGATGGGAGAGATCCTCTTTCGCAGCAAAATATCGGAAAATCTTTTCAAGGGACTCTCTCCCTGGATGGACGCGATTCCGGGAAAACTGATCCACGTCAATATCCTCGCCTCCACGTTCTTTGCCGCCGTCAGCGGCTCCTCCGCCGCAACCACCGCAACCGTCGGCAAGATCACGATTCCGGAACTGGAAAAACGGGGCTACGATCATAACCTGTCGATTGGCTCCCTGGCGGGCGCGGGGACGCTGGGCTTCATGATACCGCCCAGCATGATGATGCTCGTTTACGGAATCATCGGCGATGTCAGCATCGGCAAACTCTTCATCGCCGGCTTCATCCCCGGTTTCATGATCGCCTTCATGTTCAGCGGATATATCATCGTGCGCTGCCTGATATCGCCCGGACTGGCCCCTGGAGGCGGCGAAAGCCACACCTGGAAAGACCGTCTTTTGGCTCTGCCGGCAATCATGCCTGTCGTCATTTTAGTGCTCTTCGTCCTCGGCAGCATCTACATGGGATGGGCTACGCCGACGGAGGCCGGGGCGCTCGGGGTCATCGGCGCGCTTTTCTTTGCCTTTGCAACAAAAAGCCTCGACTGGAAAGTTTTCAGCGTCAGCCTCACCGGCGCCGTCAAGACAAGCAGCATGATCATGCTGATTGTCATGGGCGCGGCCTATCTGTCAAACGTCATCGGTTTTATGGGAATCACCCGGACACTGACAAAAGCTGTAACCGAAATGGGCCTTTCCCCGTACATGCTGATCCTCATCCTGTCGGTTCTCTACCTTCTTCTGGGCTGTCTGATCGACGGATTTTCCATGATCGTCATGACGGCCCCGATCGTCGTTCCCCTGGTAGAGGCGGCCAAATTCGACACAGTCTGGTTCGGCATCTATCTTGTGCTGATGATCGAGCTCGCCCAGATAACGCCGCCGGTGGGGTTTAACCTGTTCGTCATCAGCGGTCTCAACAACGACGGCCTGGGCAGGATCGCCAGGGCGGCGTTTCCCTTTTTCACCATCATGCTGATCGCGGCGGCGCTGCTGACGGTCTTTCCGGAGATCGCCCTCTTTTTGCCAAACAGGATGATTGGGAAATAGCCTTTTCTGAAAGTTCCGGCATGAAATTTCAATTCCGGTTCCGAATCGTGCATCCGCCACAGGTCAAAGGATAACGAAATGAGAAAAATAGACATTAACTGCGACATGGGAGAGAGCTTCGGCGTCTATACGCTCGGCATGGACGGCGAGGTCATCCAGTACATCAGCTCGGCCAATATCGCCTGCGGCTACCATGCCGGCGATCCGCAGGTGATGAATAAAACGGTGAGGATGGCGCGCGAAAACGGGGTCAGAGTCGGCGCCCATCCCGGCTTTCCCGATCTGGCCGGCTTCGGAAGGCGCAACATGGACTGCACCCCTGATGAGGTGCGGGACTTTGTTATCTACCAGATTGGCGCGCTGAAGGGCTTCTGCACCCTGCACGGGGTGGAAATGCAGCATGTCAAGCCCCACGGAAATCTCTACAACATGAGCGTCGGCAACGAATCCCTCTCCCGCGCCATCGCGGAGGCCATCGCCGCCGTTGACAGGAATCTGATATGGGTCGTCCTGGGAGGCGCCCAGAGTTCTCTGGTCAGAAAAATTGCCTCTGAAAAAGGAATACGGGTCGCCTTTGAGGCTTTTCCAGACCGCACGTACGAATCCGACGGCACGCTGACGTCGCGCAAAAAACCCGGCGCAGTGATTGAAGACCCGCTAAAAAGCACCGAGCAGGCGCTCCGGATGGCGCTCGATAACGAGATAACAGCCGCCGACGGCACACGCCTCACGATGGAAATACACACCCTCTGCCTGCACGGCGACAACCCCTCCGCCGTCCACCACACCAGGTCAATCAGACAGGCGCTGGAAGCCGAGGGAGTATCCATAACCCCGCTTGCCGATCAGGTGTAGTCGCCCTCATGGATGCCCAATTATACGAACATCTGCACTTTAGAATCAACGGCGATTGCGCCCTTCTTGTCGATTGCGGAGACGGGATCGATCTTTTTGTTAATCGGAAAGTTGTCGCACTGGCCGCACGCATCAAAAAAAACCCGCCCACGGGGGTGACCGCCGTTGTTCCCGCCTACCGCTCGCTCGCGCTCCTTTACGACCCTCTTTGGACAAACCCGGATCTGCTGGAGGGGCAAATGGCCACCCTTGCAAGCGAACCGGTGGAGCAGGCGCTCAGTGAAACCGATCTTGTTTCGATTCCCGTCTGTTACGGCAGTGAGTTCGGGCCCGACATCGACTTCGTCTCATCGCATACCGGACTTGATATAAATGAAATCATTAACTTGCATACATCACGCGACTATCCGGTCTATATGCTCGGGTTCACGCCCGGCTTCTGCTACCTCGGCGGAATGGACGAAAGACTGCGGACTCCCCGCAGGAAAACCCCCCGCGTCGCCATTTCACCCGGCTCCGTGGGAATAGCGGAAATGCAGACAGGAATGTATCCTGTTGAAAGCCCGGGGGGCTGGCAGATCATCGGCAAGACGCCGTTGCGCCTGTTCGCCCCGGAACGGGAAAATCCCTTCCTCTACAAGGCAGGCGACCGCATCCGTTTCTATCCGGTGACCCGGGATGTATTCAACCACATCCAGGAAAAGGAGCGGGCCTGATGGATATCTTCGCCGTCAAAAACCCGGGTTCCTTCACCACGGTTCAGGATCTTGGCCGCTTTGGTTTTCTCGACCGGGGGGTTCCTCCCTCCGGGGCTCTGGACACTTTCGCGTGCAGAGTCGCAAACATGCTCGTCGGCAATGAAGAAACCCTGGCCGTTCTGGAAATCACGGTCATGGGACCCACCCTCGAGGCGATGGCAGAGGCCGATATCGCAGTAACCGGCGCGGAAATGGGGATGACCATCAACAGAAATCCCGTTCCATCGTGGCAGAGCGTAAGGGTAAAGGCTGGAGACGTCATCCGGATACCCCAGGCGAAAACGGGATGCCGCGCCTGTCTGGCGGTATCGGGCGGATTGGATGCGCCCATGGTTATGGGAAGCCGTTCCACCTTTGCCAGGGCCGGTTTCGGCGGCTTTCATGGACGGGCGCTTCTCAAGGGCGACATTCTGAAAAGGGGTGTCGGCATCCTGTTGAAACAACCCCGAAGGCTTCCCGATGCGTTCATTCCCGCGTATCAAAAAGATTCTCTTTTGAGGGCTGTTCCAGGTCCTCAAGACAATTCTTTCACGGACTCCCTCGAGTCGTTTTTTACCCACACATACCAGGTTTCCGCGGAAAGCGACCGGATGGGGTGCAGGCTCCTGGGACCACCTGTAGAACACGACCCCGGAACGCCCCAAAGCATCATCACCGAGCCTGTCGTGCCCGGCAATATTCAGATTCCCGCCGACGGCAGACCCATCATCCTTCTCGTGGAGCAGACCACCGGCGGCTACTCGAAAATTGCCACCGTCATCTCTGCCGATATGGGCAACGTCGCCCAGGCCATGCCCGGAAGCAGCGTAACGTTTGAGCGCGTAACTCTGGCCACCGCTCATCTACTCTATCGAAAAGAACAAAAACGCATGCAGATTGTACGGGAACTCTTTTGTTGAAACGCTCGATGATCACGGCCTGGAACGCCTGGCAAGAGAGGCAGTCGAAGACAAAGGCGACGA
>DYTH01000083.1 GCA_020726025.1 Syntrophus aciditrophicus | reverse complement strand
GAGCATACGGCTCATATCCGTAGTGTCCGGGGTTCAATTCCCTGCACCGCCACCAATTTTGTGTTTTTTGCAGTTCAGGAAAAGAAGAAACCCGTTAGAAATAGCGGGTTTCTTCTTGTTTATAGCCCAAGGCGGTGTTAGGATATCCACAGCAACTCACAGGCTTCTGGAGGCTACTTTCAGGGATTGAATTGCCCCTGGCAAAGTGGTTCTACCCAAAACCCGAACGGAATATGCCCCAAATGAAAAAACCGCGATGGCCCTGCATGGAGGAATTAGAGATGACAACACCCGTATTGGAAAAGATCGACGCCTTAAAAGTGAAGATTGATGCTTGCAGGCCCCTTGATGTCCACCTGCTCAAACAGGTCCGGGAATATTTCCGAATCGGCATGACCTACACGAGCAACGCCCTGGAAGGCAATTCCTTGACGGAGACGGAAACGAAGATCGTCATTGAGGATGGAATGACCATCGGAGGAAAGCCCGTTCGGGATCACCTTGAAGCCCTGGGCCATTCAGAAGCGTATGACCTGCTTTTCCGGTTGGCAAAGAATCGGGATATCACAGAGGCGAACGTCAAGGAGCTTCACAGGTTGTTCTACTACCGGATTGACGTGAAGCAGGCCGGGAAATATCGAAATCGCCGGGTCATCATCACGGGAACGGATTTTATTCCGCCGGCGCCAGACCGGATCCGGGAGTTGATGGAGTCATTCATCGCCGGCTTATCGGAAGCCAGGGCGAAGCATCACCCGGTAGAATTTTCCGCGATCATCCACAAGGAGCTTGTGACCATTCACCCCTTCATCGACGGCAACGGACGGGCGGCGCGTCTGTTGATGAATCTGGCCTTGTTGCAGGCAGGCTATCCCGTGGCGATCATCCCCCCGGTATTGCGCCGGGACTACCTGAACACCCTGAACAAGACCCACAAGGGCGATGACAAGCCGTTTATCAACTTCATTGCGGGGCTCTGCCACGAATCGACGAAGGAATATCTGAGGCTTTTGGAAGGTTGAGGATCAAAATTGAGGGAAACAGCGCGACGGCGCGAAAACCGGCACATTCCACCGGCTGCCCCTTCGATTTACCGCTGGAATAGATTGCCGCCTCCTCCTGCTGAGACGAGCGGCCTTTTGTCAAAGGATTTTCTGGCATGGAAGATCGAGCAGGCGAATATGGCCTGGAATTGCGATGCCTGATCAGGGCGGGCGCTCAAACGCTCCCTTTTTTATTCATCGCTTGATTTATTCTCGAAATAAAAATAATGTCAGCGTTTAGAATAAGGGCTGATATTATAGGTGTATTTTGGGGTAGATGTGGGTGATATGTCACGGAAAAAGCGTTTATAATCAATTAGATAAGCGTTTTTTAATTCCCTGCGCCGCCACCATTTGCGTACAAAGGCCCGGTCGGATGATCGGGCCTTTGTATTTTTAACGCCGAGAGATAAACATGGACAGATTCATTGAGAAACCGTTCTCCCCTTCCCTTTTTTTCCGCAACCGCCATATCCAGACAACCTTCGCAAGCCTGCATCTAAGGGCGGCGGGACAAAACGAGATGGTTGCCGCCGCTGAGGAGGCGATCGTTTCCGCTGGCGAAGGCGTGCGTCTCCTTGGGTATTATTCAAGGCAGGCGGCAGGGAAAAGCGTTGGCACAATCATCCTCCTGCACGGCTGGGAGGGAAGTTCCGATTCAACATACATGCAAACAACCGGCCGTTTTTTTTACCGCCTCGGCTATGATGTCTTTCGCCTGAACCTCAGGGACCACGGCAACAGCCATTGCCTGAACGAAGGGATCTTTCACGGCGCCCTGACAAAAGAGACGGTCGCCGCAATCGGGGAAATAGCGCGATGGCAGCCGGATCTGCCCTGTTATCTGATAGGCTTTTCTCTCGGGGGAAATTTTGCGCTGCGCGTTGCCTTGAACCAGTCCAATCATCCCATTTTCAACCTGAAAAAGGTCTTCGCGATCAGCCCGGCTATCGACCCGTACAAGGCAACGCTTGCGATAGACAACGGGCCGACCGTTTATCGACGCTATTTCATGGCAAAATGGAAGCGTTCGCTGAAAATCAAACAGCAATGTTTCCCGGCTCTTTACAATTTTGACTCCCTTTTTCGGCTCACCCATCTGCTGTCCCTGACCGAGGCTGTTATGGCCTGGTATCCGCAGTTCGCCGATTACCGTCAGTATTTCAGTCTTTACACGCTGACGGGCGACGCGCTATCCTTTCTTTCCATGCCCGCCTTCATTTTCATGGCCGAGGATGACCCGGCGGTTCCCGTTGAGGACTTCTACAACCTGCCGGACAATCCCTTTCTGCATCTGTCCATCCAGCCTCACGGGGGCCACTGCGGTTTTATCGATCCCTTTCCGTTCGGCTGCTGGTACGAACGTCAGATAGCAGCCATCATTGAGGCGACGGGGGAAAAATGAACCGTTCACCTGCCGCTCCTGAAATCATTTTCAGACGCGATCAATTTCTCGAGCTTGTCCGAAAAAAGGTATGGGCGCATCCCAGCAATTTTCATGACGCATGGGTCAGACTTAAATCGCCTCCCGATAAAAATGACCACCGACTGGCGGCAGGGGTACTGTTGCCGCTGTTTTTCAGCGAATCTCCTTCGGGGGAAAGCAAAAAACGGGGGGAGTTCAAACTGATGCTGATCAAGCGTTCCAGAAAAGTCGCCCAGCCGGGTGATCTGAGCTTTCCCGGGGGCATGCTCGACAATTTCAGGGACAGGTTGTTGAGTTTCATCTTCAAAAACGTATTTCTGCGCACATCCAACCGGGAAATATTCCGTTTTCTTCATACAAAAGACCCCGCTTCCGCGCGGCTGATTTCCCTCTTCATGGCCGCCTCCCTGCGCGAATCCTGGGAAGAAGTGGGCCTATCCCCATTTCGGACTGAGCTGATCGGACCGCTTCCGACCTTCAATCTCACACGTTTTAAAAGAACCATCTTCCCCGTTGCCGGATTTATCAAAAATTACGGAACACTCCGACCAAACGCCGAAGTGGAAAAAATTATTGAGATTCCCCTCTCCTCCTTCTACCGTCCGGACTTTTCAGGTTCCCTCCGCATAGCCACATCCACCGACAAAAACAGCCCGACCGCCGACTACCCCTGCCTGATCCATTACGACAAGGATGGGACAAAAGAGGTGTTGTGGGGCGCCACTTTTTTCATCACCGTTGAATTTCTCAAAATTGTTCTCGATTACCATCTGCCCGAAACAAAAAACGGAGAGGTTATTGCCCGGACGCTCTCTTCGGCCTATCTATCGGACAACCCACGGCGATAGCCGAAACCTTCTTCCGTGGCGTTCCGGCAGAATGTCCAACTGCCGCGCCAATTTTCCGCGTAAACTTCCCTTGACAAAAAACAGGGGCGCCGCTTACTATGCACCCGACGAAAATGAACAGGCAAATGAGATGATTATGTCCATGAATTGAAAAACGGGTTTCCTGCCGTGAGAAAATGTCTTTTTAACATAATGAAAATAAAGGGGTAAAAATGAATCCTGCCGTATTTAGAGAATATGATGTCCGGGGAGTTGTCGATGTCGATCTTGATGAAGAGTTTGTCTTTCTTCTGGGAAAGGCCATCGGATCCTATGCAATTACCCACGGGGCAAAGCAGATGGCTCTGGGGCGGGACTGCCGGTTAAGCTCTGAAAGCTTCCAGAAAGAAGTCGTCCGGGGAATCCTTTCAACGGGGATCGATGTTATCGATATCGGCTTGAGCACGACCCCGCTGCTCTACTTTGCCATCCGCCATCTGGAAACCGATGGGGGCGTCATGGTCACCGGCAGCCATAATCCGCCTGATTTTAACGGCTTCAAGATATGCATCGGTCCCGACACCATCTATGGCGACCAGATTCAGGCGTTGAGGAAAATCATCGAATCGGGAAGCTATGCCGCAGGCGAAGGCACATACAAACGCCAGGGGATCAACGGGGAGTACGAGGACTACCTTTTCGAACATGTGCAATTAAAACCGGAGCTGAAGATCGTTCTCGATGGCGGCAACGGCACGGGAGGAATCCCGGCATTGCTCCTTTTAAAACGATACGGCTGTCAGGTTGTAAACATCTACTGCGACCCAGACGGCCGTTTTCCCAACCATTTCCCCGATCCAACCGTTCCTGAAAATCTTGCCGAGCTGATCAAAACGGTCATAGCGGAAAAGGCCGACATTGGCATTGCCTATGACGGCGACGCCGACCGGATCGGGGTGGTTACAGACAAGGGAGAGATACTGTGGGGGGATGAACTGCTGTTGCTTTTTGCCCGTTTTATCCTCAGGGAACACCCGGGCGCGGCCATTATCGGCGAGGTCAAGTGTTCCCGGAAACTCTACGACGACATTACCGCGCACGGCGGTCGGGCGATCATGTGGAAGGCCGGCCATTCGCTTATCAAAGGAAAGATGAAGGAAGAAAAGGCCCTCCTTGCCGGGGAAATGAGCGGACACATCTTTTTTGCCGACCGTTATTTCGGCTTTGACGACGCCATTTACGCATCGCTGCGCGTCCTGGAGATCCTCTCGCAGACGGGGGAAAAACTTTCCGAACTCCTCGCCGATGTCCCGAAAACCTTTTCCACGCCGGAAATACGCATCGATTGCCCGGACGAAAAAAAATTCGGCATCGTCGAATCCATCCGCGACCATTTCGCGAAAACCCATGCCATCATCGACATCGACGGGGTAAGGGTCGCCTTTAACGACGGCTGGGGACTGCTCCGGGCCTCGAATACCCAGCCGGTGCTTGTCCTGCGTTTTGAAGCTTCGACACAGGAACAGCTCAACGCCAACCGCCAGGAGATGGAATCCGTTCTCAAGGGGTTCTTGAACAATCACGGATAATCATTATTTTCGAATGGTGGGGTTTGCATGCAGGAGATAGTACTGTTAATCGTCATTGCCCTGGCGCTGTTCTATATACCACGCCTGAGGGCATCAAAAACTGTGGCGCGCAGACAAATTGAGACGACGCCTCCGCTGACCGGCTTGATGCGCCTGGCGATATTGATCACCGTTTTATGGGTCGCTGGGGCGGCAATTCTCGTAAAGCCATGGAACAACGATAATTTGTTGTCATATCTTTTGCTGGGCATCGCACCGGCTGTCATCTTCTGGGGTTTGATCTGGGTGTATTCCGGCTACAAAAAGTACCGGCGCTGAAATTTCTTTAAAACAAGAGGTAATTGCAAAACTCCCCATTCTTGTCATTCCCGCAACGATTTTGAGCGGGAATCTGGTTCTAACTGCTTGAAAAACAATATTCCCGATAGAAACATTCGGGAATGACAAATGGTTTTGCAATTGGCTCTCAAGATTTCACAATTTTCTCTTTGACTATTACAGGGGGGCTGTTTGGAGACAAATGTTTTTGACCGTCGTCTGTGGCGGCAATTCTGGCAAATCGCCAAAATGTACTGGCTGTCCGAAGAAAAATGGCGGGCCACGCGGGTATTGCTGCTTTTGCTGCTGCTTTTGTTTTCATTTACCGCGCTGAACGTCGCGTTGAATTTCGTCGGCCGCGATTTCATGACGGCCCTCTCCGAGAAAAACCTGCCCGATTTCAATAAAACCCTGCTTCTCTATCTGGGGGTCTTTATTATCGCGACCCCGGTCAGCGTCTTTTATTCTTACGTAAGAGGGATACTCGGCGTCAACTGGCGGCTCTGGCTCACAGGCCATTTTCTGGACAGGTATTTTGACGGGCGCGCCTATTATCACATCAAAGACAATCGGGAAATCGACAATCCCGACCAGCGCATCACGCAGGACATAGCGGCCTTTACATCGACAAGCCTTGGGTTTCTTTCGATGATATTCTTTTCGCTGGTGCAGCTCGTCTCCTTTATCGGAATTCTCTGGGGCATCTCCGTCAAGCTTGTTCTGATCCTGATTGCCTATGCCGCCTTTGGAACGACGGTAACATTTTTCTTCGGAAAAAAACTTGTTCATCTCAATTTTCAACAGCTCCGCAAAGAGGCGAATCTCCGTTATGGACTGGTCCATGTCCGGGACAACGCCGAATCGATCGCCTTTTACAGAGGTGAAACCAGAGAAAAGGGCCATATCCGGATTCGCCTGCTCGATGCAATGAAAAACCTCCGCTACCTGATCGGCTGGCAGCGTAATCTCGAATTTTTCACGAAAGGCTACGAGTACATCATCATTGTTTTACCGGTGGTTGTCATGGCCCCGCTCTATTTCGCGGGACAGATAAAATTCGGCGTCGTGACCCAGGCGGAGGGCGCCTTTGTTCAGGTGTTGGGGGCCTTGTCAATCATCGTCTCTCAATTTGAGCAGTTAACAGGCTTTGTAGCCGGGATAACCCGTCTGGAAACCTTTTCCGATGCGCTGGCGCCCAAAGAATCGGAAGCCCGCGGCAAAACACGGATCGAGACAAGGGAACAACCCGGGCTTGAACTGCAAAAGGTAACCCTGAAAACCCCCGATGATCATAAAACACTGACCAGCGATCTCTCGATAAAAACAGAGCCCGGCAAGGGGCTTCTGATCACCGGCGTCAGCGGAATAGGAAAAAGCTCCCTGATGCGGGCCATTGCGGGCCTCTGGGAGACAGGAGACGGAGTGATCGTCAGGCCTTCTCTGGAAGAAATGCTTTTCCTTCCCCAGCGACCCTATATGGTGATCGGCTCCCTGCGGGATCAGCTCCTCTATCCTCACACCGAAAAAGACATGGCCGACAAAGAACTTCACCGGGCCCTGGAAAAGGTCAATCTCGGCGATCTTCCCGAGCGGGTTGGCGGCCTCGACGCGGAGTTTGACTGGGGGCAGCTTCTTTCCCTCGGTGAACAGCAGCGCCTTGCATTCGCGAGACTCCTTTTGACAAAGCCCGGTTATGCGCTTCTCGATGAGGCCACAAGCGCCCTGGACGAGGTCAATGAGGCGAATCTGTACAACGATCTGAAAGATATGGGTGTTACCTGGATAAGCGTCGGCCATCGTCCCAGCCTTTTCAAGTTTCACGACCATGTTCTCAAGCTCGCTGAAAACGGCGAATGGACAGCGTCTCCAATCAGGGAAACAGCCGGATGAATGAAGAAACCTTTTTGGCAGAGCTGGAGGGGAAAGAAAAGTATTCGTGAAAATACGATGCATGGGTTATAATGGGCGCCGGACAAGGTTTAAGATCAAAAAATATAGTGAACAGATCCATATCGGAATCGCCCCGTATGCTGTTATCCACAGATTAAATCCAACAGGAGGTCAGGCATGATCAGGAATCTCGGGCAAAACTACTCCCCCCTCTATTTTCTGGCTTCGCTGGGGGCCGGCGGACTGGCAGTGTCCTTCTACATGTACATCTTTTTCATGCTCCCCCATGCGCCGATACCTCTGGCCACAGCCGATCATATTTACCCGGCAATCGTCCGCGGGAATCTTGCTTCAGGGTTCATTGCGCTGGATATTCTGATTATTCTGGCGCTGGCCCTGCTCCATTTCCGCCTGCTTTTCTGGAACATGAAGGAATACGCGCTGTACAAGAAAACAGCGGCCTTCCAGGCGCTGAAAAACTCCAACAACGAGGTGGCCCTGATGGCGATCCCGCTTACCTGGGCGATGACCGTCAATGTCTGCTTTGTTCTGGGGGCGGCGTTCGTTCCGCGCGTGTGGAACTATGTGGAATGGCTCTTTCCTTTTGCTCTGGCGGGCTTTCTGGCTGTCGGCGTTTATGCGATGAAACTGTTTCTGGAATACGGGACAAGGATTCTCACCCAGAAGAGTTTTGATTTCGTCAATAACAACAACTTAAGCCAGATGATCGCGATCTTTGCATTCTCGATGATTGCAGTCGGGTTTGCCGCCCCCGGCGCCATGAGCCATTCCAAAATAATCTCCGCGCTTGGTCTTTTCATGTCGGTTTTTTTCAGCACGATTTCGGTTTCTTTGATCATCTTGAAGGTAACCATCGGCTTCAAGTCCATTCTCGAGCACGGAATATCCAGGGAAGGCAGCGTCAGCTTGTGGATCATGATTCCGATCATGACGCTTCTGGGAATCACATTTATCCGCTATGCCTTTGGTTTCGCGCACAATTTCGACAATTCCCAAGGGGTTCCCGGATCGTGGCTATTTCTGCTGACTTCGTCGGTGGTTTCGCTGCAGATCATGTTCGGGCTCTTTGGTTATTCAACAATGAAAAATCTTAACTATTTTAATGACTTTATCCATGGGGAGGCAAAAAGCGTCGTCAGTTACGCGATTATCTGCCCGGGTGTCGCGTTTGTTGTCTTCGGCTTCTTTTTCATCAACTATGGGCTTGTCGCCAACAATCTGCTTACAAAATTGTCCCCGGCATATTTTGCCGTCATGCTTCCCTACGGCTACATTCAGATCAAGACGCTGCTCATCATGCTTAAGTTAAACAGAAAAATGCTCAACGGCGCCCAGGAACAGCCGGTCGCGTGACCGCACCATCAATGTGCCGCTTCGTCAGGGGAGCCGTCAAACTCCCTCTTGTAGATCTTCAGTAATTTCAGATACTCAAGAGGCGCCTGTTCAACCCACCAGAGCTGTTCGGCCGTCGCCTCTCCCAGGATGCGGGCCGGTACGCCGGCGACAAAGGATTTGCCGGGTATCTGCATCCCCTGCTTTACCAGCGCTGCCGCGGCAATAATGGAATAGTCGCCGATAATCGCGTCGTGAAGGAGCGTCGCATTCATCCCGACCAGGACATGATTCCCGATTCTCGAACAATTGACGACGGCGCCATGTCCGATATGGGAGCTGTCTCCAATAATCAGGCTCTGATCAGCCTGCGATGGGGATCCCGCATGAATCACCACGTTATCCTCGATTGCCGTCTGATTTCCAATGACAATCTTCCCGAAATCTCCCCGGATCACAGCCCCGGGCCAGACGCTGCTGTTTTCGCCGATTGTCACATCCCCGATAATACAGGCGGTTTCGCTGATGAACGCCGATTCCGCGATGACCGGTCTTTTCCCGTTAAAGCCTCTGATCATTATTTTCCCCTTTCTCGAGGGGTGAAACCTTTTTAGAAACAAAAAACGGGCTTAACGAAACTCGCCAAGCCCTTCATTTGATTGGTAGCGGGGGCAGGATTCGAACCTACGACCTTTGGGTTATGAGCCCAACGA
>DYTH01000082.1 GCA_020726025.1 Syntrophus aciditrophicus | reverse complement strand
GTATTCCGGCACGAGGGTGCGGTACTTCTGCGGCACGGCCTTGAAGTCGCGCGTGGAGAAGACCGGATTGGTCGCCAGATCGGTGAACTGGCGGCTGTCGATGATGTCGCGCACGCGTCCGCTGGTGACGTAGGCCTTGAAGTAGGTTTTGATCGCCGGGATGGCCGTCGCCTCGTCGGGCTTGCAGTCGGCGACGAATTTGGCGAACTCCTCCTCCAGCAGCTCGTCCTTTGACTTGAAGCGGGGGATAAGTCCGAAGACCTTCTCGAGGATCTCACGCAGAGTCAGACGTCGGTCCACGGCAGCGGATTTGCGCAGCTTGTCGAGGGTGTAGTACTCCTCCGGCTTGTCGAAGACCTCGCGGTTCACGTAGTCGATCACGCGATCCCACTGCCCGGCCTCGACGGCGGCGGCGATCGTGTTGTCGGCGCGCACGGTGTCTTCGAACTTCTCGAAGAACATGCGATCGATCTTCATGCCCTCTGTGCCGATGGTCTCTTCCTTGACCGAGTCGATGATGTCCGCGCCGAGGTGTTCGTATGCGCCGCCGACCACCACCGGGCCTTGTCCGCCGCCCTCCTCGGCGCTCCTTGCTCTCGGCGGCGGAAGCTTCAGCACCTCGTCGTAGTTGAACTCCTCCTCGAAGTACTCGCAGTTGGCAAAGAAGTCAAAGAGCTTGTAGGCGGTCTTGGACGGGTTCTGCACGCTGTCCTTGAGGCTCTCGTCGAAGAGCTGCTCCAGAAAGTCGTGCTTGCGCGTGCCGCGGCCTTTGATCTGGATGAAGTCGGTCGGTGAGAAGATCGGGCGGAACAGACCGAGGTTGAGAAGGTCCGTGCAGTCGTAGCCGGTGGTCATCATTCCGACCGTCACGCAGACCCTGGCTTTGCTGGTCTTGTAGGCCGGGATGAAGTTGCCCGAACCGAGCAGGTTGTTGTTGCTGAAGTTGATGGTGAACTGCTGGGCGTCGGGAATCTGACTGGTCACCTGCACCGCGAAGTCGGACAGGTACTTGCCGGGAAACATGCGGTCGGCCATCTGGTTCAGAATCTGCGCCAGCTTGGCCGCGTGGTTCTGGCTGACGGCAAAGATGATCGACTTGCCGATCTCCCCGCTGACCGGGTCGCGCAGGGCGTTTTCCAGGAATGTCTTGCAGAAGAGCTGATTGGTGGCATCGGCGAAGAAGCGCTTCTCGAACTCACGCTGCTTGAAGACCTGCTCCTGATCCTCGCCGGTGTCGTCCGTGAACGAGACGACAAATCCCTCGTCGGAAAGCAGTTGAGTCGTAATCCCTGTGCGGGCATCCAGGACCGTGGGATTGATCAGGTAGCCCTCTTTCACGCCGTCGAGCAGGGAATAGCGGAAGGTCGGCTGACTATTCTCGCACCCGAAGGTGCGGTAGGTGTCAAGCAGCAAACGACGCTCAGCCTCGCGCTGGTCGCGCGTTCCCGGATTCGAGCTGTCAAACCTCCGCAGGTAGTCACGCGGCGTGGCGGTCAGGCCGAGCTTCCAGCCGATGAAGTAGTCGAAGACCGCGCGGGCGTTACCGCCGATTGAGCGGTGTGCTTCGTCGGAGATCACCAGGTCGAAGTCGGTTGGTGAGAAGAGCTTCTGGTACTTGTTATTGAAGAGCAGCGACTGCACCGTCGTGACGACGATCTCCGCGCGGCGCCAGTCGTCGCGATTCTCCTTGTAGATGACCGTCTGGAAGTCGGCAGACAGCAGAGCGGAGAATGCCTTCTTGGCCTGGTCTTCGAGCTCGAGGCGGTCCACCAGAAACAGAACGCGCCGCACGTTGCCAGAGCGCAGGAACAGTTTGATGACGGCAGCGGCGGTCAGGGTCTTGCCAGTGCCGGTCGCCATCTCGAAGAGGAAGCGGTCCTTGCCGTCCCCGACGGCGGACTGCAGGCGCTGGATGGCCTTGAGCTGATAGGGGCGCAGAAAGCGGAGCTTGTTGGCCTGGATGTAGGCGGGCCGTTCCGCCTCGTTCTTCCACCCAGCCTCGGACTGGTAGTTCGGGCGCTGCGTGAGCGTGATGTAGTCCTCGCCCACCTGCTCCACGATTAGACGCTGTGGATCGGGCGTGACCTTCTGGTAGCCGATGACCGAGCCGGGTGTCGGAAACGAAGTGATGACGTAGGGATTGCCGCGTTCGAGGTCCCAGAAGTAGTGCAGGTTGCCGTTGGAGAGAATCACGAAACGACAGTTCTGCGATCGGGCGTACTTGCGGGCCTGCTCCTTGCCGACGAGCGGGTTCTTGTCCGCGGCCTTGGCCTCAAGGATGAGCAGCGGGAAGCCCTTGGCGTCGAGCAGGAGGAAGTCGACGAAGCCTCGCCCGGCTTTTTCGAAGTTCTCACCGAGGGAGTCGAGGTCGGCGGCTTTGATGGCCACCGTCGGTTCAAGGCGGATATTGGCCGGACCGCTGCCGTCAGGAAAGAAGCGCCAGCCCGCTGCTTCGAGCAGTTTGTTGATCTTGATTCGGGCGGTGGCTTCCTTCTCGGACACGCAGGCTCCTTATTCAGCGGCGGTGGTGGTCAAGCGGCATAACGGCGAGGTCAGCGGCGGGTGGCTTTTTGCCCGTCCGCTGTAGTGATTTGTTATGCGATTACACTGTGGTGAAGGACAATATCTTTACCGGGAGCCACAGCTTGATACAATTCGGCCAATTTCTCAAGGCTGGGCATTGAAGTCCCCCGCTCGTATCGAGCATATGCATTGCGCGACTTAGCGCCCAGACGTGCGGCAGCATCGGATAGCGAAAGACCGCTCCTTTCACGCTGTCTTCGCAAAAACAGGCTGATCAGGCCCCCTGGTTCGTTTGCGCTCACTTCAAAATCACTATGTTTGCCTGGATGCACGGTAACTGCAAAACCAGGACGATTCACCAAGGTCTCCAATATATCTTTAACCATGACATAAGCTTCCTTGCGTGTGTAGCCTTGAGTCATAGCATCAAGAAGGGGCACCTCGGCAAGCCAGAATTTCCCGTCTCTGTAAACTTTCCCGTAAAAACGCATATCAGATTTTCCTTTCGGCGCGCCTCAGAATTGTTCTTGCCAGTTTTTCGTTTATCTCGTTGTGGCGAGGGATCGCTTCCTCACGCTCTCCATCAGTCCAGATGTCATGGTTCTTACCATGCCGAAGAAACGTCCAACCGATCCTGCGGAGTGCATTTTCTAAGTCCCGTTTCTTCACAGGCTCGCTGTACACCTATCTGTGTACATCGTCAAGGGGAGAAATCGGGGTCAGAGACATATTCCCGGCACACAACGCCGTGAGTCGCCGAGACTATCGTTCTGGCCGGGGTGACTTAGCTGGTTTTGCAATTGACTGATAAGGCTTGCAATCTTTTCCCTTCGAACCGGCATAAACCAATGAATCTCGCTGACCCCAATTTTTTTCAGCGCCGATGGCAGGTTCCGGAGTGAGTCCGTGCCGGATGATTTGCGTGCCGGAAGAAGGCCGGATTCATGGGGAAAACGAGGGGGGGGTGCCGGAGCTCCGGCACCCCTAATCATACTGATATCATTGACGAATCCGCGACGCAAAAAAAGTTTTGCCCTTCCGGGGCAGGCCCTTTTTAAGACCCCTGAAACGCCCTTCCGGAACATGGCGACTCCGCCATTGGAGGGAACGCCTGTCGTGTTGGCAAGCCGACCCACTCCGGTTGTGAAAAGACCGGCGCCACTTTCGGAAGGCCGGGGAAAAGGGTTGCGTAAGCAAGGGGGGCTTCGATAATCCTTGACAAACGAAGTCGGCTCCCCCTATAGCCCGTACGGTATTTTGACGTCGCGCGCAGACATCCGGCATGCGTCTTTTTATTCACAGGGAAGCCAAATGGGCAACAGGATAAAAGTTTTAGACAATGATTGGAGTAAAAACGGGGATCAGTCCCTGAACAGGTTTTTCTACGGGTATGTGGTCGTGGCCGTCTGCTTCGCCATCCAGGTTGTCGGATGGGGAATCCATAACAGTTTTGGCATCTTTTTTCCCCTCTCATTCATGAGTTCGGCTGGAGCAGGGCCTCCGTGGCCGGCGCGGGGGCGGTAAGCGTGCTGATTCACGGAATCGGTTCGATCGTCGCCGGCGGGATGAACGACCGGATCGGCCCGCGGAAAATCATGACCGGCTGCGGCCTCCTGATGGGGGCCGGTTACATGCTGATGTCCCGGGTTGACACGCTCTGGGAAATTTACCTGTTTTACGGACTCATCGTCGGCATCGGCGTCAGCGGCGCCGATGTCGTCCTGCTTTCCACCGCGGCCCGGTGGTTTCACACCCGGCGGGGAATCATCACCGGCATCATCAAGGTCGGCACGGGGCTCGGCATGGTCGTCATGCCCCTTTTCATCACGCTGCTACTGGCACATTTCCCCTGGCGCACGGCGTTTTTCATCCTGGGAGTCATGATCCTCGTCGTCTATGTCCTTTTGGCCCAGCTTCTGGTCAGGGACCCCGCCCTTAAAAACCAGTATCCGGACAACGCAAAGCGACCCGAGGACGGGGCGCCGCTCCGCGAGGAGGGGTTCACCTTTTTTTACAGGACTGTGCATGGCGCTTTAATAAGAATAAAGCTTTCCAATAATCCAATTAATGTGTATAATATAACCAATATATACACATAGGAGGCAGGAAATGAGAACTAACGTGGTCGTAAATGACGATCTGATGGAAGCCGCTCTCAAGATATCAGGTTACAGGACAAAAAAGGAAGCCATCGAAGAGGGCTTGAAACTATTGGTGCAGGTCAAACGCCAAAAAGAAATTAAGCGTTTCCGGGGAAAACTTAAATGGTCCGGTAATCTCGAAGAGATGAGGATAGACAAATGATCCTCGTTGATTCATCCGTCTGGATCGACTATTTCAACGGGGCTAAAACGTCTCAAACGGACTGGCTGGATTTTTCACTTGGAAACGCCCCCCTCATAGCAGGAGATCTTATCCTTACCGAAGTTCTTCTGGGATTTAATAATGATAAAGACTTCTCCATAGCAAGGGATCTTCTCTTGAGTGTCCAATTTGAGCCGATGGGAGGACAGCAAATAGCCTTGGAGAGCGCTATGAACTATAGATTTCTGAAGAGGAAAGGCGTGACCGTAAGGAAGACCATCGATGTCATTATTGGAACTTTCTGCATCCACAACCAGCTTGCATTGTTGCATGCCGACAGGGATTTTGACCCTATGGTTAAGTTTTTAGGTCTGGAGACAATCGATACATAACCAAACAATGAGTGGCCTCTTTTTATCCGGTGATTTTGGCCTGCTTTTTGGCCGGCGATAATACCTCTATCTCAAAACGCGGACATGCGGGGCAGTTTTTCAACCATCGTTCCTGCGTTTTTCCTCGTCCCGGATCTCGCGGCGCAGGAACTTCCAGACCTTTGATTTGGGAAACATTCCTCCTGAGGTAATTGCAAAACTCCTTCTTCCCGGAGAAAGCCGGAATCCAGTCTTTTCAGTCCTTTCTGGCCCCCGGCTTTTGCCGGGGCGATGGAATAATTTAGTTTTGCAATTGGCTCTCCTGTATGAAGATTATTGATTCCGTGTATTGCCTTTCGCCCGATTCCGGATCACTCTGCCAGCCTGTAATCGGGCGCGTCTATCCGTAGATCAGCGAAGGAATCCAGAGCGTAAGCGGCGGCCAGAAGCTGGTGACCAGCAGCACGAGGATGGATGCGATCACAAAAGGGATGGCCGCCCGGGCCACCCTGCCCAGCGGCAGATCGGCGATGCCGCAACTGACAAAGAGGCAGATGCCCACCGGCGGGGTAAGCATGCCGATGGAAAGATTGACGACCATCAGCACTCCGAACTGGGCCGGGTCAACGCCCATCTGCGGGGCAAGAGCCGCCAGTACAGGCACAAAAAGGATCAGCGCCGCCGTTGTCTCCATCACGCATCCCAGCGCCAGCAGAACCGCCATGACAAGCAGGAGCATTCCCCAGGGAGGCATGGCCAGCGCGTTCAGGGCATTTTGCACCAGCATGGTCGTCTGCTGCATCGCGACCAGCCAGGTAAACACCTTGGCCATCGCGATGATAAACAGAATCGAGGCAGCCACGATCTGGGAATGGATAATCAGGGGCGGCAGTTCCTTCCATGTCAATTTCCTGTTGATGAACACGGAAACGACAAGGGCGTAGAAGACGGCGAGCGCCGCAGCCTCGGTCACGGTGACGATCCCGGAGAGAATGCCTCCCAGAACGATAACCGGGGCGCCCAGCGCCCAGAAGGCCTCGCGGAATGAGACCCCTATCTTTCGCAGTGAAAAGGGCCGTCGGGTTCCATAGCCATAACGCCAGGAAAACCAGACGGCAACAGCCATGAAGCTCAACCCGAAGAGAACGCCCACCAGCATTCCGCCGGCAAAAAGCCGGGCGATGGAGACGTTGGTCAGCGAGCCGAATATGACCATCGGGATCGAAGGCGGGATGACAACACCGATGGAACCGGCCGCAGCCACAAGCGCGGCGGAAAACGCCGGAGGATAACCCTGGCGGATCAACGCCGGGATGGCGATTGCGCCGAGCGCCGCAGTGTCGGCGGCGGCCGACCCGGAAATGCCTGCAAAAAACATCGAGGCGACGATCACGGCGCAGGCCAGCCCTCCATAAGCCCATCCGACAAGACTCTCTGAAAAGTCGATCAGTTGGCGTGATATTCCCCCTCTTTCCATGATGGACCCTGCCAGCATGAAGAGCGGCACGGCAAGCAGATCGAACGAATCGACCCCGGCAAAGAGGAGTTGAATGATCGTCTGCCCCAGCGCCGAAATCTTCACCGCGGCGGGAAATACGCCGGGAGTGACCATCAGGCCGATGGCGGGCAGACCGATGGAAAGGGCGATCGGCAGCCCGAGGGCGATCAGCGTGAAAAGCGCGGCGAAAAGAAAGAGGACGATCATTGCCTTCTCCCTCCGAACGTCCGGGAGATATCCGCCAGGACATGAACGACAAAAATCAACGAGGCCGTGGGAATTACCGAAAAGGGGATGGACATGGGAATCTGGAGCGAGGTCGAGGTGTGCTGCGCGGCCTTGACGGTGTAGATAACGCCGAACCAGAAAATCAACCCGAACAGCGCCAGCGTCATCACCTGGAGGGCCACGACAATCGCCCGCTGAAACGCCGGCCCTATCCGGTGGCCGAAACCCTGCAGACCGATGAAGTTCGCCCGTTTGTAGGCTACGGTTCCGCCCAGAAACGTGATGGCCACAAGGAGATGGCGGCTCACCTCCTCCGACCAGCCGAGGGAATGGCCGGCGTAGCGGAACACAACCTGCGCGAACAGGATGGCGCCAATCGCCGCTCCAATGACGAAGAGAATTTTTTCCACAAAATCATTGATCGTCCGACTGGCGCTTTCAAAAAACAACATGGCATTCGCCCCTTTCCCTCAAAAACGGCAAACGCCATCGTCGATGGGCACGATGGTCGTTTGCGCGTCGAAACACAAAACTGCAGGCACTGCTTATGAAAGACGGTCAGTTGATGGTCTTCTGAATCTGCTGCACCAGTTTTTTCGTCTCCCCGGAAACGGTATCGAGCACGGGCGCCGTGGCCTTGCGGAAAGCGGCCAGATCGGGTTTTTCCTCAACCTGCATCCCGGCGGCCTTCAGCTCCGCCAACTGACGGGCCTCGTTGTCGCGGATGAACTGGCGACCATGGAGGGCCGCCTTTTTGGCGCATTCCACGACAATCTTGCGCTCGTCGGCCGGCAGGCCGTCCATGAAGGCCTTGTTCGCCACAAACACCAGCGCGGAATAGACGTGACGGGTCAGGCTCAGGTATTTCTGTCCGGCTTCGTAGAGTTTGGCGGCGTGAATGACGGCGATCGGGTTTTCCTGACCGTCGATAACCCCCTGCTGAAGCTGCGTGAAGATCGGCCAGGCCATGGGGGTGGGATTGGCGCCGATGGCGCGCCAGATCGCCAGATGGGTCGGCGCCTCCATGGTTCTGATTTTCAATGATGCGACATCCCTGGGCGTTTTTACCGGACGTTTGGAATTGGTGACGTTCCGAAAGCCGTTGTCAAGAAACGCAAGGGCAACCATGCCGGATTTCTCGAATTTCTTGTTCAGTTCCTGCCCGACGGCGCCGTCGAGGACCTTGTCGGCCGCCTCATAGGAAGGAATGAGAAACGGCATCTCCAGCGCCTTGATCTCGGGGACGAATGCCTCAACCGGGCCGGTGGTGCAGATCGACATCTGGGTGGTTCCCAACTGGATCTGCTGGAGCACCTGGGTTTCGCTGCCGAGCGCCGCGGAATGGTGGATATTGACCATGTATTTCCCGGGCAGGGCCTTCTCGAGGCATTCCTTGAACGCGACGGCTGACCTCGTGTGAACCAGGGCGGGGTTGACAACGGTGGCGATGTTGATCTGGGTCTGCGCCGCGGCGGTTCCGGCCATGGCCGCGAACGATACGGCAACTGCAAGCGTGGTGATCGATTTGAACATGTCTATCCTCCTGTTTGGTGAGTGATTGATGCGCTGGTTTGTGCATCGCCCGAACGATGCGTCTCCATTTACGAAAACGACCTGCATCATGTCAAGTTTTTTTTATTGCAGGGAAATAAGGATAGCGGCGCCTTCACACTGAAAAGCAAAGGCTGGCGATACCGCCGGGCCATTGGTCAATTTTTGAAGCTGTGCAGTGGCGCGGGTATCCGCCCGCCCCAGGCGATAAAACGGCTCGACTTGCCGACATTGCGCACCGCCATCACCGGGCTGGCCCCGAAGAGGCCGCCGAAATTGACCAGTTCACCGGCCTCCTTGCCTGGCGCCGGAATCAGACGGACGGCGGTGGTCTTGTTGTTGATCATCCCTATGGCCATCTCATCGGCAATGATGGCGGCGATGGTGTCTGCATCCACGGAGCCGGGCACCGGGATCATGTCAAGCCCCACCGAGCAGACGCAAGTCATGGCTTCCAGTTTTTCCAGGCAGAGCGCCCCGCTTCCGGCAGCCTCGGCCAGCACCGCGTCTTCCATCACCGGAATAAAGGCGCCGCTCAGGCCGCCCACCGCCTTGCTGGCAAAGATCCCCCCTTTTTTCACGGCATCATTGAGCATGGCCAGGATGGCCGTGGATCCAGGCGCGCCGACCACATCCACGCCCAGAATCTGCAGGATCTCCCCCACGCTGTCACCCACGGTGGGGGTGGGGGCCAGGGAGAGATCCACCACGCCGA
>DYTH01000081.1 GCA_020726025.1 Syntrophus aciditrophicus | reverse complement strand
ATGCGGAGCGATTGCCATGAAGGATGAAAATACAAATGAAATCCATGAGGAAGTGAAAATAGGGCTGGCCCAGGCCGTGGTGTTGTCCGATCCGCGGGAGAATCTGCGGACTGCCCGGCGTCTTCTGGGGCAGGCCGCCCGCGAGGGGGTTGAGCTGATCGCCTTCCCGGAGATGTTCATGGCATCGCCGCAGCCGGGCGTGCCCCTGGCGCGGATTGCCGAGCCGCTGGACGGCCCGTTTGTCTCCGCGCTTGCCGCCATGGCCGCTGAATACCGCATGGCCGTGGTCTGCGGCATCTGGGAAGTGGTTGCCGGCGAAGAGGAGCGGGCGGCAAACGTCGCGATCGCACTCGGCCCCGACGGGGATATTCTGGCGCGGTACAACAAGATTCACCTCTTTGACGCCCTGAGCGTCCGGGAGTCCGATACGATGCTGGGAGGCAGCACGCCGTCTCCGATCTTTACGTTCAAGGGGTTCAAGCTGGGGCTGGCCATCTGCTACGATCTGCGTTTTCCCGAGCTGTTCCGGGATATTGCGCTTCGCGGCGCGGATGCGGCGGTTGTTCCCGCCGCCTGGTATGCCGGCCCGTTCAAGGAGGAACACTGGCTGACGCTTCTGAAAGCGCGCGCCATCGAAAACACGATGTACGTCGCGGGCGCAAATCTCTGCGGGGCATCCTTTGCCGCCCGCAGCGCCGTTTTTGATCCCTTCGGCGTCATGACGGCCGAAGCGGGAGAGGGCGAAGCGCTGATTTTTGCCTCCGTCAGGAGGGAGCGCATCGATGCAATCAGGGCCAAACTGCCATGTCTCACCCATGTTCGCCCCAATATGTTTGGCAAATAATCCATGGAAAACTTCTTCCCTGCGTACCGGTTATCTCGAGCAGGGGGAGGGAGTATTTTTTAATCCAGCTTTTTTACGGGGGTTTTATTCTGGCTCCGGTTCGTCCGGGTTAGGAGGGAAAAATGGGTTTAGCGCCAGCAAGTCATTGGGTAAAAAGAATTCTGGTCATCCTGGTGGTTATGGTCATCATCATTGCCGCCGGGCTCTACTTCGGCCTGCCCCGCCTGAACAGCTTCAAAACCGGGGGCGAGCTGACTGTCCCCGGACTCAAGTACCCGGTCAAGATTCAGCGTGATGAAAAGGCGATGGCCTACATTGATGCGCAGAGTTTGGACGACGCCATATTCGCCCAGGGTTTTGTGACCGCCCAGGACCGATTGTTCCAGATGCAACTGACCCGCCTGTTCGCCCAGGGGCGGATCGGCGAGCTGGCCGGAAAGGGGGCCAGGGGCCTGGATATCCGGATGCGCACTCTGGGAATTCACCGGGCGGCCAGGCGCCAGGCCGCGCTGCTCGATGACGACACCAGACTCTTTTTCCAGCGCTATGTGGACGGGATCAACGCCTTTATCCACATCCGGCCCCAGGATATTCCCATGGAGTTCAAACTGGCCGGAATCAAGGCCGAGGAGTGGTCGGTTGCCGATTCCCTGTCCATCCTCTACTACATGGCCTACTCCATCTCGGCCAACCTGAGCACCGAGATCATCGCCCAGGCCCTGCTGGAGACGATTGGACCGGACAAGACCAGGGATATTCTGCCGATCAACATCAACCCCGACGATCCGGAACCGGTCAGAAGAACCGCAGTGGCCGTACCCGGGAGGAGCCGTCTGGGGCTGGAGAACGACACCTTTTTGACCTCGTTCATCGGTGATCATCCGCTCCGGATCGGCAGCAACAACTGGACCGTTGGTCCCCGGTTGGCCCCCGGCGGCCAACCGATTCTGGCCGGCGATCCCCATCTGGACGCCCGGATTCTGCCCGGCGTGTGGCATACCTTCGGGCTCAAAGCGCCTGGGGTAAGGCTGGTCGGGGCCAACGTGCCCGGTCTCCCCGGCATTGCCTTGGGTCGGGCAGAGCACATCGCCATTTCCATGACGAACAATTACGGTGATGTCCAGGACCTGTTCATTGAAACGGTCGATCCCAACGACCCCGGTCGATATATGGAGGGCGACAAATCGAAGCCGTTCACCATCATCGAGGAAGAGCTGAAGTTCAAGGACAAGAACGCCCCAGGCGGTTTGATAACGGAAAAGATCAAGATCAGGGCTACCGGACGGGGACCGGTGGTAAGCGGGGCGCTGGCCGGGTTGGACGCGAGTAAGGTCATCACCTTCCGCTGGGCCCCGGCCGAGTCCATGGGTCGGACCATTGGCATCTCCCGGTTCATGACCGCCAAATCAACGGCGGAAATTGACCGCTGCCTGACCGATGTGCCCATGCTGCTGCTCAACTGGGTGTTTGCCGACGACAAGGGCAATATTGGTTACCGGGCCTCGGGCCGGGTACCCCTCCGCCGCAGTAATTCGGGTACCTTTCCCCACCGGGTGGTGGGCGGTCAAGACGAGTGGGTCGGCTGGATTCCCGATCACCTGATGCCCCACGCCTCAAACCCGGACAGGCACTGGCTGGGGACCTGCAACCACAAGACGATCGGCGCCGATTACCCCTACTACTACTCAACCTACTTCGCCCCCTCGTTCCGCTACCGGCGGCTGAAGGAGCTGATGGCCCAGCCCGGTCCCAAGGCGGTGGACGACCACTGGCGCTTCCAGCGTGACGCAAAAAACCTGATGGCCATGAAGATCGCCCCTCTGATGGCGGTCGCCCTCGAGGATGATCCGGCTACGGCGTCCATGAGCCGGGCGCTCCAGGGCTGGGACTTTGTGGATGACAAGAACTCGGCCGGACCGGCTGTGTTCCAGGCCGCCTACCGCTTGTTCGCCAGGGAGGTCTTCGTGGACGAGCTTGGTCCCAGAGTAACCGATCTGATGCTGACCTCCTGGTATTTTTGGGAGGAACGCCTGTTGAAGATGGTCGAAGACAACAACTCGTCTTGGTTCGACGATACCCGGACCAAAGACAAAGTGGAAACCCGGGACGATCTCTTCCGCCGGTCGGCCAGGATGGCCCAGTACCAGTGGCGCCACCTGCTGGGCGAAGATCCGGTCCAGTGGGAGTGGGGCAAGGTCCACACCCTGGAGTTGGTCAGCCCCCTGCGCCGCTCGGGTTTTGGCAAGACCCTGGTTGGTAGCGGGCCGATGCCCATGGGTGGTTCGGGTGAGACGCTCTACCGGGGCTGGTACGCCTGGGAGGATCCCTTTGCCGTTACCAACTCGGCCTCGCTTCGTATGGTGGCCGACCTGTCCGATTTGGAAAAAGTTGTTGCCGTGCTGCCCGCCGGGGTTTGGGACCGTACCTTCAGCCCGCACATCATGGACCAGACCAAAGCCTTCATGGACGGTAAAAAGCTCTACTGGTGGTTCAGCGATAAGGCGCTGGCCCGGCACGTAACGGCCACGCTGACCCTCAATCCGTAGTCCTGTCGTGATTGTGTGAAGGTAAAAGCCGACGCAGCAATCTTATCAGTGTTAGATTGCTGCCGGATTACCGCATTTCGTTCGTGATGACCAATACGACGTTTTCCCCGGGTACTGAACCGGTTCTTTACATCCGTGCTTTCCGGTCAAAAACAACCTTGAAAAGGGGGCGGGATGTGTGTTAGCGTGCTGCACTTTTTGTAAAAGAATACGTGTGTCAAGGAGTTGAGTTTCATGGATTACAAGGATACGCTGAATCTTCCGAAAACCGATTTTCCGATGAAGGCCAATCTTGCCAAACGCGAGCCGGAGATGCTCGCCCGCTGGGAAGAGATGAATATTTACGACCGGATAAGGCAGGTCTCAAAGGGCCGGAAACCCTACATACTCCACGACGGGCCGCCCTACGCCAACGGCAGCATCCACCTCGGCACGGCGCTCAACAAGATCATCAAGGACGTGCTGGTCAAATCGCGGAACATGGCCGGGTTTGACAGTGTTTATGTTCCCGGCTGGGATTGCCACGGTCTTCCCATCGAGCACCAGGTTGACAAGGAGCTGGGCGAGAAGAAGGAAGGGCTTTCGCAGACGGAGAAACGGCGCTTCTGCCGGCAGTACGCCGAGAAGTATCTGGACATCCAGAGAAGCCAGTTCAAGAGGCTTGGAGTCTTCGGCGAGTGGGACAATCCCTACAAGACGATGACCTGCGATTACGAGGCGGCGACCGTGGCCGAGCTGGGGAGACTCTATCTGGGCGGCGGCGTCTATAAGGGGAAAAAGCCCGTTTACTGGTGCGCCTCCTGCAAGACGGCGCTGGCCGAGGCCGAGGTCGAGTACCATGACCACTCCACGCCGTCCATCTATGTGAAATTTGCATGCATTTCCGATATTGCCGCCCGTCTGCCGAAGCTTGTCGGCGAGAAGACGTCGGTCGTCATCTGGACGACGACCCCGTGGACAATCCCGGCCAACCTGGCGATTGCCCTTCATGCCGATTTTATCTACGTTGCGGTAAAAATAAAGGGCGAGGCGCTTATTTTCGCGAAGGAGCTTCTTGAGGGCTGCCTGAGCGCCTTCGGGCTGAAAGGGGAGCCCTATGAAATCCTGGATGAATTCCCGGGATCCGTTCTCGAAGGGCTGAAATTCCGTCACCCGATTATCGAGCGGGAGAGCCTCCTGATCATCGCCCCGTTTGTCACGCTTGAAGCCGGCGCCGGCTGCGTCCACGTCGCCCCCGGCCACGGCCAGGAGGATTACGAGATCGGAATGAAGTACGGCCTCGAGAACTACGCCCCCGTGGATGACGATGGAAAATTCACCAGGGATGTCGAAGATTTTGCCGGTCAGTTTGTCTTTTCCGCCAACGACGCGGTGATCGAAAAGCTCCGGGAGGCCGGCGCCCTGCTCGGCCGGGTGGATATAAACCACACCTACCCCCACTGCTGGCGCTGCAAGAGTCCGATCATTTTCCGTTCCACGGAGCAGTGGTTCGTCTCGATGGAGAGAAACGACCTGCGGAAAAAGACGCTGCAGGCGATCGACAGCGTAACGTGGATTCCGACGTGGGGAAGGGACCGTATCTACGGGATGATCGAAAACCGTCCCGACTGGTGCATCTCCCGCCAGCGCCTCTGGGGGGTGCCGATTACGGTCTTTACCTGCAAAGAGTGCGGGGAACAGCTTCTGACCCAGCCGATCATCGACAATCTGGTCTCCCTCTTCCGCGAGCGCGGGGCCGATGTCTGGTTCGAACGCGAGGCGAAGGATCTGCTGCCGGCGGGCGCCGTCTGTCCGAAATGCGGAAAGGGCGACTTCAAAAAGGAGACCGACATCCTCGATGTCTGGTTCGATTCCGGGGTGAGCCACGCCGCCGTCCTTGAACAGCGCGCCGGTCTCAGCTCGCCGGCCGACATGTATCTCGAAGGGAACGACCAGCACCGGGGCTGGTTTCACTCCTCGCTCCTCGAATCGGTTGCCTCGCGCGGGCGCGCCCCGTACCGGAATGTCCTGACGCACGGCTTTGTGGTTGACGGCAACGGCAAGAAGATGTCGAAATCGGTCGGAAACGTGACCGACCCGCAGACGATCATTGACGGTTACGGCGCCGAGATACTCCGCCTCTGGGTTTCTTCGGAGGATTACACCGAAGACATCCGCATCTCCGAGGAGATCCTGAAGCGCCTCGTCGAGGCGTACCGCCGGATCCGCAACACCGGGCGGTTTATTCTGGGGAACATCCCGGATTTTCATCCCCTGACGGACGCCGTGCCGTACGGCGAGATGGAGGAGATGGACCGCTGGATACTCCACCGGCTGCAGGAGGTCATCCGGCGCGTCCGCGAAGCCTACGAGACATACCAGTTCCACCAGGTTTACACGACCCTTTACAACTTCTGCACGGTTGACCTCTCGTCGCAGTACCTCGATGTGATCAAGGACCGTCTCTACACATCGAAGACGGCATCCCGCGCCCGCCGCTCCGGACAGACGGCGATGCATGAAATTCTCGGGACAATGGCCCGGCTGCTCGCGCCGATCCTCAGTTTTACCGCCGAGGAGATGTGGCTTGCCCTGCCGGAGTATCCGGGCAAGGAGGAGAGCATCCATTTGATCCTCTTTCCGGAAGTGGAAAGCGCAAAACTCCAGCCGGAGCTGGCCGAAAAATGGAAAACGCTGATCGCCGTCAAGGGGGAAATCGCCCGCGCGATCGAGACGGCCCGCCAGAACAAGGTGGTCGGCCATTCCCTTGACGCCGCGGTCCAGGTCAGCGCGCCGGACGACATCCGCCCGTTTCTTCAGGAAAATCCCGAGGGTTTGCGCGCATTTCTGATTGTCTCGGCTTTTGATGTCGTTGACGCCGCCGCGATCGAGAATGGTTTTCAGAGCGCCGAGATCCCCGGTCTTCTGGTGGGGGTGAGCCGGGCGAAAGGGGCCAAGTGTGAACGCTGCTGGAACTACAGCGAAACGGTGGGCGCAAGCGCCGACCATCCGACCCTCTGCGCGCGCTGTTTGAAGAATCTTTAGCGTGAAGCGGAACTCGTGAAGCGTGAAGCGTATCTCGTGGAGCGTAGGGCGGGGAGCGCGGCGGATGTACGGCCGGAAAAATCCATTAACAGAGGGAGCATTGCTTGAGTAAAAAGAACTTGATTTTTCTGGCGATCGCAATTCTGGTGGTTCTTTTCGATCAGACGACGAAGGCATGGATTCTCTCCTCCATGGGGCTCCACGAGTCGTATGCCGTGATAGACGGGTTTTTTAACATCACCTCCGTCAGAAATCCCGGCGCCGCGTTCGGTTTTCTGGCCGGCGCCCCGCCGCTTTTCCGGGCCGTTTTCTTCATTGCCGTCACCGTCGGCGCGATTGTGCTTATCCTCTATTATCTGAAGATCAGCAAGAGCGACGACTACCCGCTTGTCCTGTCTCTTTCCTTTATCTTCAGCGGCGCAGCCGGGAATTTGATCGACCGGGTACGCTTTGGAGAGGTTGTGGATTTTCTGGATGTTTATATTGGGAATTATCACTGGCCTGCCTTTAATGTCGCCGATTCGGCGATTACGGTGGGCGCGGTCGTCATGATTACGGTCATGTTCCGGAGACGAAAAGAGGCAAATGCTTAAAATTAAACGGGCAGGGGGAGTATGCAGGTTTCTTTAAAAATAAAAAGAGCCGTTTCCCGCAGGATGACCCCGCCGCGCATCTTTATCCTTGGTTTTGCCTTTTTGATTTTTGCAGGGGCTCTTCTGCTCTGGCTTCCCGGTTCTGCGGCCGGCGCCCGCCTCAGTTTTGTTGACGCCCTTTTTTCGTCCGCATCGGCGGTTTGCGTCACGGGCCTGGCCGTTGTTGACATCAGCCGGGATCTGTCTTTTTTGGGTCAGCTTGTCACACTTTTTCTATTTCAGATCGGTGGGCTGGGGATCATAACCTTTTCCGTCGTCATCTTCGGCCTGCTGGGGAGGGGCATTTCCTTCCGGGAGCGGGAGATGATCCAGAGCGCCTTTCTCTACGCCCCCCGCCGCGATTTTATCCCCATCCTCAAAAAAGTTCTGAAATTTACATTGATTGCCGAATCCGCAGGGGCGGCAGTTCTGTTCATCCGCTTTCTCTTTGACTTTTCTCCCGTCACGGCCTTCTATCATGCCGTTTACCACGCCGTTTCCGCGTTCAATAACTGCGGCTACTCCCTGTTTTCAGACAGTCTTGTAAGATACCAGGGGGACTGGATCGTCAATTTCACGGTTATGGCGCTCATCATCACCGGCGGCATCGGTTTCATGGTTCAGCAGGAGGCAGCCATGTATTTCCGGGGGGAGTTGAAAAGGCTCTCCCTGCACACAAAGCTCGTCTTGCTGACGACGGCGGCGCTGATTGTCGGGGGAGCTTTTCTATTTTACCTGTTCGAGAGCAATAACGCCCTGAATGGGGTCTCGGGGCCTGTTGCCATTCTCGTCTCCCTTTTTCAGTCCATCACCCCGCGGACCGCCGGCTTCAACACCGTCGCCATTGACCGGCTGACCAACGAGACCATTTTGCTGATGATCATCCTGATGTTTATCGGCGCCTCTCCCGGTTCTACCGGCGGCGGGATAAAGACCACCAGTTTCACGCTGATGATGCTGCTCATCTGGAACCGAATGAAGGGAAAATTCAACGTCAGCGTTTATAACCGGCGGATACCAAGAGAAATCATGGGACGCACCATTTCGATTGTCTTCGCTGCGTTTCTTTCCATTGGTCTTATTACCTCGGTTCTGCTGTTTTTCGGGGACGGCAACGCGCTGCCCCCGGAGGCGAAGCGTCATCTTTTCATAGAATACATATTTGAGACGGTTTCCGCATTCGGCACGGTTGGTCTGTCGATGGGAATTACACCGGGAATGAACGAAATCCAGAAGGTCGCCATCATCATCATGATGTTTGCAGGACGGGTGGGGCCTCTGACGCTGGCTTTTTCCTGGTACGCAGAGGGGAAAAACGAGATACGGTACGCGGAAGAATCCGTCATGGTCGGTTAGAATGTAACGGGAGGTGAGAGCCGTGCAGCAGCGGGTAGTGGTCATAGGATTGGGGATATTCGGATTCAACATCGTCAGGGAATTGTACGACGGGGGATTCGAGGTCATTGCCATTGACAAGGACAAGGAAGCCGTTCAGATGGCGCGGGATTGCTCCACCAAGGCGATCGTCGCCGATGGAACCAACAGGGATGTGATGGAGGAGATCGGCATTCAGGAAGACGACGTCGTCATCGTCTCGTTTGGCGAAGATCTCGCCGCGGCGACGCTTACAACCCTGCACCTGAAGCAGATGAAAGTCCGGACGATCATCGTCAAGGCGCCGAACGAGGAACACAAACTCATCCTGGAGAAAATCGGGGCGACGGAGGTGATGATTCCCGAACGGGAGATCGCCCACAAGGTGGCCAGAAGCCTGATATCGCCTAACGTGCTCGAATATTTGCCCCTTTCCGACGATTACGTCATCTCCGAAGTGGCGCCGCCGAATGAATTTCTCGGGAAAAATCTGGCCGAACTGCAACTGCGCTCCCGCTACCATATCGAGGTGATCGCCATCAAGGATGTCCTCTCCGATAACCTCACGATGATCCCCAAGGCGGACTTCGTCATCAAGGACGGCGACATCCTCGTTGTGGTAGGCAGGGAAGAGGAAATAAGAAAAATCAAATAATTTGCCCCCTCCGTGTCATTGCGAGGAGCCCCGGTTGCGAGATTGCCACGCAACGCCTGCAATGACACGTGCGGTTGTAACTATTCAGCACTTTTTTCAGAATGCTTGTCATTCCCGAGGGTTTAATCG
>DYTH01000010.1 GCA_020726025.1 Syntrophus aciditrophicus | reverse complement strand
TAATGATGAACTCGTCAAAAGTCTGAAATTCCCTCCCCCTTCACGGGGGAGGGTCCGGGTGGGGGTGATAAGTGACTGTATTTCGGGATGTAGTTTTCCCCTCCCCTTAATCCCCTCCCGCAAGGGGAGGGGAAAATGTACTTTTGACGAGTTCATCAATAATAGAGAAATTGACCGATGAGAATTTTGCGGGAAGGGATTTGTCCCGTATAGAAATTATGGCGCCGGGGAGCCTGTGTGCGGGCTGCGGGACGAACCGGTCTGCCGAACGGGCGTGCCGACATTGCCAGAATGTAACGTTCCGGTTCCTGAACATACGAAAAAACCTGCTCATAAGCAGAGCGTACCTCCTTGAATCGTTCCGACAGGATTGCCTCATCCACGCCGATGTAACTGGCGCGGTCGGGATGCGTCTCCATAGCCAGTTTACGGTACGCCGCCTTTACTCCGGACGGTTGCAGATACCCGAGGAACTGCGGCAACATCTAAATTTCCTTGCCAAAAAGAACCCGGCACGAATCGAGAAGCTGTTTTTCCGGAATGATGATTCTGTTTTCGCTGTCGGTTTGATTCATTGTGGCGGCCATCTCGGGGGAAAATCGAGATGGATCAAAACCTCCTTATGCCATGGCGGAAACATCAAGTGTGCTATGTGGATAACTTTATAAAGGGTCTGTTTTTTCTTGTCAAGGAATATCTGGATGCCCCGCATGCGAAAAACGGCTTGATTTTCAAGGCTGAAAGCAATATTACCCCCCCGTGGAAACTACAAGAAACACCGGCAACGCTTCAGGCTGCCGCAAAGTGGAAAAGGGGTGAATGCATTGGATACTATGAAGATAAGCAGGGAGCAGGTCGCCTGGGTGGCCCATCTGGCCCGACTCGAATTCAAAGAGGACGAAACAAAGAAGTTCACCGCCCAGATGAATGACATATTGAGCTATATGGACAAGCTCTCCCTGGTGGATACGAACGGGGTAGAGCCGCTCGCGAACGCGACACTGCGGAAAAACGCCTTCCGGGCGGATGACGTCAGGGATTCCTTGTCGCCGGATGCGTCGCTGGCCAACGCCCCCGAGGCGCGGGGCGGCTTTTTTCAGGTGCCGAAGGTCATCGAGTAGCCATAGAGACCATCCATCTACCGTAATGGCCGAGCGGCGGCGCCTGCGGCGGCCAATGCGGCAGTGAACGAAAACGCCCATCCCTTTTATTTCTCCCTTTTTAACGGGGAAAGGCCAGGTAGGGGTGATTAAACAGAAAAGAGAAATGTTTTATGGAATTGCACCAACTGACCATTCATGAATTGAGCGAAAAGCTGCGCTCCAAAGAGACGTCGTCCGAGGAGATCACGGCCTCCACGTTCGGCCGGATCGACGCGGTTGAAAAGGACGTCCACGCCTACATCACGCTGATGAAAGAGACAGCTTTCGCCGAGGCAAAAAGGGCGGACGAGGCGATCAAAAAGGGTGAATGCGGCGTTTTGACCGGTATTCCGATTGCGCTCAAGGACATCGTCTGCACGAAGGGGACGCTTACCACCTGCGGCTCCCGGATGCTCTCCAATTTCATCCCGCCGTACGACGCGGCCGTGATCGAAAAACTGCGCGCGGCGGGGGCGGTGTTCACCGGCAAGACCAACATGGACGAGTTCGCGATGGGCTCCTCAACGGAGACATCGTTTTACGGAACATCCCGGAATCCTTGGGATCTGGAGAGAATTCCCGGCGGTTCCAGCGGCGGTTCGGCGGCGGCGGTAGCGGCAGACGAATGCATAGCCTCCATCGGCTCCGACACGGGCGGGTCGATCCGTCAGCCGGCGGCCCTCTGCGGGGTTGTCGGGCTGAAGCCCACCTACGGCCGGGTTTCCCGTTTCGGCCTGATTGCCTTTGCTTCGTCGCTCGACCAGATCGGCCCCTTTACGAAAGATGTCGAGGACGCTGCCATCATGATGAACGTCCTTGCCGGATACGACAACCGCGATTCAACCTCGTCGATAGAGGAAGTTCCCGATTACAGACAGTTTATCGGAAAAGGGATCGAAGGCTGGGCGGTCGGCATCCCCAGAGAGTTTTTCGTCGGCGGGCTCGATCCCGAGGTGGAAAAGGCCGTCCGTCAGGCGGTAAAAACCGTTGAGGAAGCCGGCGCCCGGTGTGTTGAGGTGTCGCTGCCCCACACGGAATACTCGCTTGCCGTCTATTACATTGTAGCGCCCGCGGAGGCCTCGTCGAATCTCGCCCGCTACGACGGCGTCAAATACGGCTTCCGCGCCCCGGAGAGCCGCGATCTGTTGGACATGTACAAAAAGACCCGGTCGGCCGGCTTTGGTACGGAGGTAAAAAGACGCATTATGCTGGGTACTTATGCGCTGTCCTCGGGGTATTACGACGCCTATTACAAGAAGGCGTCCCAGGTGCGCTCGCTGATCAAGCGGGATTTTGATGAGGCGTTCACGATGTGCGACGCGATCATCACGCCGACGACGCCGACGCCCGCTTTCCGCATCGGAGAAAAAACCGGCGACCCGATGCAGATGTATCTTTCCGATCTTTTTACAATTTCTACGAATATGGCGGGGATTCCGGGAATCTCCGTGCCCTGCGGTTACAGCGCCTCCGGCCTGCCAATCGGGGTGCAGTTTCTGGCCGCCCATTTCCAGGAGGGCCGCCTGCTCCAGATCGCCTCTGCCTATGAAAAACAGGCAAACATTGAAAAAAGGAGACCGAATCTCTGATGGAATTTGAACCTGTAATCGGGCTTGAGGTACACGCCCAGCTTCTTACGGACACGAAGATCTTCTGCGGTTGCTCCACCCGGTTCGGGGCGGAGCCGAACAGCCACACCTGCCCGGTCTGCCTCGGGATGCCCGGGGTGCTGCCGGTCTTGAACAAAAAGGTGGTCGATTATCTGCTGAAAATGGCGATGGCGACCCACTGCACGATCAACCGGGAATCGAGCTTCGCCCGAAAAAACTACTTTTATCCCGATCTTCCGAAGGGATACCAGATATCGCAGTACGCCGAGCCTCCCGCCGAACACGGCTGGGTCGATATCGAAACCGAAGCCGGGAAAAGGAGAATCGGGATTACCCGAATCCACATGGAGGAGGATGCGGGGAAGCTGATCCACGACGAAAACAGCCCGTCGAGCTATGTTGATCTGAACCGCACCGGTGTGCCGCTCATCGAGATCGTCGGCGATCCGGACATCCGCACCGCCGAGGAAGCGGCGGCGTACCTCAAGCGGCTCCACGAAATCCTCGTCTATCTGGAGATCTGCGACGGCAACATGGAGGAGGGGAGCTTCCGTTGCGATGCGAACATCTCGCTCCGGCCCGTCGGACAGAAGGCGTTCGGCACGAGGGCAGAACTCAAGAACATGAATTCGTTCCGGAATGTCCAGCGCGGCCTCGAATACGAGATCAAGCGTCAGCAGTACATCCTTGAAAGCGGCGGGGTGGTTGTGCAGGAAACAAGGCTGTGGGACGACGCCGCTGGCGTCACCAAATCGATGCGGAGCAAGGAGGAGGCCCACGATTACCGCTATTTCCCCGAACCGGATCTTGTCCCCGTTCACGTTGATGACAAGTGGCTGGAAGAGATTCGCAGCGCCATGCCGGAGCTGCCGCTCGAAAAGCGCGAGCGCTTTGTCAGCCAGTACCAGATTTCACCCTATGACGCCGGGGTGCTTACCTCCGGCCGGGCGCTTGCCGACTATTTCGAGGAGGTCGCCCGCCTTTCCGGGCAACCGAAGGCCGCCGCGAACTGGGTGATGGGCGATATTCTCCGCCTCCTGAACGAAGACAAAAAAACCGTCGTGGAGTGCCCCGTGACGCCGACCAACCTCGCCCGGATGATCACGCTGATTCAGGATGGGACGATCAGCGGCAAGATGGCGAAGGATATCAGCGAGGCGATGTACACGACCGGAAAAACACCGGGAGAAATCATCGAGGAAAAAGGGCTCGTCCAGATCACCGATGAAAACGCCCTCGCGGCTGCACTTTCCGAGATTCTCGCGAAGAATCCCGACCAGGTCGCCCAGTACCGTGCAGGCAAGGACAAGCTCTTCGGTTTCTTCGTCGGCCAGGCGATGAAGGCGACCAGAGGCAAGGCAAACCCGCAGATGCTCAACGACCTGTTGAAAAAAATGCTGTCAAATCAGGAATGATGGCCTCGTGACACTTCGCCGCGGCAACTCGTCGCACCGATGAAAACGAAGACCGACGGCCAGTTTTTTGAAGGTTCAGATTCAATATTTAGTAAGTAGAGCCAATTGCAAAATAAGCTTATCCGTCACCCCGGCGAAAGCGAAGCTTAATGTTCATAAAGCCGGGGTCCAGAATATCTTGAAAATACTGGATACCGTCTTTCGACGGTATGACGCACAGGGACTTTTGCAATTGGCTCAGTATTTCAATGGTATAAAGACTACCGGAATGTCTGACTTTTCACGAAGGCGGCAAGCGTCATGCACACGAATGCGTCGTCCCCTGAAGCAAAGACCAAAATCAACACCATCGTCTGGCAGGACAACGCCGTTGTCCTGATAGACCAGCGGGCCCTGCCTCTCGAGGAATCCTGTCTGACCTGCACCGATTACCGCGAGGTCGTCGAGGCGATCAAAAATCTGACCGTACGCGGCGCGCCGGCGATCGGCGTCGCAGCGGCGATGGGGATTGCCCTGGGCACGCTTTCTTTTTGCGGCGACTCGTACGATAAGATTCAACAGGAGTTCGACGAAATATGCCGTCAGTTCGCCGCGTCCCGTCCGACCGCCCGGAATCTTTTCTGGGCGATCGAGCGGATGCGCGCCCGCTTCGCCGCATCGCTGAGCCAACGGGCAGGAACCGGCCGCAAGCCGGAAAGTGAGATCGGCCATCCTGCCGACGCAACGTCCTTGTCCAGCAGCCCGCGGGATATCGCAAAGATCCAGAATGACCTGATTGCCGAGGCAATCGGGATATGCGAGGAGGACATCGCGATCAACATCCGCCTCGGCGAAAACGGCGCCGCGCTGATCCCCGACGGCGCCCGGATACTGACCCACTGCAACGCCGGGGCGCTCGCCACCGCCGGCTACGGGACGGCCCTCGGGGTCGTCCGCTCGGCATGGCGGCAGGGGAAGAATATCCACGTTTACGCCGACGAGACGCGCCCCGTGCTGCAGGGGGCGAGGCTCACCGCCTGGGAGCTGACCCGCGAGGGCATCCCCTGCACCTTAATCACCGACAACATGGCCGCCTTTCTGATGAAGGAAAAGCGGGTTGATCTGGTAGTTGTCGGCGCCGACCGCATCGCCGCAAACGGCGATACGGCAAACAAGATCGGTACTTACGGGCTTGCCGTCCTCGCCCGCGCCCACGGTCTTCCGCTTTTCATCGCCGCCCCCCTCTCGACGATCGATGCCTCGCTTGCCGACGGCGCCCGGATACCCATCGAGGAACGCCCCCACGCCGAGGTCACCCACTGCGGCAAAACACAGACCGCCCCGGAAGGCGTCTTTGTCTGGAACCCCGCCTTTGATGTCACCCCAGCCGAGCTGATCACCGCGATCATCACCGAAGAGGGCGTCATCCACCCGCCGTTTGACGCCGGGATCAAATCCCTGCACCAGCCATAAGAGCCAGTTGATGTTCCGGGTTCAGCCTTGAAACCGTCTGTTTGCGCCGGGGCAATCGTCGCCCGTCTGCATTTCCCCTGTTGCCTCACCCGCAACGGGTAAGGCAACAGGGAAAATCATCTATCGGATGTCGCGGTGGTAATCCTGGAGCGACTTCGCGCGGCCGTGGCCCTGACGGAAGGCGGCGATGCCTTTGGCTGCGGCTACGGCTGCGGCAATCGTCGTAATGTAGGGCGCCTTGTACTTGATGGACGCCTTGCGGATGTAGGAGTCGTCGGTCTGGCTCAAGCGGCCGGCGGGGGTGTTGATTACCAGATTGATCTCCCCGTTCATGACCGCATCGACGATATTGGGACGTCCCTCGTGCGCCTTGAGAAGCTTTGTCGCCGGGATGTTGTTCGCGGCGAGAAATGCCTGCGTTCCGCCCGTTGCAAGAATCTCGAATCCCATCTGCTTAAAGGCGCGGGCCACCTCGAGGGCGCCGCCCTTGTCCTGGTCGTTGACGGTGATAAGAACCCTGCCTTCACTGGGAAGCACCTGCTGGGCGGCCTCTTCCGCTTTGTAGAAGGCCAGTCCGAACGAATCGGCAAGACCCAGCACCTCGCCGGTGGAGCGCATTTCCGGCCCGAGAATTGGGTCAACCTCCTGGAACATGTTAAACGGGAAGACCGATTCCTTGACGCCGAAATGGGAAAACGTGCTCTGCTTGATGTTCAAATCGGCCAGCTTCTTCCCCAGCATGAGCTGGGTGGCGATCCGGGCCATCGAGATGTTGCAGACCTTCGAAACGAGCGGCACCGTCCGCGAGGCGCGGGGGTTGGCTTCGAGGATATAGACCATCTCGCCTGCGATGGCGTACTGGATGTTCATCAGGCCGATGACGCCCAGCTCGATTGCGATCTTCTTTGTGTAGTCCCGGATCGTCTCCTGATGGCGCGCGGAGATGCTGATCGGCGGGATGACGCAGGCCGAGTCGCCCGAATGGATGCCGGCAAGCTCGATATGCTCCATGATTGCCGGGACAAAGGCGTCGGTTCCGTCGCAGATCGCGTCCGCCTCGCATTCGATCGCGTTTTCGAGGAACTTGTCGATCAGAATCGGCCGCTCCGGCGTGACGCCGACCGCCGCCTCGACATAGCGTTTGAGCATCTGTTCGTCATGCACGACCTCCATCCCGCGCCCGCCGAGCACATAGGACGGCCTCACCATCAGCGGGTAGCCGATCCGGGCGGCAATCGGCAGCGCCTCGGCAAGGCTGCTCGCCATTCCCGATGCGGGCATGGGGATGCCGAGCTTTTCCATCATTTTCTTGAAAAGTTCCCGATCTTCTGCAAGATCGATCGTATCCGGCGATGTGCCGATCACCTTCACCCCCGCCTGCGAGAGCTGACGGGAAAGATTCAGCGGCGTCTGACCGCCGAACTGGACCACGACCCCCTCCGGCTTCTCCTTTTCGTAGATCGCCAGCACATCCTCGACGGTAAGCGGCTCGAAGTAGAGCTTGTCGGAGGTGTCGTAATCGGTCGAGACGGTCTCCGGGTTGCAGTTGACCATGATCGACTCGTACCCTTCGTCGCGGAGCGTGAAGGCCGCGTGGACGCAGCAGTAGTCAAACTCGATCCCCTGGCCGATCCGGTTGGGGCCTCCGCCCAGCACCATGATTTTCTTCTTGCTTTTACTTGCCTCGGTCTTGTCCGGGGCGTTGTAGGTCGAGTAGTAGTAGGCGGCGTTTTCAACACCGGAAACAGGAACCGCATCCCACCCCTCGACGACGCCGAGCGCGCCTCTCTGCTTCCGGATATCCGCCTCGGAAACGGCGAGGATCTGTGCGAGGCAACGGTCGGAGAAACCGTCTAATTTGGCCTTTTTGAGCAGGTCGTCCGGCAGGGCCTTCCCGCGGTATTGGAGAACCTCCTCTTCCGTTTCGACCAGCTCTTTCATCTGGTTCAGGAACCACTCCTTGATGTGGGTTCTGCGGTGCAGATCGGCGATGTCGGCCCCCTTGCGGATTGCCTCGTAGAGGATGAACTGCCGTTCGCTGGATGGTTCGGAGAGCAGCTCCATCAGGTCGTCAAGCGATCGTTTGTTGAAATCCTTGACAAAACCGAGACCGGCCCGCCCCTTTTCGAGGGAACGAATCGCCTTCTGGAAGGCTTCCTTGTAGTTTTTGCCGATACTCATCACCTCTCCGACGGCGCGCATCTGCGTTCCGAGCTTGTCGATCGCGCCGGGGAATTTCTCGAAATCCCACCGGGAGAATTTCACGACGACATAATCGCCCCACGGGCTGTATTTGTCGAGCGTGCCCGCGCGCCAGTACGGAATCTCGTCGAGCGTCAGGCCGCCTGCCAGAAGCGATGAGATCAGCGCAATTGGAAAGCCAGTCGCCTTCGAGGCAAGCGCCGAGGAACGGGAAGTTCTCGGATTGATTTCAATGACGACCACCCTGTCTGTTTTCGGGTCATGGGCGAACTGGACGTTCGTTCCGCCGATCACCTCGATCGCATCGACGATATCGTAGGAGTATTTCTGCAGGCGCGCCTGCAGTTCCGGGCTTATCGTCAGCATTGGCGCGGTGCAGTAGGAATCACCCGTATGCACCCCCATCGCATCGACGTTTTCGATAAAGCAGACGGTGATTTTCTGGTTTTTTGCGTCGCGGACGACCTCCAGCTCCAGCTCCTCCCAGCCGAGAACAGACTCTTCGATCAGGATCTGGCCGACGAGACTTGCCGAGATGCCCCGGCTCGCGATAACCCGCAGTTCCTCCACATTGTAAACAAGACCGCCGCCGGTGCCGCCCATCGTGTAGGCGGGACGGACAACAACCGGGTAGCCGAGCCGGGCGGCGATTTTCTCCGCCTCCTCAACGGTGTAGGCCGGTTCGCTTTTCGGCATGTCGATGTCGAGCTTGTTCATGGCCTCCTTGAAGGCAATCCGGTCCTCGCCGCGTTCGATTGCGTCCACCTGCACGCCGATTACCTTGACGCCGTATTTTTCCAGCACGCCGGCCTTGTGAAGCTCCGACGTCAGATTGAGACCGGTCTGCCCGCCCAGATTGGGGAGAACCGCGTCGGGACGTTCATTTTCGATGATCTCCGTCAAAGACTGAAGATTAAGGGGCTCGATATACGTGACATCGGCCATCCCGGGATCGGTCATGATCGTCGCCGGATTGGAATTGACCAGCACAATCTTGTAACCGAGACTGCGCAGAGCCTTGCAGGCCTGGGTGCCCGAGTAATCGAATTCACAGGCCTGGCCGATAACGATCGGGCCTGACCCGATAATCAATACCTTATTGATATCACTTCTCTTTGGCATGGTCGTTCTCCTTGGTTGACGGGGTACTTTTCGTTATTTCCGCTTTGCGGGTGGTATATAGGAAAAGGCCGTCTGCATGTCAATCAAATTCTCCGAAAAAAGTCGCCGGAATGACGCACAGGCACGTTTGCAATTGGTTCGTCTTTCCATTTTCCGGTTGTAATTATTTTGAAATGTGTTATGGGGCCAGTAACTTCCGGCGGGGATTTATTTTGGTCGGGGGAATTCTCCGGTACATTCATGATACTTGTTAACAGGCCACGTTCATTGAAGAATTTGGCTCAAAACTCAAATAAAGGAGCCGCTCATGCCGAATCTTACACCTGAGGAACTGGGGCGCTGGCAGGAAACGACACTGAAAAAGTCCGTTTCCAAATCGCCCGCACGTCAACCGTACTTTGAAACCACCTCCCATATCGAGCTGAAGGATATCTTCACCCCGATGGACGCCGGTGATGACGGCTATATGCCGGATATTGGACTTCCCGGCGAGTTTCCTTTCACCCGCGGGGTCCAGCCGACCATGTACCGGGGACGTTTCTGGACCATGCGGCAGTACGCCGGATTCGCGACCGCCGAGGAAACCAATCAGCGTTACCGGTACCTCCTCCAGCAGGGGCAGACCGGGCTCAGCGTGGCCTTCGATTTGCCGACGCAGATCGGCTACGACTCCGACCACCCCCTTTCCGACGGGGAGGTTGGCAAGGTGGGCGTAGCGATTGATTCGCTCAAAGACATGGAGATCCTCTTCGACAGCATCCCGCTGGATAAGGTTTCAACCTCCATGACCATCAACTCAACCGCCGCGATCCTTCTGGCCATGTACATCGCCGTGGCTGAAAAACAGGGCGTCAAAAGCGACATGTTGCAGGGGACGATCCAGAACGACGTCCTGAAGGAGTATTCGGCGCGGGGAACCTACATTTTTCCGCCGCAGGAATCGATGCGGATCGTCACCGACATCTTTGCCTACTGCAAGGATTTCGTCCCCAAATGGAATTCGATCAGCGTGAGCGGCTATCACATGCGCGAAGCCGGCAGCACGGCCGTTCAGGAGGTTGCCTTCACGCTCGCCGACGGTATCGCCTATCTGGAAGCGGCCATCAAAAAAGGGCTCGATGTCGATTCAATCGCCTCGCGCATCTCTTTTTTCTTCTGCTCTCACAACAATTTTCTCGAAGAGGTCGCGAAGTTCCGGGCCGCTCGCCGTATCTGGGCAAAAATAATGAAGGAACGCTTCCATGCCAAAAAGGATTCTTCCTACATGCTGCGATTTCACACCCAGACCGCCGGCTGCACGCTCACCGCGCAGCAACCGGAAAACAACGTCGTTCGCGTCGCGCTGCAGGCGCTGGCCGCCGTGCTCGGCGGGACGCAGTCCCTGCACACCAATTCCCGCGACGAGGCGTACGCGCTGCCTAACCAGGATTCTGTCACGATTGCCCTGCGCACCCAGCAGATCATCGCCTACGAAAGCGGCGTCACCGACTTGACCGACCCGCTCGGCGGCTCTTACGCCGTCGAGGCCCTCACCAACGAAATAGAGAAAAAAGCCGAAGAGTATATCAATAAAATCGACGAGATGGGCGGCGCCATCAAGGCCATCGCCGCCGGTTACATTCAAAAGGAGATCGCCGACAGCGCCTACCAGTACCAGAAGGACATCGAATCCAACAAACAGATCATCGTCGGAATCAACCGATTTCAATCAGCCGATGTGCCGCTGAAGGATGTTCTGCGGATCAAACCTGAAGTGGAGGACTACCAGAAGCAGAAACTGGCCAGGGTAAAGGCGGACAGAAACGATGCCAGGGTGATGGAAACCCTGGTCGCCCTGAAAAAGGCCGCGCAGGGAACGGATAATTTAATGCCGTCGATTCTCGATGCGGTAAAGGCCTATGCCACGCTCGGCGAAATTTCCGACGCACTACGGGAGGTGTTTGGAGAGTACACGCAGCAATAAACGGATATCGGCCTGCGGCAGACATTGTCGCTGATTGCAGCCGCGCACCAAGAGGAATCGACAGCTTGACAACATGCTATTGCCGTGGCAATCAAGGCTTACGGTATAACTGAATCACGATTGCAACTTTTGAAAGGGGACATTTATGGCACGTACAATAAGAGCTCTCATCGCCAAACCAGGGCTGGACGGTCATGACCGGGGGGCCAAGGTCATCGCCCGGGCGCTGCGGGATGCGGGGATGGAGGTTATTTACACGGGAATCCGGCAGACGCCGGAACAGATCGTCAGTGCGGCTATCCAGGAAGGGGTCGATATCATTGGACTCTCCATTCTGTCCGGCGCGCACAACCGGCTCTTTCCGAAAATCGTGCAGTTGCTCCGGGAAAAAGGCGCCGGGGACATTCTCGTTTTCGGAGGGGGAATCATCCCGGTTGACGACATCCCCGGTCTCAAGGAGGCGGGCATCAAGGAAATCTTCCTTCCCGGTTCCTCGACGGAAGACATCATCCGGTACATCAGGGAGATAGTCCCCGCCTGATCTCAAAAAGGGGATGTTTGCGGGCTATTATTTATTGACAAATGTGTTTGGGTATGTTTATCGACCGAATTTCATGTATCGTGGCAGTGTTGACCCAATACCATGCAGGGTATATCCGCCAGCAATGGCGGCCTTAAGCAGGCACGAAAAACGGGGAGATTGCTTTTTGCGGAGCGCCCTTGCTTCCCTTGCTTTTATTCTCCAGCTTCCGGTCTTCTAACCCGCACGACAATCAGGACGCGTTCAATTTCTAATCTGAAAGAGGGATAACTATGAAGATTGAAGGGGTTTTTCAGGCAAAAGGCACCGCGCAGCAGATCTGGGATATTCTGCTTCGGCCAGGCACACTGGCCGCCTGCGTTCCAGGGGCGCAAAAAATCGAGGCAACAGACGCAACCACATACGATTGCCTGATGAAGCAGTCGGTCGGTCCGATCTCCGTCAAATTGCAGTTTATTGTCAAGATTACGGAAATGGACCCCCCAACGCATATCAAAGCGGTCGGCGCCGGCGAGGCGCTGGGGAAAATGGGGACATTCTCGATGGCCCTTGAGGTCAACATCAGAGAAATCCCGGATGGCAGCGTCGAAATCATCTACGTGACCGATGTCAATCTGGTCGGCAAGCTGGCAACATTCGGCGAGCGCATCATGCGGGCAAAGGCGAAGACCGAAAGCGAAGCCTTTGGCGCCAACCTGCAAAAGGCGCTCCAGATCGCCGTCGTTTGATGTGCGCGCTGCCCGGGTTTTTTTCTGCCGACGGGCAGCTTCAACCGGCGCACAAGGGAATTTTTGACGAAGAGGCCTGAATAAAAGGGTTTATCGCAACAACAATGCGCGAAGGAGGACAAGACCGAAATGAAAAACATTATGAACAACTTTGAGTATTTTGCACCCGGCTCCCTTGAAGAAGCCCTGAAGCTGCTTTCCCAGTACGGCGAGGACGAGTGCAAAATCATTGCGGGAGGGCAGTCCCTCATCATTCTGCTGAAACAGGGTCTGATAACGCCACAATATGTCATTGACATTAAAGGGCTGTCAGAACTCGACTCCATTTCCGGGAATGAAAAAGAGGGGTTGAAAATCGGGGCGCTGACAACCCACCGGGCCATCGAGAAATCACCCCTGATGCAAAATGCGTTCTGTATTCTGGCCGAGATGGAACAGAACGTCTCCTCTGTGGAGACCAGGAACTGGGGGACAATCGGCGGCAACATCGCCCATGGAGACCCCTCCGGGGACCCGGCGCCGGTGATGCTCGTGCTGAACGCAAAATACAAGCTGGCCGGCGCCAAAGGAGAGCGTCTCGTGGAAGCCGAGGATTTTACGTCCGGCTATTTTGAGACGGATATTGGCCATGACGAACTGCTGACCGAAATCCAGATTCCGGCGCCGCCGCCCCGCACCGGGGCCAAATTTACCAAATTCTCCCAGTTGCAGGGAGATTATGCCATTGCCTCCGCCGCGGTTTCCATGACCCTCGACGCGGACAAAAAGACCTGCGCCGATATTCGCATCGCCATGGGTTCTGTCGCGCCGGCCCCGATGCGGGCCAAAAAGGCGGAATATCTCCTCAGGGGAAAGGTCATCACCGACGATCTTCTGGTGGAGGCGGGTCGCATGGCCTCGGAAGAGGCCAGTCCAACATCCGACGCTGAAATATCAGAGCAGTACAAACGCGAGCTGGTGGGCACCCTGGTTACGCGCGTCGGAAAAGAGGCTTTCGAGAGAGCCGCAATGGCTTGATGTGATAAAGATAAGGGGGATGTCTATGAAGAAGGAGTTAAAATTTGTCGTCAATGGTCAGACTTACGATCTCTGGATAGAGCCCAAAACGGTTCTGGTTCAGGTCTTGAGGGACGAGTTGGGACTTAAAGGCACGAAACGGAGCTGCGACAGCGGTTCCTGCTGCGCCTGTACGGTTCTTCTTAACGGAAAGGCCGTCAAATCATGCTCCATCCTGGCCCTGCAGGCAAACGGGAAAGAGATTCTGACGGTGGAAGGGCTGGCGAATGGCACACAGTTGCACCCCATTCAGGAGGCCTTTCTTGACAACTGGGCTTTCCAGTGCGGGTTCTGCACCTCCGGTCAGATGATGGCCGCCAAGGGTCTGCTGGATGAAAATCCCGACCCTGCCCGGGAGGAAATTCAGTTGGCGATGGATGGGCATCTGTGTCGATGCACCGGCTACAACATGATCAACGAGGCCATCCAGGATGCGGCGAAACGCCTGCAGACGCAAGAAGAGCAGGGAGGGGCGAAATGAAGGAATATTCAATCATCGGCAAACCAACAAGAAATGTGGACGGGGTGGCGAAGGTCACCGGGGAGGCGGTCTATGCCTTCGATATGACGCTGCCGAACATGCTCTACGGGAAACTCCTGAGGAGTCCCCATCCGCATGCGAAGATCATCAGCATTGACACAAGCGAGGCCGAAAAACTTTCCGGCGTCAAGGCGATCATCACCGGAAAGGACACACCCGGAGGCAAATGGGGTCTCTGGCGGCGTTTTCCCGAGTTGTGCGACCAGACAGCCCTTGCGATGGACAAGGTGCGCTTTATCGGCGAGCCGGTTGCCGCGGTCGCCGCCGTCACCGAAGAGATCGCCCACGAAGCCCTCGATCTCATTGCGGTGGAGTACGAACCGCTCCCGGCCGTCTTTGAACCGATGGAGGCCATCAAGGACGACGCGCCGCTGGTGCACGACGACTTCGAAAACAACATCAACACGACGCGCCATATCGAATGGGGCAACGTCGATGAGGCCTTCAAGAATGCCGACTATGTCCGCGAGGACCGGTTTTCTCTTTCCAGCCAGCATCATGCCCCGATGGAGGTGCATAACGCGCTGGCAAGCTACGACAAGGGAAGCAAACGGCTTACGGTGTGGGCTTCCACGCAGTCTCCCTATTTTCTCCAACTCGGTCTGGCCGATGCGCTGAAAATGCGGGAAGGCGATATCCGGGTCATCAAACCGCATGTCGGAGGCGGATACGGCGGAAAAAACTCAACCATGCCCGATTCGGTCAATGCCGCGCTGCTGTCCATGAAGACGGGGCGACCGGTCAAGATTGTCTTTAACCGGGAAGAGGAATTCACGACAACCGAGCACCGCACCGCGATGGACATCGCGATCAAAATCGGCCTCAAGAAGGATGGAACCCTCGTGGCCAAAGAGGTCAAGCTCATTACCGATGGCGGCGCCTATACGGGGCTTGGGGCAACGACGCTGTACCTGGCGGGGACCTTTGTCACCTTTCCCTACAAAACGCCCAATTACCGCTACGACGGGGTGCGCACCTACACCAACAAGATGTGGAGTTCCTCAATGCGCGGTTTCGGCTCCGTTCCGGCCGTTTACGCGGCGGAGATCCAGTTGGATAGGGCGGCAAACGATCTGGGAATTGACCCGCTCGAAATCAGACGGATCAATGCGATGACGCCTGGCTACAGCGCGTCCGGCGAGTACACCGTCGAAAGCTGCGGCATTCTCGAGTGCATCGACAAGATGGGCAAACGGGTCAAGGAGAAATGGAACGACCTCGGCGAGGATGAGGGGATCGGATTCGCCTCTTTCGCCTACATGTCCGGCGGAATATTCAACTGGATCGACACCCCCTACGCCTTTTCCGGGGCAATGGTGAAGGTCAATATCGATGGGACGGTGGAGCTATTCACCCAGGCGTCGGATATCGGGCAGGGACACAACACCGTCTCCGTGATGATCTGCGCCGAAGAGCTTGGCATCGGCATGGAAGACATCCGCCTGCACCCCGCCGATACGGCGACCACCCTTGCCGATCTCGGCGCCTGGGGGAGCCGTGAGACGCTGATGAACGGCAACGCCGTTCGGGCCGCCGCCGCTGAGATCAAGAAAATGCTCGTTGCTGTCGCGAGGATGAAACTCGGCGAGAATATCGTCTATGACCTGGTGGCCAAAAACAAACGCATCTATCTGGAGCTGCGTCCCGAAAGGGGATTCTCCTATTATGAGCTGGTCAAAGATGCGATCAAACAGAACGACGGCGAGCCCCTGATCGGGATCGGCCACTATACCCCGCACAACAAGGGAATGATCTCGCCGGCCTATGGCATGGGGATCCAGGCGGTGCGGGCGAAGGTGGACCGCGAGACGGGCCTCATTGAGATGAAGGATGTCCTTGTCGTCCATGACTGCGGCCAGCCAATCAACCCGCCGGCTGTCCGGGGACAGGTGGAGGGATCCACCCAGATGGGCCTGGGATACGGCCTCTGTGAAAATATGCCGACCGACAACGGCCTGATCCTCAACCCGTCCTTCGTGGATTACAAGCTGATCCGCTCGCGCGACATGCCGACGATTGAGCTGATGGAGGTCCCGACCTACGAGCCCGAGGGTCCGTTCGGGGCCAAGGAGGCCGCCGAGGCGACGACGTCCCCCGGCGCTCCGGCGCTCGCCAATGCCGTTTATCATGCGGTCGGGGCGGAGTTCGACAGCAATGTGTTAAAGCCGGAGAAGGTTCTGAACGCCATTCGCGCCAAGGAACAAAAGGGCAAGGCGTAGCAGGTGAGCGGTCAAAGATTGGCAAATATGCATTTTCCGGAAGAATAACGGAGAGATAGAGATAAGGAGGGTTTCGATGGCAAAGTATCGTTGTCCATGTTGTCGCAAGATTTCACCCAACACGCTGGATCTGGCGCGGCACTTCATCGGCCAGACGAACAGCGTTCACAAGAACTGGCTGAAGGCGAAGGGATTGTCCTATGCGCAGCTCATTCGCTGGCAGGTGACCGAATTCGGAAATAAAGGCTATGATGCGCTGGCCGAGGCGCTGGACAAAGAGGCGGCCAAAGTAGAGTGATGTAAAGTTGATTGATTTACGGCCCCGACTTCATGCCGGGGCCGTAAACGCATGATGTTCCGTTTTACTTTTTTCAGGGCTCGTCTATCGTAAAGCGCCACGCGCAGAACCACTCCGGCGGATGCTCATCCGGCGGACAGGCAACGCAGGTGGTTTTAATCCGGGAATCGATCCCGGAGGCGAAGGCGCTGTATTCCACAATACCGGCGGATTTGCAGGGGTAATCGGCAAGGCCGCGGTTCTTGCGCGCCGCCTGGACACGGCAGTTGTTCATCTGAAACAACAGGCTGTTCGGCCCTTCCTCAATCGTCGTCTGGACGTTGATGCCGGCGTAAAGCCTGAAACCCAGCGCCCTTTTGAGTCCCGGGAGCCCCGGATGTTCGGACAGCTTCAGAAAACGCTTGATCGACCATGCCTCGAATGGAGAGAAACGGGTCCAGCACGAGTCGTTGCAGCGTTTGGCATCAAAGAGATTATCGCGGTTTTCGACCTCCTGAAACCAGATTCCATCATTGGCGATCCAGTTTTTCCCCAGATCGCCCACCAGATCGAGCAGCTTTTCCTTCGGCATGGCGGCCAGCGTTTTCGGCGCCCCGTTTTCCAGCTCAAAGCCAAGAGCCTCGGCAAGCCTCTTCATCTGCAGTTTTCGGCTTTTATCCCAGACCGCGCCCAGAACGTCGAGCGCCCTGGCCATCCCCATCTGATGTTCAACCTCCTTGAACCAGAGGGTGTGGTGCACCATCGTCCGATGAAGAAAATCCACCACAAGCTCCACCAGTTCCTGCCGTTCAAGCTCCTCCATTTTTTCCGCTTTATCGATCATCTATTCATCTCCCTCTGAATTTTCGGGCGGGGTCTTTTTGGCCCAGTACCGGCGTTCCTCCTCAAGATGCTCAAGCAGTTGTTTGAGGGGCCAGTTTTGATTGTTTGCGGTCATCATGCAAAAAATGGGGCGGTCAATGCCTTGCAGACCGACGGAGAAACCGCCAAGAATGGCGTTGATCTGCTCCTCGGAAAAACCGAGGAGCATCATGATCCTGGGCTCTTCGTCGGCAAAACGGCTTTCGGTTGTGTTCTGCAGAATATCGATGATCCGTGTTTCGTTCTGACCGGAGGCGCCCGTTACGAAAACGGGCGCCCCGGAAACTTCCTCCAGAAAGCTCCGGATGCGCCGGGCATCCTCGCTGTGATATCCGTAAATCAGAACACCGGCCGATTCCATACGCCGTTATCTTCCCTTGTAAACGGCCTCGCGGCGGTTCATGAAGGCGGTTATCCCTTCGCTGATGTCATCCGTCGTGCAGACGCCGCCGGCAGCCGTCCCCTCGAGGTAAAGCCCTGTGCGCTGGTCGGCCTGCGCGCCGTAATGCATCACCGTCTTTGCCATCTTCAACCCCAGAGGACTGGCCTTTGCAAGCTTCTCCGCGATCTGCTGGACCAGGGCGTCAAAATCGGCGGGCTCGGCCACAAAATTGACAAGCCCGTACTCCAGCGCCTTCTGCGCGTCGATTTTTTCCGCAAGCAGGACAATCTGCTTCGCCTTCCCCATGCCGATCAGGCGGGGAAGTCTCTGGGTGCCGCCCCAGCCGGGGAAAAGGCCCAGATTAACCTCCGGGAGCTGGGCAAAGGCCTTGCTGCTCATGATCCGGATATCGCAGGCCAGGGCCAGCTCAAACCCGCCGCCCATTGCCGGCCCGTTGATTGCCGCGATCACCGGCTTGGGGAAGGTTTCAAACCGGGTGAAGACGTCATGCCCCAGGGTGCATATCTGCAGCAGATCATCGGAACGTCCCGAGGCAAAACCGTTCATGTCGGCGCCGGCGCTGAAATTTTTTCCTGCACCGGTAATGACGAGACACCGTACGTCGGGATCGCGCTCGACGGCATCGAGGACGTGGTTGATCTCGTCGAGAAACGCGTTGTTCAGCGCGTTTGCCCGCTGCGGGCGGTTCAGGGTAAGAATCGCCACATGCTTATCGTTGACCGAAAACCGGATGTTTTCAAATTCGCGGGCGGCGTAGAATCCCTGCCCCGCCCTTCTTCCGGTTTTTTCCTCTTTGGCCATCCCGACCAGAAGCGGCGATGCCTTGTACCGGTCTTCGTGGTATTTTTCGTAGAGTCTGTCGAGTTCGTTCACGATGACGTCAATGCCGATATCATCGGCCATCCGCAGGATCCCCCTGGGAAAGCCCAGTCCCAGAAGTACGCCTGTGTCGATGTCCTCACGGGTCGCCACCTGGTCAACCAGCAGGTTGGCCGCCTCATTGATCGCAATCACAATCACGCGGAGCGGATCGATCCCCCGCCCGGCCTTCAGTGAAAGTTCGAGCTTTTTCGCCGGGTCGGACCAGTCGTAGAATCCTTTTTTGCTCTTTTTCCCCAACTGGCTGGCCTTGAAAAGCTCGGCCAGATTGGTCGGCGGCCCCCACGAGGCGCCGATCGTCTCCTCGAAGTATTTGCTGACGTGGTACTGGACGTCGATTGCGCCGTTGCCCAGCGTGTCCAGCAGCTCCAGCATGCCCATCGGCAGCCCCAGCCTGTATTTCACGGAGGCGTCGATCTCATGGGGAGCGGCAACCTCGCCGTAGTGCAGAACCCAGGCCGCCTCGTTGGCAAACGGGACGAAAATCCGGTTGACGACGAAACCGGGGACATCCTTTCTTACATAAATCGCTGTTTTCCCGATCTTTTGCACGAAGGCCTCGATGACCTGCACCGATTTTTCGTCGGTTTTGTTTCCGTAGATGATTTCGACAAGTTTCATGACTGGAACCGGATTGAAGAAATGGAGCCCCACCATCCTGCCGGGTTCGTCAAGCACGCTGGAAATATCCGTAATACTTAAAGAAGATGTATTCGTCGCAAACACCGTATGTTTGGGGCAAAATTTGACCACCTCGCCAAACACCTCGTGTTTGAGCTTCATGATCTCAGGCACGGCCTCCACGATGACATCGGCGTCTTTCACAGCCTCCTGCATATCGACAATCGGGGTGATCCTGCCCATGATCGCGTTTTTTTCCTCTTCCGACATCCGGCCTTTCTTTACCCGCCGCTCCAGGTCTTCCTTGATCCTGGAATAACCCCTCTGCACAAACTCATCATTGATGTCGCGCAGGATAACCGTGTAGCCGGCCATCGCCGATACCTGCGCAATGCCGTGCCCCATAGCCCCGGCCCCGAGAACTACCACTGTCTTGATCTCCATGAAATTCCTCCCGTTATTTTATAGCGGCCTCACACTTTGTGATGCCGGGGGCCATGCCGACCCTTCGCGTCGTCTGTGCGGGGCGTGGAACGTTTTGTGAAAATGGCTGATGGTGCGTATATTGAATGGCCGTGCCTCTGTCAAGTTTTTTATATCGCTGCATTGCACGCTTTTGTCTTGCGCGGAACCTTGACAAATCAGCGTGAACGAGATAAGTTCCCTGAAAGACGGAAAGGATGAATGATGAATGATTTAGAGAAGGTGCAGCATCTTATCGAACACTGGATCGAACACGAGCAGGAACACGCCGCCGATTATGAGGCATGGGCGGAGAAAATCAAGGACCTTGAAGACGGAAAAGACATCGCAGACACGTTGAAAAGCGCCGCTCAAAAGCTGCGTGAATCCGTGGATTGCCTTGTAGCGCTGCGCGCCCATCATCACTAAACTAATTGAAAACGTTAGCGTTACGTCTTTAGCGCGTGAAATACCGGGTGGATCAGCGGCCAACTGGCTATGCCGTTGTGAGTGACACAAACATGATGAACTCGTCAAAAGTCCAAAAACCGTCATTCCGGCGAAAGCCGGAATCCATAAGTGACTAAATTCACTGGATTCCGTGTCAAGCACGGAATGACAAAAGGGGACAAAATCGACTTTTGACGAGACCATCAAACATGATTCTGCCGTTTGCCGGTGTTATAAAATGGACAGGCCCGAGTGGGCGAGCATAACGGGTCAATGCAGACATCTGCGGGATAAGCGCGCCGGAATTCCGATGAGGGTGCAAAGAGGAAACCATGGTAGAAAATTTCATTAACGGTCTTGCGGGATATTTACAGGGGTCTCTTGGCCTCTCGTTTCTGGCTGTTTACTTAGCCGGGGTGCTGGTAAGCTTCACCCCCTGCATATACCCGGTGGTCCCGATCACCCTTGCCTGCATCGGCGCCCGCGGGGCCGGGTCAAAGTCACGGGGATTCGTCCTGTCCATCATCTACGTAGTCGGGATGGCCGTCACCTACACGGCGCTTGGCGCCATTGCCGCACTTTCCGGCAAACTGTTCGGACAGATTCAGACAAACCCATGGACATACCTCGTCATTGGCAATGTCTGCATTCTCATGGGGTTATCCATGCTCGGCGTCTTTTCGTTTTCGATCAGAACGCCGGATTTCATCTCAAGAAAGCAAAGCGGATCGAAATCAAAGGACATCGTCGGCAGTTTTTTAGTGGGGGCGGCATCGGGAATGGTCATGGGCCCCTGCACGGCGCCGGCCCTGGCCGTCGTTCTCGGCTACGCGGCAACCCGACAGAATGTACCTCTCGCCGCCGGCTTGATGTTCGTCTTCGCGCTCGGCATGGGTACCCTGCTGATTCTGGTCGGCACCTTCGCGGGCCTGCTGTCGGCGATCCCCAGGTCAGGCGCCTGGATGGTCCGGATCAGCAAGGCCTTCGGGTGGATTCTGCTTGCCACGGGCGAATATTTTCTGGTAAATGTCGGTATGCTCTGGCTTTAATGATACATACGAGCCAATTGCAAAAGTCCCTGTGCGTCATACCGTCGAAAGACGGTATCCAGTATTTTCAAGATCTTCTGGGCCCCGGCTTTCGCCGGGGCGACGGATTAGTTTAGTTTTGCAATTGGCTCATACTTGTAAAAAGGAGAAAAATGTTTATGTTGAACCGCAAAAAGGCGGCCTTTGCCGCGATAGCTTTGATCCTCTCGCTTTTTCTGCTTGCGACGGACGTTCTGTCGAGCAAGACTCCAATCAGCGCCGTCAAGGCGCCTGATTTCATCCTGAAGGATTTAAACGGAAAAACGTTTCGTTTGAGCGACTATAAAGGCAAGAAGCCGGTCATGATCATCTTCAGCACCACCTGGTGCTCTTCCTGTAAAAGCGAAATCCCCTATTTCAAACAACTCTACTCAGCATACGCAGCGAGGGGGCTGGAAATCGTCAATGTCGGGGTTCAGGAGTCGCAGGTGAAAATGTCCAAATTTTCCACACGCTATGGACTTCCCTACCGGGTGCTGCTCGACGAAACAGGAATCGTGAGCGGGATTTACGAGATCAGGGGCGTTCCTTCGCTGGTGCTTGTTGACCAGAAGGGCTACATTCTCTGCCATCAGTGTCAGGAGATTGAGCCGATCCTCAATGCGATTTTGAAAAAAAAGCCATAGCAACCCCTCGGCACATCCCCCCCGCCCATTGACCCCATCACGCAGGGGGCGGGGAAACAGGATGGCGTACAAAACAGCGTGGCACATTTAACAAATCCGGGAGTCAAAATGAGCGTTCTGATTCACTTTTCTATTTTTCCAACCGACAAGGGAACAAGCGTCAGCCCCTATGTCGCCAAATCCATTCGCATTATCCAGGAAAGCGGGCTTCCGTACAAGCTGGGGCCGATGAGCACCGCCATCGAGGGCAGCGCCTGGGCAGAGGTGATGGGGGTGGTCGAAAAATGCTTTCAGGAACTCAAAGGCGATTCGGAGCGCATCTACATGACGCTCCAGATGGACTACCGGGCGGGGGCCAAAAACAGGCTGGAGGGGAAAATCAGGTCGGTTGAGGAAAAGTTGTAAGTTACCGTCATTTTTTTGTTTTTTTCCCGAAATACTCAAGAATCGAGACAATGACGGTGATGAAGAATGCCTGCACCACGGTCAGGATGCCGTCTATCGTGCGGGCGTTCCTCAGGATGAGAGCGTTTATGCCAAGGGTAACGCTCAAAAAGAGGATAAAAAATACCGTTCTGCGTTTATCCTGCAAAATGGCGAAAATTCTGTGGTGTATGTGGTCGGTGCCGACGTAGTCTATCCATTCACGGAAATTTTTGACCTTTCCGGTGACGATTCGCTCCACTGTTATGTAGGCCATGTCGTAGATCAGAACCCAGAAGATCAAAATCGGCGTGACGAAAGAAACGATCGGGTTGTTGTCCGCCCAGTCGGCCTTGATAGCCAGCGCTGCAAGCACAAATCCCATGAAGGCGCTGCCCGCGTCTCCCAGAAAGATGGTGGCGGGTCTTTTCAAACCAAAATTGAACGGCAGAAAACCGAGGCAGCTCCCCAGCATCCCCATCGCGATCCATCCCATGAACGGCTGACTGGTCTGGTAGGCCGCGATCGCCAGAAATCCCGCAATCACCATGCATACGCCCGTCGCCAGACCGTCCATCCCGTCAATGAAATTCATCGCGTTGGTCAACCCGACTACCCACAGCACGGACACGGCGCCGTTCAGAAAAGAGCCCCAGAGCGTATGAATCGGGAAAATATCCAGCGAAACACCGAAGATGACAAGAACTACGGCAGCAATAACCTGTACGGCCAGCTTGTACGAGGCGCGGATATTTTTCCAGTCGTCCGCGAGACTTATCAAGGCGACGACAAAACCGCATGCCATAATCGCTATTTCAGCGCGGTCAAGGATCATGTTCGACATCAGGGCCGCAATGAACGAGACAACGATCGCCACGCCGCCCAGAAGAGGGGTTGCCGTGGCGTGTATCTTTCGACCGCCGGGATTGTCAACAATGCCCGCCCTTTTGGCAATGGCAATCATAAGCGGCGTTAAAAGGGCGGACGAGGAGGAGGCAAAAAGCAGGATGTAGAACCAGCGGACGCCGCTTTCAAAAAACAGGCGACGAACCGGAAAAATCCATAACGCAATAAAAACGATCGCCGCCGCCGTCAGATACACACGCAGAAAACGATTATGCTGGAATTCTTTGTTATTGAATGCACTCATAAAATGATTCCCCGTTGCACTTCCAGCGCCGACGTCAGGTCCTGCAAGACTTGTTCAACTTCCCCGTTGGCGAGCGCCGGGTAGAGGGGAATCGAAACCGTTTCTTCAAACGCCGCGTCTGTTTCGGGCAGCGAGTAACCACCAGTATGCTGGTGGAGGGCAGTATGCTGGTGGAGGGCCGTATACTGGTGGAGGGGTTTGAAAACAGGCCGCCGATAGGCGATACGACCGGTCAGACCGGCTTCAATCAGCTTTCGCGCGCTCTTTGTCCTGATCGGATAGCGAAAATAGATATGCTCGCGATTCTCTGGACAAGAGGGAAGTATAACCTGATATTTTTGAAGGGCGTCCTCATATTTTCCCGCTATTTCCCTGCGGCGGGCGATAAATTCGGGCAGCTTTTTCAACTGGACAAGCCCCATCGCCGCCTGCATCTCCGTCAGCTTGCAGTTGAAGTGCAGCCCTGTGTCCTCCTTTTCATCATAATCGCGCAAGTCTTCAATTCTGGACAGTAATTCTCTGTCGTTACTTGCGACCATGCCCCCCTCGCCGGTACAGATCACCTTGGTCGCGTAAAATGAAAACACGGAAAGCGCCCCGAGACTGCCTGCCTGTTTCCCTTCATAGGCGCTCCCCAGCGCCTGCGCGCAATCCTCGATCACCGGCACGCCAAAGGCGACAAGCTCGCGCATATCGGCGGGAAGTCCAAACATGTGCGGAACGATCATTGCCCTTGTTTTTTTCGTCAGGCGCCTCTTTACATCACGGTAATCGATCGTGAAGGTCTCGCGGCTGATATCGGCAAAAACCGGCACGGCGCGGACAAAGCGAACGGCATGCAGAAGCGCCGTGCAGACAAAAGCCGGCATCACAACCTCGTCGCCTTCCTGCACGCCAAGGGCGAGGAGGCTCAGATGGAGCGCCGCAACCCCGGAACTGACCGCAACGCCTCCACGCACGCCGACAAGTCCCGCCAGCGCCCTCTCGAAGGCCGCCACCTGCACCCCCTGGGCTATCTGTCCGGAGCGCAAAACAGCGGAAACCGCAGCGATTTCATTTTCGTCGATCGACGGGCGTGAATGGGAAACAGTTTTCATATATTGATAAACAACCGCAGCGGGACAAACCCCTCGGCCAGCCGCACCCGCCCCTGTATGCCGCGAAAAACGGCCGTCGAGTGGACCATGTCGGCAATGGTTACATGCTCGATATTTGTTTTCTGCACTTGAGAAGAGTGGGCGATGAGCATTTTTAACTTCACGTCAAAGGTTTCGAAGATATCGACAAAGACGGTCGGGGAAAAGTTCTGCGTGGTCGGCCCTTCGTAGAAAAGGACGTTCTTTACGTACCTGGTGGCGGAAATCGTTGCCCTCGCGAGGGAACGGTGATCCTGATGGGTGTCGTCCCCGTAATGGACAAAGATGAAATCCGGCGCAATCTTGCTGATCCCGGCTTCGATCGTCTGGATCATCCGGTTAATGCCGGGGGTAAGCCGGGTATCCCGGTAACCTCCCCAGATAATCTCCCGCACCCCAATGATCGAGGCCGCGGCCTGCTGCTCGGCGCGTCTCGTTTCTGCCTTTCCCCCTCTGTCTCCCTCCGTCATGACCATCAGGAAGATGTCATGCCCTGCCCGGGCATATTTGGCAAGCGTGCCGGCGCAGCCGGCCTCTATATCGTCAGGATGGGCGCCTACGGCCAGTATGTTCATTTTTCACCTCGCAAAATTTTCAGACTCTCGCTGCCGTGGTTTAAAATCAGATCAACAACCGACAAAAAAGGTTCAAATCCCGCAAACAACTGCCGGTAAACGGGGTGGCGGTAATCCTGGAAACGCACCTCTATGCCGGCCCGTTCAAACTTTTCAAGATTCATATAGTCGCGCCCGCCGCTCCCGGCCAGATAGGTCTCCGCGCCAAAATATCCGGCAATGGCAATCAACCGCTCATCCGGACGATCGGGAAAAGGGGGAAGCTCCGAGGCAACATAAACCGGCGTAGAAATACCCAATATTTTTGATAACATTTTTACTGTAAAGATATTCAGATGGGAAAGATGCTCCCAGGGACGGCTGAATATCCCGTCCATCGTATGCATCAGATCATCACGGAAGGGGGCCTTGCCGTAGTTGGAAAGGATCGCCTGACTCTGTCGTCTTTGCCAGTGTTCCCGGTTATTTATTATAACATCATCAATCATCTGACCAAAGCGGTATGTTACCGGGACGGTCAGCCACTGCCATCCGCTCGGCCCTTTAATCCGGTTTCGGTTCTGCCACTCGTTTTTCTTGTACTGGACCGTGTCGAGCAGGACAAAAACATCCGCTGAGGCGATCTTGTCAAAGTAACCCAGCCAGGGCAGGTACTGGGGCTGATGAACGGCCACAATCATTGGGCAAACTCCACGAATATCGGATTGGAAACGATTGTTCCGTACCCCCTGACATCAACGCGGTAATAAACCTTTTTCCCCGACGCCTCGAAATGGTCAACATAATCGATCGTAAGCGGCATGGACCCGGAAAAAATCTGCACCAGTTCGCCTGAGCGGATGAGCCGCACCTTGAGCTGCGCCGTCTGTTCCGGTGGAAAACCGGCGACCGAGATTTTTATCCGGGGAGCGCCCCTTAAAAACAGCGTCTCGCCTGAAACGGCCTTCCGGGCGTTATCCTGTTCCAGCGCGGCAATGGTGAATTCCGTCAGGCGCGGCATACGGGGGAACTCCCCCTGGCGCGCATACATCCGTCCATTGCCCAGGGCGTCCAGAACCCCCTGCGGCGATCGTTCGGACACAAGCAGCACCGTCTGAAAATCGCCCAGTTTCTGACCGGATTCCCCCTCTTCGTGATAGTCGGCGGTGGCGATTCCCCATGGCGGACGCCGCCGGTATCCCATGCAGTACTCCTGAAGCGCCTTGTCCCAGAGTCCGCCTGGTTCCGTCACGGTGATGTTTTCCCCGTAAAGGGCCGCAAAGCCCGTGTAGTTGGTCGTCTCCAGCAGCATCTGCGGGTAGGGAGGGGTGCTCACCCGGATCGGACCCATTTTTCTGACCCCGGATCGGGTCTCCGGGTAATTCCAGAAGGTCAGCATCCCTGCTTTATTCATCTCGTCAATGAACCGCTGATAGGGTTTAGCCCCCTGCGCGCCGTGGTAGGGATCGAAAAGCGACGCGGATGCGAAAAACGCATTGAGGATAAACAGAAGACTCCCCGCCGCGATAACGGCCCCTGCCCAGCGCGGCCTGCCCCTGCCTGGCAGAAGAAACAGCGAAAAAATGAGCAGGACGGCCGCAACGGTCGCCGGCCAGGTCATCAGCCCGGAAACGCCGCTTGCGATGTGCAACGCCTGAAGCGTCCGGTAATCCTCCGCCTTTTCAAGACCAATGGTCAGGATACGCCGTTCATGATCATTGGCGGTCAGATTTCCGGCAAGCGGATTTCCCGACCAGTAATAGAAGGGGGCGCTTTCCGCACCGGGGATAACGATCATGTCCGGGTAGTTTTTGCGGGCTTCCCTGACAGACGCAAGATATTTTTCGGCGCCCGATTTCTTGAGCGAGCCGAGTTCAACCCGTTTTCTGAGGATATTCCGGAAGGGAGGAATCCCGTACTCCATCTCCATCGTATCGTGGTCATTCAGGCACAAAACCCCTATGCCGCGCTTTCGCGCCATCCCGACCAGCGTTTCAGGATCGTAGGCGCCGTCGCTGAACGTCGTGCGCACATCGATCACCGCCGACACGTGCTCATAGCCGGAAGAGGCCGCCCGGCAGGGCGCCGGGGAGGTAAAAATCACCAACGGAGCCAGCAACGCAAGGAGCGCGTTGAAAAATACCGCCCTGAACCCTGCGGGTGAAACGCTGCTATTTTGCAATCTTCCTGATTCCGGCTTTCCCCGGAATGACGGCGGGGCGTATTTTTTAAAGGTCCCCCCGTGTTTTATATTCATCGTTGATGGTCTCGTCAAAAGTCCAAAAACCGTCATTCCGGCGAAAGCCGGAATCCAGAAGCACCTAAATTCTCTGGATTCCGTGTCAAGCATGGAATGACAAAAAGGGGCAAAATCGACTTTTGACGAGTTCATCATCGTTGAAATCCGCATGGCGCACTCTTTATCACATCGTGCCTCTCAGGACAACTGCCTGAAATCAATACCTCGTTCCTCTCGCTCCATCCCGTCGAAGGCATGCACCCCGCATCTTCACAGTATCTTCTCCTTTCGTTGTTGCCGGGGCGCTGGAAAGGGGCGAATCTTTCCGGCCTGAGATTGATACAGTTTTTCGATTTTCGCCACCATTGCCGCAGCGCTGTAAGAGGGGGCCTTTTGTCGGCCGGATGCGCCCATAAGACGACGTTTCTGTGGATTATTGCACATGGAATCGAGCGCCGCGGCCAGAGCGGAGGCATTGCCGGGAGGAACCAGCAGACCGTTTTCACCGTCGCCGACGAGATTCTTTATCCCTCCGACATCGCTTGCCACGACCGGCAGTCCCATGGCCATCGCCTCGACCACGACCTTCCCCATGCCTTCATTCAACGAGGGGAGACAGAATATATCAAAGGCCGACATGACCCGGCAAACATCGGGCCTCCATCCCAGAAACCTGACGATTTCAGATATTCCCGAATACTGAACCTGTTTTTCCAACTCGCCCTGCAATTCACCCGCGCCAAGAATGACCAGAAGGACATCCGCCCGCGTCTTCGCCAGTTCGGCCGCGGCCCGGATCAGGACGTCCTGTCCCTTGATCGCGGTCAGCCGCCCCACCGTCCCGATAACTGTCTTATTTTCATCTATCCGCAGCACCTTGCGTCCCGCGCTGCGGGGAAATCTCTCCGGGTCGCATTCCTCCATATCGACGCCGCTGTGGATGACGGTGAACTTTTCCGGCGGGGCGATCCGCAGCTCCAGGTGTTCCTTCATCTCCTGCGGCGTCAGCATGACCAGTACGTCGGTAATCTTCGCCGTCCATCGCTCCAAAATGACGAACAGCCGCGTTTTCACCGGGCCGAAATAGCCTTGAAAAACATGCCCATGCGGTGTATGGACGACAACCGGAACCCGGCAGAGCCTCGCCGCCCAGCGGCCCAGCATCCCCGCCTTCGATGTGTGGGTATGGACGATATCGGGTCTTTCCCTGCGGATAATCCCGCACAGAGAAAAAAATGCAGTCAAATCCGCAATCGGACGCAGCTCCCGCACCAGATGGGGGCAAACAATCAACGGAACTCCCTTTTCCCGGAGTGCGGCGATGTTTTTCTCTATTGCCGACTTCTCGTTATTACTCGTGTTTTCATCTTGTTGGCCCGTAACAAGACACACCCCGTAGCGGCCCCCGTCACGATGCGCCGCCGTCAGAAACGTATTTTCCGCCGACCCGCCCTTGTCGAAACGGGTAATTATATGAAGCACCTTTAATGAGGGACAGAGCCCTGTTTTTTCACCTGAAAATGCAGGCATAACAATCCGATATCACGGCGCCGAACCCGTTTTTTCCCTGAAATCGCGGCCCTCCCTGGAGACCTTTGAAAATCTACCCTTTTTGTCATTCCGGGCTTGACCCGGAATCCAGAAGATGCTGAAAAGACTGGATACCGTCTTTCGACGGTATGACGATTTGGCTGATTTCAGGAGAAATTCAAAGCTCTCCCCTGTTCACTTTTTGCGGACGGGATAACCGCTCTCAAGACATTTTAATCATGCGTGTGTCGTCTGCTTCCAAGGGAGGCATGCCACGCCTGAAAGACGATCAGGTTCCAGAGTTTCCAGGCGGTGTCCCGCCGGTCCCCCATCAGATCCGCCGTCATTTTTTCGATTTCATGGTAATCGAATATCCCCTCCCGCCTGATCCTCTCTCGGGAAAGATACTCGGAAATCAGATAGTTGAGGTCTGTTTTCAGCCACCGGGCAATCGGCATCTCGAAGCCCCATTTGGGGCGGTTGTGAAGTTTCCGGGGCAGGATATCCTTGAAAGCCTCGATAAAGATGTATTTCCCCCGGCCATGCCGGATTTTCCAGTCGCCGCCGATCCCGAAGGCCAGCTCGCAGAAGCGGTGATCGAGAAGCGGGACGCGCACCTCAAGGGCGTGCGCCATGCTCATCTTATCGACCTTCCAGAGCATGTCGCCGGGAAGCGAGACCTTCAAATCGGCGTAGAGCATCCGGTTGAGCGCGTCCTCCCCGGCATCGCCCGGATAACGCGCAAGGGCGGCGGAAAAGATTTGCCGGGCAGGCGATGCGTCCGTTTTCCACGCCTGTTGCAGCAGCGCCTCCCGCGCCTCGCGGCTGAACAGCTCGTTCCAGGCGTAGAAGCGCTCGGGAAGGGACGTCTTCGCCCCACGCACAAACTTCTTGATTCTGCGGAGTTTTTCAGAAATGCGACCGTCCCTTGATTCGGGAAGAGCCGCCGCAAGGGGTTCGATAAGCCCATCGCGGAGCAGGCGCGGAATCAACCGGTAGCGTCCGTACCACGCCTCGCCCCGGTACATCCGGTAGCCGGCGAAAAGCTCGTCGCCGCCGTCGCCGGAGAGGGCAACCGCGACGTCGCGGGCCGTTTCCCGCGAAACCATGTACGTCGGAACGGCCGATGAGTCGCCGAACGGCTCGTCAAACGCATGCAGAATTTCCGGAACCGCGCCGATCATCTCCCGGGAATTCAGCATGATTTCATGATGATCGGTGTGATGAAACGCCGCGACTTCACGGGCGTAGGCCGTTTCGTCGTACATCGGCATGTCGGAAAATCCGATGGAATAGGTCTTGACCGGCTTCGTCGCGTTGCGGGCCATAAGCCCGGCGATCACGCTCGAATCGATCCCGCCGCTGAGAAACGCCCCCAGCGGCACGTCGGCAACCATCTGCGAGCGGACGGCGTCATCGAGCGCGTGGAAGAGCGTCCGCTTCGTTTCTTCAAAATCAAACCCCCCGGCCGCCCTGCCCGGGCGCGCCTGCCCCGATTTTTCCGAAAAACCGCCCGACCTGTCGGCTGCGGCGCCGCCGCCGAGCGCGGGAATGTCCCAAAAAACCTCCTCCTCGAGGGAATTGTCATGGACAAAAAGGAGATGGCCGGGCTGCAACTTGCGGATATTTTTGAAAATCGTGTACGGCGCCGGGATGTAGTTCAGGCTCAGATACAGATCGAGCGCCTCCAGATCGATTTCTTGCTGAACCTCCGGGTCGGCGAGAAGCGCCCCAATCTCCGAGGCAAACAGAAATCTTCTGCCGTCCCGGTAATAGACGAGCGGCTTGATCCCGATCGGGTCGCGGGCGAGAAACAGCGTCTTTGTCTTTTCCGACCAGATCGCAAACGCGAACATCCCGATAAGTTTCGAGACGCCCGCCGCCCCCTCTTCCTCGAAAAGATGGAGGATCGCCTCGCTGTCGGACCGCGACGTGAAACGATGGCCCTTTTTCTCCAGCTTATCGCGCAGTTCGGCGAAGTTGTAGATCTCGCCGTTGAAAACCATCCAGAGCGACCGGTCTTCGTTCGTCATCGGCTGGCGCCCGGCCTCCGACAGATCGATGATGCTGAGCCTGCGGTGGCCGAGGCCGCAACTGACGGAATCCTGGCGGCGCAGATAAACCCCGGAGTCGTCCGGCCCGCGGTGCGCAAGGCGGTCCGTCATCCGCCGGATGAGCCCCTCTTCAATCCGGCTGCCTGTAAAATCAAGTTTTCCGCAGATTCCGCACATTTACAGATTTCAAAATCCCTGTCATTGGCGGCGCGGTCGTTCGTTTCGCGTCCGCCGCCTTTTTAGCTCAAGCGTTGAGCTTCCCCTTTGAAAAAACGGCGGGGGCATCCAGCAAAAATTTCCATAAAGGGACCGCGTGAATAACAATATTATCAGCGGTCACGGTCGCGGTCGCATTTTTCGTTATCACCAGCGCCTGTTTAACAGAGGGGAATCGCTTACAAAAAAGACGGATGCCGGAATAATGTTTATCCTGCCAGTCAAAATGATCCAGATACTTGACCTCCACCGGCAGGGGATTTGCGCTGCTCCCCGTGACGAAATCTACCTCTCGCTCGCTTTCCGCGTAATAGCCGCAGGCCATATTATTTCTCAGCAGTTCCATAAAAACGGCATTCTCCGCCCTGCTTCCCGTGTCGCCCGAACCGGTCAGCAGCGTTTTGACGCCATTGTCCCAAAGATAGATCTTCTTCTGGGCATAGACCTTTTCGGACCAGGATGTCGTCCATTTCTCCAATGGCTTAACAAGAAAAGCCATTTCCAGATAACGGATATACTCTTTAACCGTATCGACAGACAGACCGAGCACCTTCGAGAGTTTGTTGCAACTGGTGCGAGATCCCACCGCCGCGCCAATTAATCTTAATAAATCCTTCATGATATAAGACTTTTTCAGGGAATGAAGGCGGGTCAGGTCGCGGGCAAGAATATCCTCCAGCAGGTTGACCATGTACTCCGGGGATGGATTCAAAACCTGTTCCGGGTAGCCGCCAATGCTCAAATAGTCCTCTGCCAATTGTTCGTATTTATAATCTTCGGAGAGGCTGGGAGCCCCGCCCCTGAACTGAATATATTCTCTAAAACTTAAGGTAAACATTGTGTTGACGATTTGCCTGCCTGTCAGTTTACCCTCCTGTCTCGTCAGCAGAGACGATGTGGAGCCGGTGCAGAAGATCTTCAGCGATTCCAGATCGTAAAGGGCTTTGAGTTCCACCTCCCATTGCGGACTTTCCTGAACTTCATCGAGAAATAGATACAGTTTTCGGTCGCGGTCATGCATGAATTGTTTCCGCATGTTCCTGAGGTGATCCGATATCCGTATGCCGGACAGGACAGGGTGGTCCAGGGCAAGATAGAAAACATCTTTCTCAGAAATACCGGTTGTTATAAGGGTCTTGATAATCTGTTTCAGCAGGGTCGTCTTGCCTGTGCGCCTGCTGCCGATGAAGATTTCAATCTGTTTCCGTTGGAGATACGTTGAAATATTGTTCAGATAGCTGTCCCGGTCGATGCCGACATCGCTTTTCTTCCCCTCCCACCAGGGATTCAAGGTGTAATAAATGGCGTCCATGCGTAAACCGTAACTCAAATCGAAGCTATTGTCAAATAGTTTCGATTTGAGTCGAAACTATTCAAATGAAGCGCTGTGTCCTCGGGATTCCCGACCTCTCTCATGACGTTATCTGAAACCACGGGAGAACAACTTGGAGAAATGGGTCGCGGACGTCAGCCTGCGTAAGGAATCCGAATCAGTAAGTATCTAACCGTGCGCTGCTTAACGCCTAAGCTCATGGCGAGGCGGGCCTGCACGCCAATCCCGCGCTCGCCCGGTGCATCGGAGCGGTTACCGACCCGACTATGTGAAAATCGGATTTAAGCAACATATCTCTCCGGGCTGGATGCAAAGTTGATGGTCTCGTCAAAAGTCGATTTTGTCCCCTTTTGTCATTCCGTGCTTGAC